>NZ_JAPYKS010000053.1:0-14945 GCF_037179605.1 Mesorhizobium salmacidum (SeqCode)
AAAGCGACGATATAGTGCGGGCTGACGGCCCACAGGATTTCCGGATCGACGATGATGTGATTGATGCCGGATAGGCCGATGGCCAGGAACCATACCGCGGTCACCGGGCCGAACACCAGCCCAACGCCGCCGGTACCGAAGCGCTGGACGGCAAACACCATGGCGAGGATGACCAGCGTCAATGGCACGACATACGGCTGGAAGGTGGGCGTGACGACATTCATGCCCTCGACCGCCGACAGCACCGAAATCGCCGGCGTGATGACCGCGTCACCGAAAAACAACGAGGCGCCGATGATGCCAATGCCGAGCATCAGCGCCGAACGCTTCGGAAAACTGCCGCGGGCCAGCGCCATCAGCGACAGCACGCCACCCTCGCCGCGATTGTCGGCCCGCAGCACGAACATGATGTACTTTACCGTGACGGTAATCGTGAGCGACCAGATGATCAGCGACAGCACGCCGAGAATATCTGTGCGGTCAGCGATATTGCCGCCAGACGAAGCATGCAACGCCTCACGTAGCGCATAGATCGGGCTGGTGCCGATATCGCCGTAGACCACACCGAGCGCACCCAGCATCAACAACTCAGTACTTTGAGCCGAGCCGGGATGTTGAGCCAGTTCCCCACCGTCCCCATTATTGGCAGAATCCACGACGACCATTCGTATGCTCCCACAGGTGCTCTGTTCTACAGCCAAGGCAATCCTGGATTTGAGAGGCGCGCCTCCTTGCGAGGGTGCCTCGGCCGATAGAGCGGCGCGACGAGGGGAGGAGCAGTACTCGCCGTGCTGCCGCTATCGGCCGAGGCGTCCGGGTACTGGCCATAGGGGCTGCCAGTTGAACTTATTGGCGCGCCACCCGGTCGCTCGTCGCGTCGACGAGCAATATTGGCTCTCGCGCTTGTCTTACGAATCAATAAGACAATATTTCTGCTGAAATCTGAAACATCTTTGGCTCACTATACAAAAACGTGAACTGCATAAATACAGACTTCCTATGTGATCTTTCTCCGTTCACCATCGACTTGTGAGCTTTGAAAGTCAATATCTTGATGGTTTCAGATGTAGCATTTCGGAAGGCTTGTCATAGCACATGAGCGTCCAGATCTTCATCGCCTCGCGACGATAAAAGCGAGCGCGTACCGAACGGTTCCCATTCTGCATGGCAGTGGCCTTCCGTCCGACTTTGCCCCTTCCGCTGCGGGGCGAATGCGCTTGACAAAGTGGCGACAGCCCGTTCAATTCGAAGCATTCACCAGGGGAGTCCCGGCAAGGGGCTGAGATACTGCTGGCTTTCGCGGCGCAGTGACCCGTTGAACCTGATCCAGTTCATACTGGCGTAGGGACGGTGCAAGCGCTTTGCGGAGTTCATGCCCGAAGACCTGTTTCGAACAGGTCGACCAAAGCGTCTTTTCATCCTTCCGGCACAGAACTGGGTCTCCGATGCATGAGCAAAGGAGCCTCAAGATGAATGCCCTCACCCCCGCCGTGTCGACGGGACCCCTGCCCGCCTCCCGCAAGATACACGAGCAAGGCACCCTCCACCCGCAGATCAGGGTGCCGATGCGCGAAATCTCCGTCCATCGGACCGCCGGCGAGCCACCGGTCACCGTCTATGATCCGTCCGGCCCCTATACAGATCCGACTGTCGAAACCAGCATCGAAAAGGGCCTCGCCCGGCATCGCCACGAATGGATCGCGACGCGCGGCGACGTCGAGGCCTATGACGGCCGCCATGTGCGCCCGGAAGACAACGGCTTTGCGACTGGCGAGCGCCTGACGCCGGAATTTCCCATTCGCAATCGGCCGCTCAAGGCCAAGCAGGGCAAGGCCGTCACCCAGCTCGCCTATGCCCGCGCCGGCATCATCACGCCCGAAATGGAATTCGTCGCCATTCGCGAGAACCTTGGACGCGAGATCCTGCAAGGCAAGCTGCAGCGGGACGGCGAGGCCTTCGGTGCCTCGATACCGGATTTCGTCACGGCGGAATTCGTGCGTGAGGAAGTGGCACGCGGACGTGCAATCATCCCCGCCAACATCAACCACCCCGAAAGTGAGCCGATGATCATCGGCCGCAATTTCCTGGTCAAGATCAACGCCAATATCGGCAATTCGGCGATCACATCATCGATGGCCGAAGAGGTCGAAAAGATGATCTGGGCGATCCGCTGGGGCGCCGACACAGTGATGGACCTGTCTACGGGCCGCAACATCCACAACATCCGCGAATGGATCGTGCGCAATTCACCAGTCCCGATCGGCACGGTGCCGCTCTATCAGGCGCTGGAGAAGGTCGGCGGCATCGCCGAGGACCTGAATTGGGAGGTCTATCGCGATACGCTGATCGAACAGGCCGAGCAGGGCGTCGACTATTTCACTATCCATGCCGGCGTCCGTCTGCATTACATCCCGCTGACCGTCGAGCGGGTTACCGGCATTGTCAGCAGAGGCGGCTCGATCATGGCCAAATGGTGCCTGCACCATCACCGGGAAAGCTTCCTCTACGAGCATTTCGAAGAAATCTGCGACATCTGCCGCGCCTATGACGTCTCGTTCTCGCTCGGCGACGGCCTTCGCCCCGGCTCGATCGCCGACGCCAACGATGCCGCGCAATTCGCCGAACTGGAAACGCTTGGCGAACTGACGAAGATCGCATGGGCCAAGGATTGCCAGGTGATGATCGAGGGGCCTGGCCATGTTCCCATGCACAAGATCAAGGAGAACATGGACAAGCAGCTCGCTGTCTGCGGCGAGGCGCCGTTCTATACGCTCGGACCGCTGACGACCGATATCGCGCCAGGCTACGACCACATCACTTCCGGCATCGGCGCGGCGATGATCGGCTGGTTCGGCACCGCCATGCTCTGCTATGTCACGCCAAAGGAGCATCTCGGCCTGCCTGACCGCAACGACGTCAAGACCGGCGTCATCACCTACAAGATAGCCGCACACGCGGCAGATCTGGCGAAAGGCCACCCGGCGGCGAAAATCAGGGATGATGCCCTTTCCCGCGCGCGCTTCGAGTTCCGCTGGGAAGACCAGTTCAACCTGTCGCTCGATCCCGAGACGGCGCGCTCGTTCCACGACGAGACGTTGCCAAAGGAGGCACATAAAGTTGCGCATTTCTGCTCGATGTGCGGACCGAAATTCTGCTCCATGCGCATCTCCCACGACATTCGCGCGGAAGCGCAAAAGGAGGGGATGGCGGCGATGGCGGAGAAGTATCGCGCCGGCGGCGATCTCTATATGCCAGTGCGCGACGCCGATGCGGCCGAGCCGTCATGAGGGTGCTTGTGCAAGGGGCCGGCGTCGCTGGCCTCACCGCCGCCTTCGAGCTCGCCAGCCGCGGCGCTGCGGTGACGGTTTCGGAGATAAGACCTTCCCTCGGCGGCAACGCGTCGTGGTTCGCCGGCGGCATGCTGGCGCCATGGTGCGAGTGTGAAAGTGCCGAGCAGCTGGTGCTGGATCTCGGACGCGACGCCGCCGACTGGTGGGATACGGCAACGCCCGGGCAGGTGACGCGGGCCGGAACACTGGTTGTGGCCGCGCCGCGCGACGCGGGCGAGCTCGACCGCTTCGCCAGCCGCACCTCAGGCCATCGGCGTGTCGACGAAGACGAAATCGCGCTCCTCGAGCCCGACCTCGCCGGTCGCTTCCGCCGTGGACTGCTTTTCCCCGACGAGGCTCATCTCGACCCGCGTCAGGCCATGACGGCACTTTATGACAGGCTCGCGGCCATGGAGGTCGCATTCCGCTTTGGCACCGACGCCCGGCGGATTTTCGGTTTCGACCGCCAGATCGACTGCACGGGAATGGCCACTGTAGACGGCAGGCTGCGCGGCGTTCGCGGCGAGATGTTGATCCTGCGCACGCCCGACGTCTCGCTGTCGCGCCCGGTCCGGCTGCTTCATCGGCGCTTTCCGCTCTACGTCGTGCCGCGGGCCGACCACCGTTTCATGATCGGCGCGACGATGATCGAAAGCCAGTCCGGGGGATCGATCACAGTCCGTTCGATGATGGAGTTGCTCAGCACTGCCTGCGCCCTGTATCCGGCCTTTGGCGAGGCTGAGGTTCTTGAAACCGGTGTCGGGGTTCGTCCAGCTTTTCCCAACAATCTGCCGCTAGTCGAAGCGAGCGGAGACACCGTTAGGATCAACGGCCTCTATCGTCATGGTTTTCTTCTGGCCCCGGCCATGGCGCGCCAGGCGGCAGACTTTCTCTTCAGCAAAGACAAACCCGTGGAGCTTGCTCATGAAACTGACCGTCAACGGCGAAGTGCTTGAGATTGACGCCACGACACTGGCGGCACTGCTTGCCGACCTCGATTATGAAGGCGATTGGCTGGCGACAGCCGTCAACAGCGACCTTGTCCACAAGGCCAGGCGGGCGGAATTCCAGTTGAGCGAAGGCGACCGGATCGAGATCCTCTCGCCGATGCAGGGAGGCTAGCATGTTCGAGCTTTTCGGGACGCCACTTTCCTCCCGGCTGCTGCTCGGCACGGCGCAATATCCTTCGCCGGCCATCCTTGCCGATGCGGTCAAGGCGTCAGGCACCTCCGTGGTGACCGTCTCCTTGCGGCGTGAGATGGCGGGCGGCAGGGCCGGCGAAAAATTCTGGTCGCTGATTCGATCGCTCGGCACGAAAATCCTGCCCAACACTGCCGGCTGCCACTCCATCAAGGAAGCGGTCACGACTGCGAACATGGCGCGCGAAGTGTTCGGGACGAGTTGGATCAAGCTCGAAGTGATCGGCAACCACGACACACTACAGCCGGACGTGTTCGGCCTTGTCGAAGCCGCTCGCATCTTGTGCGAGGACGGCTTTTCGGTATTCCCCTATACCACCGACGACCTCGTCGTCGCCGAGCGGCTGCTGGAGGCTGGCTGCAAGGTCTTGATGCCGTGGTGCGCGCCGATCGGTTCAGCCCTCGGGCCGGTCAACATCCCGGCGCTGCGCTCGATGCGCGGGCATTTCCCCAATGTTCCGTTGATTGTCGATGCCGGACTCGGACGGCCGTCGCACGCGGCAACCGTGATGGAACTTGGCTTTGACGCCGTGCTCTTGAACACCGCGGTTGCCAAGGCAGCCGATCCGGTCGGCATGGCTGGTGCGTTCGGCAAGGCGGTCGATGCCGGACGTGAGGCTTTCTGCTCGGGAATGCTCGAACCGCGCGATATCGCCATACCGTCGACGCCGACGTTCGGCAAGGCGGTTTTCCCATGAATCTCGATCCCTTCTATCTGATCGTCGACAGGGCCGGATGGATCGAACGGCTGGTGCCACTTGGCGTCAAGCTGGTGCAGTTGCGCATGAAGGACAGGGATGAGGCCACGCTGCGGACGGAAATCCGCCGCGCGAACGACGTCTGCACGGTCCATGGTTGCCAACTGATCATCAACGACTATTGGCGGCTGGCCATCGAGGAAGGCTGCGACTTCGTCCATCTCGGTCAAGAGGATTTGGCTGCGGCCGATCTGCTGGCGATTGAATACGCCGGATTGAAGCTCGGGCTTTCGACCCACGATCACACCGAACTGGAAACGGCGCTGGCGGCCGAGCCGGACTATGTGGCGCTGGGACCCATTTATCCGACTAGCCTCAAGAAGATGAAATGGGCGCCGCAAGGGCTCGAACGGATCAGCGCGTGGAAGCGACAAGTTGCACCGATTCCATTGGTTGCCATCGGCGGCCTCAACCCTGACCGGCTCGACGGTATCTTCGAGGCTGGCGCAGACTGCGCTGCGGTGGTCACCGACATCACGTTGAATGCCGATCCGGAAGCACGCACACGGGAATGGATCCGAAAGACGGAGCGATGGCGCTGAAGCGAGAACCGCATGTGCTTGTCGTTGGCGGATCGGACTCCAGTGGCGGCGCCGGCTTGGCGCGCGATATCGAGACGATCTCTGCCGTCGGCGTGCGCACCTGTCTTGCCATCACCGCGGTGACGGTGCAGACCCACGATGCCGTCATCGCAATCCATCACCAGCAACCCGGGCTGGTCGCCGAGCAGATGCGCGCAGCATTGCGGGCCAACAAGGTGTCGGCCATCAAGATCGGCATGCTCTCAACGCGGCGGGTCATTGTCGCGGTCGCGGCCGTGCTCAGCGAATATCTATTGATACCGGTTGTACTTGACCCTGTGCTGGCTTCCTCTTCGGGCAGGCCACTGCTGGAAGCGAACGCGATCGGCGCCATGAAGGGGGATCTCATGCCGCTCTGCCGGCTCGTCACGCCAAATCTCATCGAGCTGGCGGCCCTTGTCGGATCGCAACTGGCAGCGGACGATGATGACGCGCTCCAGCAGGGAAAAAGATTGCTTGCAGCCGGGCCGCAGGCGTTGTTGCTTAAGGGTGGCCACGCGACGGGACCGCGATCAACAGATATTTTGCTGCGTCCCGATCAAGAACCCGTCCGTTTCGACGCGCTTCGTCTTGATGGAACGATGCGCGGGACGGGCTGCATGCTGGCCAGCGCCATCGCCGCGCATCTGGCGAATGCGACGTCGCTCGAAGAGAGCGTGCTCGCAAGCAAGCGATTTGTGCTCAACAGGCTTAAAGAGAACTCTGCCCGATGATCCTCAAAGCCATCCGCGCTCCAATCAAGAGATTGAGTCGGCTCCGGCGCCGACCGATGCGAGACTGGTAAACTTAGCGTCATTGCTGGAGCCACAGGCGCCCTCGTCGAGTCATAAGTCGGAAAATTGCAAGGGATGACGGCCAGCAGTTCGTTCCGCTGGTCGATGGTGCGAGCGGCCGCCAAACCCGCCCGGCAGCAAAGCCGCCGGGGCTGAATCGTCTCAATGAGGTTTGCTTTCATACATCTCGTGGCCCCAGACCCGTGGTCGATCGCTGGGTGAGGTCGAGACATCCTCGACTTGCGGCAGTGACAGTTCTGCGTCGTCCGGCAATTCACCGGCCATGGCCGCGGCGAGCTTCGCCTGATCGAGCTCCTTTTCCCAGCGTGCCACGACAATCGTTGCGACCGCATTGCCGACGAGGTTGGTCAGCGCCCGGCACTCCGACATGAAGCGGTCGACGCCGAGGATCAGCGCCATACCGGCAACCGGCACGGCGGGCACGACCGACAGCGTCGCCGCCAGCGTGATGAAGCCAGCGCCGGTTATGCCGGCGGCACCCTTGGAGCTGAGCATGGCGACGAGAAGCAAAAGGACCTGGTCGCCAAGAGTGAGGGGCGTGTCGGTCGCCTGTGCGATGAACAATGCCGCCAGCGTCATGTAGATGTTGGTGCCGTCGAGGTTGAAGGAATAGCCCGTCGGGATGACCAGGCCCACGACGGAGCGCTTGCAGCCGGCACGTTCCATCTTGACCATCAAGCCGGGGAGCGCCGCCTCTGACGAGGAGGTGCCGAGAACCAGGAGCAACTCTTCCTTGATGTAGCGGATTAGCGCCAGAATCGAGAAGCCGTTGTATCGGGCAACCGCGCCGAGCACCATCAGCACGAACAGCAGCGAGGTCGCGTAGAACGTGCCGATCAGCATGGCGAGATTGGCCATCGAGCCTATCCCGTATTTGCCAATGGTAAAGGCCATCGCGCCGAAGGCGCCGATGGGGGCTGCCTTCATCAATATCGCGACAAGGCGGAAAATCGGTGCGGTCAGCGCCTGCAGAAAATCGAGGACGGCACGGCCGCGGTCGCCGACCAGCCCCATCGCAATGCCGAACAGCACAGAAAAGAACAGCACCTGCAAAACATCGCCCTGCACGAAGGCGCCGGTGATCGTATCGGGGATGATGTTCATCAGGAAGCCGACGATGGTCGTTTCATGCGCCTTTTCGGTAAAGGTCATCACCTTCGATGCGTCGAGCGTGGCCGGATTGATGTGCATGCCGGCGCCGGGCTGGACAACGTTCGAGACGATGAGGCCGATAACCAGAGCCAGCGTCGAGAAGACCAGGAAATAGATCATCGCCTTACCGGCGACACGGCCGACTTTCTGCAGGTCGGATACGCCGGCAATGCCAGTCGCGACCGTCAGGAAGATCACCGGCGCGATGATCATCTTCACCAGTTTGATGAAGGCGTCGCCAAACGGCTTCATCGCGGCACCTGTCTCCGGATAGAAATGTCCAAGCAGCACGCCTGCGGCGATTGCCACAAGGACCTGCACATAGAGATGCCGATAGAAGGGAACCTTGCCGCGCGGCTCGGCAGCAGCAATCGTTGTCTGCATGATATCCTCCGTTGCGCCCGGAAGACCCGACCTCCCGGGACCTTAGGCTTCATCAGCCTCGCGGCTGCTGAATTGAGTTCGCAACCGGCGTGCCAGACGCGCCCTCCTGTCGCTAAATCCTTGATCTCTCAGGCATCATCATCAATTCACGCGCTTTGCATCTGGGCAAAAAGTGCGGCTGCCCGCACAAATTCGATTGTCCGTTGTGCGAAATTATGCACAGATGGGCGATGCCGCAGCGCCGCGCCTCCGATCTCTCTTCGACGCCCGAGCAACTCGGCAGGCGTGCGGTCCGGGTCTGGCTTGGGTTCGCGGCGATAGGGTTCGCGATCACTGCCGCGGCGCTCCAGGGCTCCGGCCTCTACGCGCGGGATAGCGAGCTCAAGGCGCTGGCGGCACAGGCGCGCACAGATGCCGACCTGAAAGTGGCGCTGCTTAGCGCTGTTTTGGAAAATCCACGCGCACTGCCGCTGCTGCTATCGGAGGACCAGCAGGTGCATGATGCCCTGGCGCGGCGCGATGCCGTCGCGATCGATGTGTTGAACCGCAAGCTTGAAAGCCTTGTCTCGGGCACCAAGGCATCGGTGCTCTACGTTGCTGGCACGGACGGCATAGCGGCCGCGTCTAGCAACTGGCGCGAGCCGAACAGCTTTGTGGGCGGCAACTACGGCTTTCGCGCCTATTTCTCCGAGGCGATGAAAACCGGAACAGCCGAATATTTCGCGCTCGGCAATGTCAGCAAGCATCCCGGTCTTTACATTTCGCGGCGTGTCGGTAGCGCCACGGCTCCTCTCGGCGTCGTCGTCGTCAAGATGGAATTCGACCAGCTCGAGCAGAACTGGCGCCGGGCGAATTGGCCGACCTATGTCAGTGACGAACATGGTGTCGTGCTGGTCACCAGCATTCCATCCTGGCGCTTCATGACGACAGCAGCCCTGGCCGGGCCCAACCTTGCCGCGATCCGGGAAAGCGAGCAGGTCGGAGATGCGCCGCTTATGCCCTTGCCGATCACGCGACCCGAGGCATTGAGCCAGGAGGTATCGATTGTCCATGTCGTCACGCCAGGCAGCAACGAGGCGGAATATCTGCGCCTCTCGAGCCCGGTCCCCACCACGCCCTGGCGGCTCGACTATCTCGTCCCTGTGGAAGTGCCGGTCGCTGCCGCTGTCCGCGTCATGCGGCTTCTCGCACTTGGAATCGTGCTTCCGCTCCTCGGCCTGGCTGCATATCTGCTATGGCGCCGGCAATCAGCGCAAATGCGGATCGCGACCGAACAGGCGGCGCGCTCCGAGCTCGAACGGCGTGTCGCCGAACGGACCCAAGATCTGAGCCGCGCCCGCGATCGGCTACAGTCAGAGATCGTCGGCCACCGCAGTACGGAAGCGAAACTCCAGGTAGTGCAGCAGGAACTGGTCCAGGCAAATCGACTGGCCATCCTTGGCCAGGTCGCGGCCGGCGTAGCGCATGAGATCAACCAACCCGTTGCCACCATCCGGGCCTATGCGGACAATGCCCGCACCTTCCTGGAGCGCAAGCAGACCGCTCCGGTCGAGGAGAACCTTGGCGCCATAGCCGCGCTGACGGAGCGCATCGGCTCGATCACCGAGAACTTGAAGGCCTTCGCCCGCAAGGGCCGTACCGCGGCTGGCCCCGTAGAATTGCGCGCCGTCATTGAGAGTGCAGTCGTGTTGCTGCGAAGCCGATTTGGCGGCCGGCTCGACGCGCTTGTCGTCGAGCCCGCGCCCGCTCCGTTCAAGGTCATGGGAAGTCGAGTCCGGCTCGAACAGGTGCTGATCAATCTGTTTCAGAACGCGCTGGAAGCGCTTGAGGGCTGCGACCATGCTAGGGTGGAAGTTTCGGTGGAGGAAACGGCTGAGGGCGTGGCGCTCAGCGTATTGGACAACGGGCCAGGCATCCCGCCGGCGATGCTGAACTCGCTGTTCACGCCGTTCAACACGTCGAAGGAAACTGGCCTGGGTCTCGGCTTGGTGATCTCGAAGGAAATCGTCGCCGACTATGGCGGGCGTATCGAGGTCGCGAGCGGCGACAGTGGCACATGCTTCACCGTTTATCTTTTGAAGGCAGCGTAATCGAGCATGACGCACCAGAGTGTAGCACCGGTCATCCTGATCGATGACGACCGTGACCTCCTGAAAGCCACCGCCCAGACGCTCGAGCTTGCGGGATTCGCGGTGTCGGCGTTTTCGATGGCGTCGAAGGCCCTGGACGGGATCGATTCCGATTTTGCCGGTGTGGTTGTGTCCGACATCCGCATGCCCGAGATCGATGGATTGCAGCTTTTCGACCGCATCCTGCGGCTCGATCCCGACATCCCCGTCATCCTCATCACCGGTCACGGAGACGTCCCAATGGCAGTCAAGGCGATCAAGGACGGCGCCTACGACTTCATCACCAAGCCGTTTGCCGCTGACGGACTGACACAGAGTGTGCGGCGGGCAGCTGAAAAACGCCGCCTAACCATGGAGAACCGGGCTCTGCGCGAGGCGGGCGAGTTGGCACAGGACAGCTTGCCGCTGATCGGCCAGACGCCGGCGATGGAAAGACTGCGCCATACGCTGAGGCAAATCGCGGACACCGACGTCGACGTGCTGGTGACCGGGGAGACCGGCTCCGGCAAGGAGGTGGTGGCCGGATTGCTGCACCGCTGGAGCCGCCGCGCCAAGGGCAATTTCGTCGCGCTGAATTGCGGGACTTTGCCGGAGACGGTGATCGAAAGCGAGTTGTTCGGCCACGAGGCAGGCGCTTTCACCGGCGCGCAGAAAAAGCGGATCGGTCGCGTCGAGCATTCAAGCGGCGGCACGCTGTTCCTCGACGAAATCGAAAGCATGCCGGCGTCCACACAGGTGCGAATGTTGCGTGTGCTGGAAATGCGCGAGGTCATGCCGCTCGGTACCAACGACGTAAGGCCGGTGGATCTGCGCGTGGTCGCCGCGGCCAAGGTTGATCTTGGCGACCCGCGCCAGCGCGGTAATTTCCGCGAGGATCTCTACTATCGGCTCAATGTGGTGACCGTCTCCATTCCACCGCTACGCGAGCGCCGCGACGATATTGCTCTTCTGTTCGGCTACTTCGCAGAGCGTGCGGCAGCCCGCTTCCGCCGCCCGGTGCCTGCCGGACCTGCATCGGTGCACCGGTATCTGGACGAGCATGACTGGCCGGGCAATGTGCGCGAATTGGCGCATTTTGCCGAACGTTTCGTGCTCGGGGTGGAACAAGAAATGCGGACGCTACCCTCTGATGCGGCTGGCTCGCTGCCGGAGCGCTTGGAGCGCTACGAGGCCGAGATCATCCGCGAGACGCTCGGCCGCAACGGCGGAGACGTCAGGCGAACGGTCGAGGCGTTGGGCATTCCGCGGAAGACCTTTTACGACAAGTTGCAGCGCCACGGCATCGTGCGGGGCGACTTTTCCAAGTAGTCGGCCATCTTCAAACTTGGTGCAAAAGCCCTCGACGTACGTCAAGGGCAGGCCGCAGGTGCTCAAGACAGGCCCAAAAGCTTTTTTCTTCTTCGATTGGTGTCGAATGAACTCGAACGATTCGGCTTTTCGGTCCTCCTGAAGAAACGTCCGGAAAGGACGAAGCACGACCTGTTTTCTGCTGCGCGGGCTGGCTGCCGAATCTCATCTTCATAACCAAGTTGGGATTCTCGTGGGGACCACATCGGGCTTTGGGTGCGCTGGATAGGCACGGCCGTCCCATGCCATTGTGACATGAATGGCTTCCCGCGGCCGCTCGCGGCGTTAAGCGTATGTTTACCGTAGTTCGGCATGGTTCAATTCTGCGGTTATGTTTCGAGTACCGCAGCCCTACAAGCTTCCAGGCAACATGCCCGCGCCTCCTCAGGCGCGGGTCTTCCGTTCGCACCGCTGGAAAAAGTAGATTTCCGAAACGATGAATCGACGGGACGCGGCCTAGACCTCAGCAGGGGCGCCATGCACCTTTTTGAGCGGCACGAGGAAGCTGCTTCGCATCCGAGGTCTCGCTCCCCATCGTCGAAGCGCGATTGCGGAGGAAGGCGCGTTGTGCGGGCGGTAAGCAGCCCGCGTCATCAACGGCGCCGAGATTGAGAATGTGCCATAGCTTGGTTCGCTGAGGCAGTGAACCCGGAGGGGCGCCGAGCCGACATCCATTGCAGGACCCGCCGGGATCCGGAGGCTCGGTTAGAATTCTCCTTGCGGTAGAACAATGGCTGGACTTCGAGCAGGCTGTCCGGTTCACCAGCCTAAGTGATATGTGTCTCGTAGCGACGGCGCGAGAGCCTGCTGCTCTTTCGGCAGTCAAAAAGTCAGCAATCGCGCATCAGCAGACCCCATCGGGCCAGTCGGTTTCAGTGCGGTGCTCCACCAGCCAGAAGATAGCGATAGCCGTTCGTGGTCATCCATCGGGCTCGCGCGAGATGTGTTTCCCATGCTCGGAATGCTCGTTCCGGCTCCTTCGTCGGATCGATATGCAGAACGATCCTTGCCACGTCGCGCCAGTCGGCGTTCTCCGCCGCCGCATCGAGAAGGCGGATGTAAGTGAGCAGTCGCTCCTCGTCATAGCCGGTCAGGATGGGGGCATCTGGGGCGACGTCGGCAACGTCGGGATCGAGTAGCGGTTTGAGCACAGGAAAACCATCCCCCTTCAACAAGCACTCTTCAGATCGGGTCCCTACTCTAGCGAATAGGAACGATCATTCCTAGAACGTCAGTTCCTCTTCTGATTCCTAGTCGGTCATGGATCTCAAGGAGATCTTGGCCATCAATTTGCGTCGTTTGCGCCAGGATCAGGATCTGACGCAGGAGGAGCTGGCAGCCCGTTCTGGGCTGAGCATGCGTTATGTCGGCTCGATCAAGCGTGCTCGGGTTTCGGCCAGCGTCAGCGTTCTTGGTAGAATTGCAGATGCGTTTGAGGTGGACCCATGCGAGCTCATCAGAATCGCAAAACGGTAAGTCCGGAGTGTCTGCGGATCCGACCGGCTCTGCAGCCTGCCAAAGTCTAGCGGCCCGGTGTCATTGCCCGGCGCTTTGTTCTACCTTAGCCGGCTTTTGGGCTTGGGTGGAAGCGCGGCGATCTTCTCCTGCCTTCACCAGGCGACCGTACGTCTGCAGAGTTCGAGCAGATGGTCGTGCTCAGCACGAATCCTCGATGTGGATCATTTCGCCTGGGTGCTCGCGCGTAGCCTACTACCGGGCGGCCGGTTCCAAGTCCGCCAGTCGCGAAAGGCCCGCGCGCGCAAGCACCCGACTCACCGTCGCTGGCGAAACGCCAACCTCATGCGCGATATGCTGGCCGGTGAGGCGCTGGCGCCGCAGCGCCACGATCCGCTCGACGATCGACGGCTCGGTGGCGCTGGGGCTGTGCTTGGGTCGCGACGAGCGGTCGGCCATGCCGGCCCGGCCCTCAGCTTTATAGCGCTCGACCCAACGGGCCACGATCTTGCCCGTCACCGCATACCTCAACGCCGCTTGGGCTTGGGAAAGGCCGCCTTCTATCACCGACAGCGCCATTTCCTCTCGACGCAGCGGCGTCAGACGGGCATTCTTATGGATATTCATTCGGACCCTCCGGCGAATCTGAAGCGCCAAAGACCTGCGGTTGGTCAAGAGAAACCCACAGCACATGCGTGCTTGTGGCCAGGCTCGCCCGCGGGGGGTTCACCACCGATTGGGCTACGCCGCGGTACTCGGCTGCTCGGCGTATCGGTAACGCCACAAACCTGCGCTGGGTACCGGGCTTTTGTGCGTGAGGCTATGAGGATGGAAAGCAGAACCATCCCATGGCTATCGAGAAGAAACGACTGCACGGTCGCTTGCGGGCGCGATCGGCAGGAGCGGTTTGTCGCGGACGGCAAGGCTGGGCGTCTGCCGCCCAGCCTTGCCGGTTCGTTTCGAGACCTCGATGACATAGAGGTGCGCCCCAAAAGTCGGGCTCATCCCTTGCCGGCGGCGGCCAGCGGCGGTCCGACCACCATGATGCTCGGCTCGGAGCTCAGCAGCTTCTTCGCCACCGCCTTGACCTGATCGCGCGTCACCGCGTCGATGAGGCCGGTGCGGCGCTGCATGTAGTCGATGCCGAGATCGTCGACCTGCAGCTCGACCAGCGTCGCGGCGATGGAACTCGACGAATTCAGATTGTTGATCGCGTAGGCGCCGATCAGATATTTCTTCGACGCCGCCAGTTCGGCCTCGGTCGGCCCATCCTCGGCCAGCCGCTTGACGACGTCGCGCACGATGCCGAGCGTCTCGGCCGCGCGGTCGGAACGCGTTCCGGTGGTGACGATCAGCGCGTCGGCGTGGTCCTGGTTCACCAGCGAGGATTTCACCCTGTAGGCCAGTCCGCGCTTTTCGCGCACTTCCTGCCACAGGCGCGAGGTGAAGGGGGCGCCGAGAATACGGTTCATCAAAACGGCGGGGAAGAAATCCGCCGCGTTGCGCTTCACGCCGGGCCAGGCGAGCTGCAGCGAGGTCTGCGGCAGGTCGTAGCTGACCTCGACACGCTGCGCCAGAGCAGGCGTGACGTCGGCGACCGGAGCGAGCGCCGGGTTCTGCGGCAGGTCTCCGAACACCAGATCCAGCTTCTTCTTCAGCGTTTCCGGGTCGATGGCTCCGACGACCGCGACATGCAGCTCGCCGCGCGCGAAGACTGCCTTGTGAAGGGCCTTCAGATCATCCTGAGTGATGGCGGCGATGCTCTGCCTGGTGCCCTGATCGGAGCGCGAATAGGGGTGGTCGCCATAGACGGCGCG
>NZ_JAPYKS010000054.1:0-13320 GCF_037179605.1 Mesorhizobium salmacidum (SeqCode)
CGGCCTTTCTTCATGACGATGACACGGTCGGCGAGCGACAAGACGGTTTCGGGCTCGGCCGAGACAACAATAACAGCAAGGCCCTGGTTGCGCAGAGCACGTACGATCTTCACAACATCGTCTTTGGCGCCAACATTACGGGAGACCCCAGTGCCTGAATGGCCCAGCAGTGGCGAGATCAAAAGCGTCTCAAGAAAAAGCTCGGCTCGTATCCGTCAATGGGCCGAACGAGGCGGCCTGTTCCGTGGCCCTCGCCATCGACAAGGTTCTGCTGCCTTCCGGTCTCCTCGACATTCTTCAAAGCGCGGGAATCTCTCCATCGGCGATCGATCGACCTGACCCTTCCTGCTGCAGAAGGAACCGAAGCAGCGCGGCATCGTTGATCCTTACGATCAAGTCGCAGACGGGGTTTCAAGTCTGGTTGAAGATCTTGATGCTTTCGATGGAACGTTTTTATGGCTGGCAGCGCCATCGAGCCGGCGAACCCAGGCTCGCCATCGCAGAGTGTGGCGCCATCACCTGTGGAGACACAACTGGCGCTTGGAGACATGGCCCGCGCAAACGCTGGCGGTCGCCTTTGGGTCATCGCCGCTGCGGTTCCGCTCCTGTTCATGATCAGCGGGCTTGTCATTCGGTATGCTGCATTCCATTCAGTCTCGGCCGTACCAGGCTTCGAAGCTTATGCGCGTGCGCTCTGCAGGTGGGACTGCGCGTGGTATGTGGACATTTCCGAACACGGCTACGAGCGTTTTCCCATTCCAGGCCAAAGCAACGTCGGACGCTGGGGCTTCTTTCCATTGTATCCCATGCTCGTGACGACTCTTCGGTTTGCTTTCCCTTTTTCCACGATTCTGATCGCGACGATCACCTCGATTGCATGCAGCTACGCCGCCTGCCTTGTGGCATGGCCACTTCTGGAGAAGAACATCCGCGCTTATATACTGTATTGCGCATTCCTGCTTAGCGGCCCGTTCTCCTTCCACTTCACCACGTTCCTCACCGAACCTCTTTTCGTGGTCCTGACGTCGTGCGTCTTTTTGGCGCTCAAGCGCTCCAACTACCTGGCCGCTGGCGTTTCGTGCGCTTTGCTGTCGGCAACGAGGTTGGTCGGGGTCCTTGCTGTGTTTGCAATCGTCATCCAAATGTTCGAGCAGCACCGCCAGCAGGGCGGGTCGGCGGTGTCTTTCCCGCGATGGGTGCTTGGTCGTCCGGATATGCTCGTAGCTATCTTCATCTCGCCCGCCGGCTTGTTTGCTTACATGCTCTTTTTGTATCTCACTGTCGGGGACGGGTTTGCGTTCGTTCACGTCCAGCGCGCGTTTGGGCGGGTTGCTGGCGATCCGCTCCTTTTTCTATGGGACGGTCTCGCTGCTGTGCCGACAAAAGGATGGCTGCCCACCGCGCCGCAATGGAGCGCGCTCGCAGCGATCATAGGGCTGACCCTATCGGTCGTTCTGGGGGCTCGCAGGCGATATGGCGCTGCGCTCTTCTGTGCGAGCAGCATCATCCTGCCGTTGATCACCAACCTGGCGTCCATGGTTAGATACGTCATTGGGCTTGCGCCGCTGATGATGTTGATTGCCGAGCTGCTGTCGGTATCGAAGCTGACCTATCTCGTGATTTTGGCTCTTTTCCTGAGCGCATGTTATTTCATGACTTTGGCGTGGATTGGAGGCTATCTTGCCCTGGTCTGACAGCCTGTCACCCTATGGCCGTGCTGCCTCGACTGGCGGCTACGCGCTGGCGTTGGTTCTGGCCGTGTCCGAGATCATCATCCTCGCACTCGCTCTCAATCCAGATGTCAACGCCGATTATCGGGCCTATTACATCGATCGCACGACGACGTGCCTCAATCGCGATGCGATTGGCAGCTACACTCCTAGCCAGACGGTATCGTTTCGGTCCGACGGCGCCAAACAAGCAGTCGGCATGATGGTCTGCGGTTGGTCAGGCCCGGTAGCCGACGGAACCCATTCGCTGGGCGAGACCTCTCGGTTAAGACTGGAAATACCTTCGCTTCGCGACGGGCTAACGGCAACGCTACAAATGTCCGCCGTCATTCGTCCACCACAGACCACTCAAAGGGTAATGATCTCGGTGAACGGAGTTCGGGTACACGAGGTAACACTGTCGAGCAAAGACCCGACGACGATCTCGTTCGCAATCCCGCACGCAGCGTTTGCCAGCGCAAAGGTACTCGAAGTGACTTTCGATTATCGCGACGGGATTCCGCCAAGCCCGGCCGCCAGCAAGATCTACAAACGCGCCATTAAATTGGTATCGTTTCGGCTGGACGCCGGCTAGCAGGCTGTTGAAAAAGGGCTCGCGACAGTCTCAGGTTCGTGATTCACTCTGACCACGAAGATGTGGGAGTGAATCGTGCGGGGCGGTGACGGACAGACGGGCGAACTGTTCAGCTACGTGGATCTTGAGGCTCGGGTGCGGCGCGATCATCCGTTGCGCCGTATTCGGGCGATTGTGAACGAGGCACTGTGGGGGCTGGAGCGGGAATTCTCAGCGCTATATTCGCCGATCGGGCGGCCGTCGATCCCGCCGGAGAAGCTGCTGCGGGCGATGCTGTTGCAGGCGTTTTACACGATCCGCTCTGAACGGCTTTTGATGGAGCGGCTGGAATACGACCTCCTGTTCCGCTGGTTTGTGGGCATCGGCGTCGACGATGCGGCCTGGGACCATTCGGTTTTCTCGAAGAACCGCGACCGGCTGCTGGAGGGCGATATCGCGGCGAAGTTCCTGGCGGCCGTGCTGGCGCAACCCAAGGTGAAGAAGCTTCTGTCCACGGATCACTTCTCGGTCGACGGCACGCTGATCGAGGCGTGGGCATCGATGAAGAGCGTGAAGCCGAAGAACGGGTCGGGCGAAGACCCGAAGGATGGCTTTGGCGAGCCTCCGTCAGAGGGCGGCGGGCGCAATGCCGAGGCAGACTTCCATGGCCAGAAGCGGTCTAACCAGACGCATGCATCGACCACCGATCCGGACGCAAGGCTCTATCGCAAGGGGCGGGGCAAGGAGGCGAAGCTCTGCTTCATAGGGCATGGGCTGATGGAGAACCGCCATGGCCTGCTGGTCGATGCTTGCCTGACGCAAGCCGACGGGCATGCCGAACGGGTGGCGGCGCTGCACATGATCGAACCCTATGCCGACAGGCCGCAGGCAATCACGCTCGGCGCCGACAAGGCCTATGACGCGCAGGACTTCATCAATGAGCTGCGTTCGATCAAGGTGACGCCGCATGTGGCGCAGAACACCAGCGGCCGTAGTTCGGCGATCGACGGGCGCACGACGCGGCATAGCGGCTATGCTGTCAGTCAGCATATTCGCAAGCGCATTGAAGAGGCGTTCGGATGGATCAAGACGGTCGCCGGACAGGCGAAGACCAAGTTGCGTGGCCGCGACCGCGTTGGATGGGCCTTCACCTTCAACGCCGCCGCCTACAATCTCGTGCGGTTGCCGAAGCTGCTGGCGGTGCCGACATGATCGCACCTGCCGGCTGTCAACTGATCGGCCGCTGGCGGATCATCGAAGCTGACCTGTGGGATCGCGGCTATCTCGACCTCGGCGGACCCGCCACGATCACCATTGGGGCCGACAACCACGGTGAGATCGCCTTTGGCGCCCTGCAAGCCGGCCTCGATCTCGGGTACGGGCCCTCAATGGTCTTCTTCACATGGGCCGGCTTCGACGAGATGGACGAAGTCACTGGCGACGGCTCCGCAGAATTGCTCGACGACGGCTCGATCGACATCACCTTAGCCTATCACAACGGCGACGAGGCTATCCTCAAGGCCAAACGTGATCCTTCTTCAACAGCCTGCTAGAGCACTTCGCCGTTTTGCGGAAGCGATGAAGTGCTCTAACTCTTTGATTTGCCGCAATTCCGAACGGAAACGCCGCTTCACAATTTTTTGGCGTTGCCTATTTCAGCAGCACAACAGTTCCGTGATCATCTCATGTGCCTGCACCTCCCGGATGGAGGACAGCCAGCGCGTTGGCAATAGATTGGGAAGTCGCGTGCCTCCTCGCCGCTGGCCGGCGGCCAATCGCGATAAGGTAGAGTGCGGCGGGCTCGAGATCATTGGTGTTGCCGGGATTGCAGCACTGCGCGGCGTCCGCCGGGGTCACCACGCCAGCTTTCATGCGCGCGTCGTTCGCCTCGATCGGCTGATCGGTCCGGGAGGCAGGGCTCCCTTTCGGAACGGAAGACTAATGAAAGTAGGGCTTGTCTGCGGCGACAAACCATTCGCTTTGCGCCAGGCCGTGAACCGCGTGAAGGTGTCTTCGAGCGTCACCGGTCCCCGCGACGCGCTCGATGATCACCACCGGCGTAGGGGGCACATCACGGACCGTCACGTCGTCGTGGTCAAAGATTATCTGCATGAGATCGTTCCTTGAGTTGGAAGCCGTGATTCAGCAAGCGGCTTTGAGCAGTTCATCGTTTCCGCGAAACGGTGAACTGCTTTAGAACGAATCTTTCTGGCGGATCACGCATCAGCCATCGCCGGACTGATCGGGAATGTGTTCTGCAAAGACCCATCGGTCGAGCACGACGAAATTGATCGCGGGCACAAGCAAGCAGGTAATCATGATGGGAAAGATGAGCGGCAGGCCCAGCTTCGCCGTCAAAAGTACCGGCCCGCCATAGGCGATGGCCAAGCCGATCGCCGCCAGCAAGAAAACGCGGAGCCTCTGATCTATGCGACCCGCAAGGTTACTGACCTGTGCGCGAGATAGGAAAACAACGCCGCGGCTGCGTAAGCTGCAAGGGACGCTCGGACGGGGCTGAAGCCGAACCGTTCCGATTTGACAAAGGCGGCTGCCAAGGCGGCATACAGGATTGTGGCGACGATGCCGACCAGGCCGAAGCGCGCCAGAAGCTTTAGGGCGGCGCCGCCGGCAGAGCACCGATGCTCAGACACGCCCACTACACGCATACTGGGCTCCAAGCGGCAGCAGCGCCAGGGCACGCTCAACCTTTCTGGCGAACCCGCCGGCCGACGGGAGCAGCAGGAAGTGCTCGGATCGAACCTCGCTAAAGCCTGCTTGTCGAAAGAGGGCCGCTGCTTTGACCGCGTTGAGCAGGACCGCGTCTTGGTCGAACGGACACCGGAGCACCGCCAGACGCGTCAGCGGATTATAGGGATTGTGCTCGATGATGCAGGCGACGCCGCCTTGCCGCACGACGCGTCGCATCTCGCGAAAAAAATCGAGCCAGGATGCGGGCGAAACATGATGAACAACACAACTGGCAAAAGCCAAGTCGAACACGCAGTCGTCATAAGGCAGGCGCGTCGTGGTGCATGTCCTATAGACGACTCCCGGATTGTCCTCGCTAGCGCGCTGGATCGACCCTTGCGAGACGTCGCAGCCATCCAGGCGCTCGAAAGCGCCGTCTAGATAAGGATGGAGCGAACCGACACCGCAGCCCACATCAAGCGCCCGCACCATGGCTCCCCGGCGACGAAGTCCTCGCTCGGCGATTAGGCGCCGCAGCAGGTCGGCCTTTGCGACCAAAAAGAAATCGTGCTTGAGTCCGGAAAAGCGGATCGACGCATCGATCGTCTCTGCATAACTGGATCTATAGCTGTCGAAGAGTTCGGACACTGGGAGCGACTCCGTTCTTGGGCTTGCGAAATGATCTCCGGCGCCCATCAGCGATGGCACGCACCGGCTCGTCGAAGCCGGTAAGCCGATTGATCACGTAAAGAGGGCGGCGTTTCACCTCGGCGTGGATGCTACCGACATAGAGGCCGACCACGCCGGTCATGAAAAGATTGATGCCACACAGGAACGATACGATCACCACGGTGGACGTCCAGCCGGCAATGACGCCGGTTTCAAAAATCCAGGCGAACACGGCATAAGCGCCAAAGGTCAGCGCAAGTGCGGAAATGGCCGATCCACCCCAAAGCGCAAAGTGGAGCGGCTTTTCCGAGAAGCTGACAACGGCGTGGACGGCAAGGTGCATCATCTTCCAGAAAGGGTATTTGGTCTGGCCGATGGTCCTCGGGGGGCGTTCGAATGGCACCGCCGCTTGCTTGAATCCCATCCAGCCGAACATGCCCCTGACGAAGCGATCATGTTCAGGCATGTGTCTGAAGACATCCAGCGCATGGCGGCCGACCAGGCGGAAGTCCCCGACGTTGCGCGGGATGTTGACCGGCGTCATCTTCTCCAGGAATCGGTAGAAAAGATCGGCGCTAAGCCGCTTGAACCAGGATTCGCCCTCGCGCTTGACACGGCGGGCGTAGACGATCTCGAAACCTTCCTTCCATTTTGCCACGAGATCAAGAACGACCTCCGGTGGATCTTGCAGGTCGGCATCCATGACGATGACGGCATCCCCCGCCGCAGCATCCATGCCAGCCGTGATCGCAATCTGGTGTCCGAAATTGCGGGAAAGCTCGATAAGCCGGAAGCGAGGTTCGGCGGTGACCACCCGCCGAAGGTATTTGACGCTGCCGTCATGGCTACCGTCATCGACAAAAATCGCCTCGGTCTCTCCGTCCAGCCGACTGATCAGTGACATGATCCGTTCGATCAGTCGCGGCAGCACTTGTTCTTCATTATATATTGGCAGGACCAGCGAGTAGCGCGGCGACGCGTTCACTCCCGTCTCGACGCTTTGGATCACAGAGGCTCGCATGCGGATGAAAATGAAAGGCCCGCACCAAAGTTCCATAAGACGTAGCTAATTTAGAAAAATTAGATATTGCGAGTCGGCGGGAAAGACAGGCGCGCTGCTGGCGCCTGCTTAAAACTCAATAGTCCATATCTGCAGCCTCGTCGCGACCGCGAACCGCCTGAGGCAACCACAAAATCCTAATCCGCGAGACCGCCGTCGCGATGTTTAACGGCATGAATGATCGCTTCATAAACGCTACCGATCTCTTCATCGATCTCCTAAATTGGGATGCCTTCGACGGCGGCGGCCCGCAGGGCCTGGTCTGCCATATCGGTCACAAGCCGGCCCGGGGCGTCGGTTGGCCCTTCCGGCATATGTTCGGAAATCCATTTGTACAGAAAGTCGGCACCGCGGGTGCTCATGGCAGTTTCTGGATAACGACCTCTGTCTGTTACCCATCCTAGGTTTGTCTCGGCAGATGTCAGGCCTTTCGAAATAGCCTCGGGCGCGAGGTGACGTCTCACCCTCTTCGGGTTGCATGTCTACCCTGTGTTCATTGACGGGCGTTCCGCGCTTCCAGCAGGTATAGAGGAGAGCAGGCGGCAGCGAAGGAAAGTGGCGAGGGTTCGCAGCTTTCGCGCATTGCCGTTCAGCGGCACCGCGATGGAAAATCGCGGTGCCGCGCACAGCTAGCAGTTCGTGTCAGTCTGCGGATCGCACGCCTTGTTTTTTTGCTTCTGTGGCTTGGGCTTGGCCGCCTGCTCGGGCTCGGCTTGCTGCTGCTCGGCGGCGGGCTCCTTGGCCTTCGGCTTTTGAGGTTTGGCCGCCTGCTCGGGCTCGGCTTGCTGCTGCTCGGCGGCGGGCTCCTTGGCCTTCGGCTTTTGAGGTTTGGCCGCCTGCTCGGGCTCGGCCTGCTGCTGCTCGGCGGCGGGCTGCTTCTTGCCCTTCGGCTTCTCAGGCTTGGCCGCCTGTTCCGGCTCGGCCTGCTGCGGCTCGGCGGCGGGCTGCTTCTTGCCCTTCGGCTTCTCAGGCTTGGCCGCCTGTTCCGGCTCGGCCTGCTGCGGCTCGGTGGCGGGCTGCTTCTTGCCCTTCGGCTTCTCAGGCTTGGCCGCTTGCTCCGGCTCGGCCTGCTGCTGCTCGGCGGCGGGCTGCTTCTTGGATGTCGGCTTCTCAGGCTTGGCCGCCTTTCCGGGCTCGGCCTGCTGCTGCTCGGCGGCGGGCTGCTCGCCGACCTTTGGCTTCTCAGGCTTGGTGGTTTCTTCGGGCTTAGCCTGCTCGGTCGTTGCAGCGCCTTCGGTCGGCTTCGATTTCCGGCCAGCCTGAACCTGCTTCACCTCGTCGATGTCTTTGAGCTTGGCGGGGTTGGCCTTGGGGTCGGCTTTCACCTCCCCCTCAAAGACAGCGACCGTATTGTTTTCCAGTTTGCCGGACTGCTCGAGCGAGTCGGTCTTGCTGACCTTGACGGTAGTCACCTTCTGGTTCGTCTCTTTTTCGATCACATCGACATTAATGATTTTGTTGATCACCACATTGTTCTGGATCGTCACGTCGCCGGCCGGCTCGGCCGCCTCGACGATGCGCACAAACTCCGGCTCATCACGGATAACGACGGTAGAAATGTCGGCAGCAAGGAATTCGCGGGTGGGGACCACAACCCAGTAATAATCAGGCGTCGTGTCGAAGGTCACCTCGATTGAGATCAAATCCGGATCGCGGCGCGGCGGCAGCGGAGCCCAAATCATGTGCTCCCTGTCACGACGCCAACTCACCCATGCTGGCGCCCAACGAGTGCCCGGAACCCAGTACCAGCCGATATCGTCGGCATAGCCCCACCGGCCGTAATGGTACGTCGCCCAGCCGAATGGCTCGTCGGATACCCACAGCCAGCCATACTGATCGGTATAGGCCCAGTGTCCAACGGTATACGGACGCCAATCGTCAGGTACATCAACCGGCACGAAAACGGACGCGCCGTGGTACGAAACCCAATCACCATGGGAAGACAGGTCTTCGTAGAATGTGCTGATCGAAACCTGGGTGGCAGCCATCGCCTCGGACACAAGCGACAATGGCATAATCGGGTTAGGAATCTCAACGACCGTGAGCAGACAGGCGGCCACGCCGCCCAGCATCAGTCGCACCGCATTTTGGGCAAGGACGCGTTTCATCCTGGTCTCCCTCCGAAACAGATCGCCCTTCATCTTAGAAACTCGCCGGCTGTCGGATTGTTCCACCTGCGAACGTTGCCCACATCCACAACGGCTGGGCGTCGCACAATGATACTGGCAATCAATTGAGGCGGTGAACCTGGTCATCACCGCCGTCACAAATGCGTGCCGAGGACGCAATGCAACGGGAAGCGCTTTGCGCACCGGCCATCACGGTCGCCTGGGTTAAGCATGCCATAGGTCATCCCGGGAGGTTGGGAGGTGTTTCTTGCACTCAACTACAAAACCCAGCGTCGCGCTGTGCCTCTTGTGCCACTCTGCAGGCAGGTCCATCTGGCTAGGCATCGTTGCGCTGGGTCGGATAAACGAATGGCTGGTTTCTGGGAGTCCGCAGGCGCTCGCGAGTGGCTTAGATGAGGCGCACTCCAGACATTCAGCATCTGCTCCTTCTCGCGCCGCTCGTCTCATGCCTTCCACATCGTCGATCGGAGAACAGCCTGCATATGCTCTGCGAGGTCGAGTTCACCGCGCGCCTCGATCTCTAAAATGGGCCTTGGCCAGGCGATTCCTTTGCCCAACGGCGGCATAGCTGCAGATGGCGACCAGCGCCTTCTCCTCCTCTCGGCTGGCTCTGTCGGAGCCGCCATTGCCACTGCCGATGTCATGGAAGGGCATTGCTGAACCCAGCATAAGCTGCCTTGTGCGCCTCAATCAGCGCTCTGTCCTTGGTCTCGACCCTGCGGCTCTGTACCATGCGCCGCTACCGCAACCGTCGACGCGACGACTGCGCTGCCGGTGTGCAAGAGCAAGGCGCAGCGACTGATCCTAGACGTGGCAAACTCTCCCATTTCCTTTGATGGCGATCAGGACCGTAACACGATGGTTGGCATTCAAGTCAGGACGCCGCGCTGCCGGCAACCTTCGATTTGAAGTCAGGCCGTCGCGACTGGGCGCTTTCATCAGGACCGTCAAGCCCATGCACCGGCAGTGCTGAGGATGGCGCCAGCCGACAAGTCTGCGCTCGGCCGCCATCCTACACCCGACGCGGTCGGCTCTTTCGACGAGGTTTTGACATTGACTATCCACCAGCTCGTTTTCTGCTGACGGGAGGCTATCTACGTGGTCGTCTCTCTCCTCGCCCCAAAGTCGTTGCAACGTGCAGCAACGTGTAAAAAGGAAACGCAAATCCAATGCTTTGTTTGAGTTAGACACATTGCGATGGAGTCCAGATGTGCGCGGCGCGCCAGAAAACCAAGCAAGAACAACCGCCCGACCGACGCGCAATGTGCGCGATTTTATCCTGCCATCTTAATCGGTTGTTGGTAAGCGTCCGGTGTCTGCACATATCTGGGGTAGTGCAATCTCGCGTCATATCGAGTCCCTTCTTGTCGAGGAGTGGCGCCCCGCGTGTCGAGGCCGTTCCGTTGATGCCCGACCAGGAATATCGGTGGCTCGCCGATGAGCATGGCGGGCGAAGAACGATGCGCGAAGTTGATCCCTTACCCGGTCGATATGGCCCGCGGGCAGATGAGTAACCCACCGCTAAAGTTCAGTTTCGAAACAGTGATTGCATTGTGGTCGAAGACGCGGCGCCCCTTGCGGGATTTATATTGCCTAATGACGGTACGCGTGCGCAGATGGACGGCTCGCACCTCTAAGGTATGGTTCAGCTGAGCTTCCTATTGGCTCCGCCGTCTAACTCGGTGACCATGTTATCGACCGTCTATTGGTTGGGTCGCCGCGCGGCGGTCGCGTCACAGACGCGCCTTGGCTTTCGTGGGGACAAAGGATCGGTTATGGCTAGTCGCTGGTTGTAGACACGAATCGCGTTGCGAAAACCAGGGGCCGGAGGATCACCATGCATCTGACGAACGAGAGCATCATAGTCATATTGGTAGTCGGCCTTATTGCTGGATGGTTGGCCGGAAAGATCGTGCGGGGCTCCGGCTTTGGTCTAATCGGCGACATCGCGATCGGAATCATCGGCGCGTTCATCGGGGACTGGCTGCTACCCCGCTTAGGCATCCATCTCGGGAGCGGAACGATCAGCTTGATCGTTAATGCCACCCTCGGCGCGATTGTACTTCTCCTAATCATCCGCCTGGTTGCTGGTGGCGGTCGTCTCGGGGGCGGATGGAGAGGTCGATCTGGTCGGTGGCGGTAGCCGGGGAGGTTCGAGGCCATCGTCTCAAAGGACGCCGCAATCGGATTTTGCACGGCCTCAGTCGAAGGCTGCATATAGCCGCCGGGTCGATACGACGCTCAACGTTCCACAGATCTAACGAACGGGCGGCCGACACAAGCGCGCTGATAGGCCTGATTGCCGCCGCCCGAGACGCGGAAGCGGTGAAGCAGGTCGAGGCAAACACCTCGCCGTTGCGGTCGTTCAGGATGCGTACGAACAGCTCGACCTCGGCATGGTCGCCCCGTCGACGCGCACTTCCTTCATTGGTATTCTGTCCGGTCTCGGCAGGACGGCCCAGCCAGTGGCCCCTCCTCTTTGCCCTTATGTTCCCGGCCATACTAGACTGCTATAGATGGCCATATGGGATCTCGTAGGTACTGCCGCAGGCACGAAATCGACGGCACCTGGACGGTGTTCGAGGTGTTCACCGGCCTGCCGGCTGAGATTGAGGGCCATCCATATGTCGACCTGCTCGACAGTGATTATGCCGTTGAGAGCGTCGATCTCCTCAATTCAGATGACGTCGCAAGAAGGTTTGGCCGAGAGTGTCCCTAGACGGGATGCGGCCTTCCGCATTCCGTGAATGCGTGCGTCATGCAGGTAGGCTCGGGTCGGTTAGCTCATTGGTCCTCGGCTGCATTTGAAGAGAAAGGCACAGTCTCGCCAGCTCTTTGCCCGTCTCGTCGCGGACGTGAATGAACAATTGCTGGCCGTCGTGGTTGTTCAGGGATTCTCGGGCCAAGTCGATCAGGCCTTCCATGGCTTCACGACGTGCCGCCTCGATCCCATCACATTCGATGCCCACCTCATCTTTGATGACCGCATTGCTGTCGCCGCTGTCAAAGAAATATCTCGCCATCGAGCCCGCCCTTACAACGTTCTCGCGTTCTTTTGGTGCAGGTAGGTGGTGTCGAAATCTCCTGCTCGAATGAGCCCCGCCCAATCAACGGCGTGAAATCGCGAGCCCTCGGTGACAATCAACCCGTTGCGTCGAAGTTCCTGAAGCGTTCGGTTCACGTGCACGGTGGATAAGCCTACCGCATCGGCAAGTTCCGCCTGCGTGATCGGAAGCTCCGCTACATGGTCGCTGATGAGCCCCATGGAGCGAAGGCGGACGATGAGTTCGCACAGAATGTGCGCCGTCCGAGCATAGGCGTCGCGCCTTCCAACGTTGGTGACCCACTCTCGATAGATCGCTGCGTCGATCAGAGTCGAGCGCCAAAACACCGTCGCTATGGAAGGATGTTGGTCGCAAATGGCCCGCAAGGCCTCGTGGCGCATAAGGCCCACGCGGACGCGCGTGAGAGGTGAGAACGTGCAATCCAAAACCGAGAGATGCAATCCATGGAGATCGGGAATGTCTCCCGGAACAAAGAACGAAGTGACCTGCCGCTTGCCCTCGCCCGTAAGCTTGGTGGACCCCACCAGACCGTCCAAGACCACAAATGAATTGGTGGGACGATCACCCTCGCGCACAATGTCCTGATCGGCATGATAGTCCCGTGTCTGGAATTGGATGCTCTCCAAAACGGCGATGTCTGACTGGGTGAGATCAGAGATGTTCTGGAGCTTACGGATCAAAATGTTCGGGGAAGGGACATGTGCCAAATTCGGTGACCGGATTGAGTTAGGTGCAGGTGCCGAACTTGCACGCGGCACTAATGTTCCCGGCGCTTTTCGGCGATCGCGCCTGCTACAAAAGTGCGAGCGGTTTGCAAAGCCAGTGGCCGCACATCAACGTAAAGCGATAGGCGACGTTTCATACTGAGAGTCTCGTCCGCAGATCAGCGAGTGGCGCTTAGTGGAAGTCGGCCAGCCTGGTGAATTCATGCATTTGGCGTGATAGCATCCTTGGTGCGCATCCGACAGCTGACCACCGATCCTACGTGGCGAGCCCCCGTGATTTGTGGAGATCCCGCGAAGGCCGGGCATCGCTATTGCGCACGTAGGAATAGAAGTGGCCGCTAGGCTGTGCTTTAGCTGCCGTTGAGAACGGGGCCGATGTTGCGAGAGTGATGAGCTCTAAGTTATATTATGAATCAATTAGTTCGAGATATTTGTTTAGTTCGAGAATATTTTGTAACATTGTGACGACCGCCAAAATGACCTCACCGCCGTCGGTAGAAGCGTTGCTGTGTCGCTGTGAGGCCTGCAGCGAGAACCGGCAACTGCCCTAAACCGGTATCCGGCTCTCTATTCGGTTATTCGGTGCCCGCGAGCCAGCGCACCATATTCCCCATCAGTCGGCCGTAGAGTGGCCACCCGAGAAAGTCCTGCGACAGCCAATGCGGCCCGATGTCAGTCGTCCAGGCGACCGTGCGCCCGCG
>NZ_JAPYKS010000055.1:0-12270 GCF_037179605.1 Mesorhizobium salmacidum (SeqCode)
GCCGAGCGCGATGCCCAGCAGCAGCAGGCGAGCCGAACCAAGCAGATCCTGTCCGCCGCCGGCCTGCCGGTAATGGAGTCGCCAACCCACATCGTGCCGCTGCTGGTTGGCGATCCGGAGCTCTGCAAGATGGCCAGCGACCGCCTGCTCGGCGTGCACGGCATCTACATCCAGCCGATCAACTACCCGACGGTGCCGCGCGGCACCGAGCGGCTGCGCATCACACCGACGCCGTTCCATTCGGATGCGCTGATCGCCGAACTGCAGGACGCGCTGGTCGAGACCTGGGACGCGCTCGGCATTCCTTACGGGTCAGCGGGACGGCCAGCCGTCGCGAAAAGCGACCGCATTATTCCGCTTCTGGTGCCGAAGTCAGGCGGCTAACTAGCTCATCAACCGTCAGTCGAAGGCAAATGTCGCGGCCGCGCCCATCCAACGGTCTGCGATCATCGGCTCACAAGGTATGCGTCACACCCGGCCCGCGTCAGCTGTCGACTTCAGGCATGTCGGCACCATGTCCGAGGAGCGTTAATGCGCTGGCGTAGACCGTCGGGTTGCCGGCGAGCGCCGGCGTAAAAATCCGCTTCGAAATATCTCTCGGCTACCCCCTCGCAAGAACGAAAATGGAAGAGAAGCAGAACTTTCGTGTGCAATCTTTCTTTGCACACGAACACTCATAACTAGGTGATATTATTATCTATCATCGCCATGTGGGCGCCGCGGCCACGCGTCGACCGAGACCGCCATCACTCATACCGCCCTCTGGCGTTAGGCCTGCCAAGGCCATTTTGCACATTCGTTCCGAACCTGAGTACGAGTAAGACCCAGGTCTGCAAGCTGATGGTCTTCGAGCTCGGCCAATTGTTCGCGTTGGCAGTGGAGTTGGATCCAGCGCGATACCATCACAATCGCTCCTGTCACATTGTTGGCGATGTGACGGACATATGTCGGCAGTGACGACGAAGGCCTCCGCGCTTCGGTCAGCGGGTGATTGAACATTTCTCATCCTTTCGCCGCATCCATATTGACCTCTGGCGCTGGAATGCCTCAATCTACTGGCGTGTGCAAAGCATGGTTTCTCGTGCTAGCCCAATTTTTCTCATGACGTGGTGCGAAATTGGCTCGCCGGTTGCCATCGCTAAATGCCCTCAAAGCCTTCGAGGCGGCGGCACGCCATGAGAGCTTCACCAGGGCTGCGGAAGAGCTGTCCGTGACCCAGGGCGCGGTGAGCCATCAGGTGAAGGCGCTCGAGCTCGAATTGGGCATCAGGCTGTTCGATCGCGAACGTCAAAAGCTGAGCATCACACGGGCCGGGCTCTCCTATCTGGAGGTGGTGCGCGATGCCTTTGACCGTATAAGTCTCGGCACGCAGCGCATCCAGCATCTATCACGGGCCGGAGCGCTGACGGTCAGCACGTCGCCCGACTTTGCCGCCAAATGGTTGGTCAACCGCCTTGGCCGGTTTGCGGAGACGCATCCAGCCATCGATCTCAGGATTTCCGCAACCATGCATCACGTCGACTTCGCCAGAGAGGATGTCGATCTTGCGGTGCGGCATGGCGATGGGAACTGGGTGGGGCATGACGTTGTCCACCTGTGCTCCGAGGAACTGTTCGCGGTCTGCAGTCCCAGACTGCACCAGGCGGATGCGCGAGCCGTCCGATGTGCTGAAATTTCCGTTGCTGCATCTTGATGACCGAAAGGACTGGTCGCAATGGCTCAAGGCCGCTGGCGTGGTCGATGCCGAACTTTCCCACGGACCGGTCTTGAACCGCGCCAGCATGGTTATAGACGCCGCTGTCGACGGCCAGGGCGTTGCACTCGCCCGCACCACCCTTGCGGCGTGGGATCTCATCAACGGGCGCCTTGTCAGGCCGTTCGCCACGGCTCTGCGATTGTCCAAGACCTACTGGATCGTCTGTCCCAAGGCGACGTCGATGCTGCCCAAAGTCACGACATTCCGCGACTGGCTCTTGGCCGAGGCCGCTGATGACCTACGTCGCCTCAAGACGCTCGCTCCATGGTAGTACTTCCAAATCGCGAACGCCTAGCGGCCGAGCATCCGGTACCGGCCGGAAGCAGCAATTCGGGCCAACGCCGATTTAAGAGGCCGCTGTGGCGCAAACCTGCTGTTCACCCGATGCTATGAAAGGACCGGATTTTGGGCCGAAAGCGAACGGTCCGCCTCGGCATGGCCGCGCATGAAAGCCGCCTTTTACTTCAAGGAGCAGCTCCGCTCTGGGCTCAGGACGCGATTTGGTGAGTACAAAACCGACCACAGGCAATATCAAGGGCGCTGCCTGGAAATTTTCCTGAAAGTCCGGCGGCCGTCTCGCCGACTCCCGGTGCAAAAGAAGCGGCTTGATGCTGCTGCCGCTCCCATACGCGCCCTGCTAGTTGCCGATGTAGTCTGGTATTGCTGGCCGACTGCAGCATCCAGCAGCTGCAGCGCGTACACGTTGTCGCCGACCGTGAGAATGAAATCGACGTTTCGGCATGGACCATCGCCGAAATGGCCTTCTCGCCGGAGACGTCGGTGTAGCCGTAATCGCCAAACACAGCGAAGCGGTACAAGGTTTGCGGTGGATTCGTCGGCACGACGCTGAGCGCATAGTCGTGCGCGGCGGTGCTCGGCCGGGCGGCTCGCGCAGACCTGGATTGCCAATTGCGTGGGCCCGCTCTCTGGCGGAGAAGCGGGCCTGGGATGCAGGTGAAGAATACCGGCCGCGGGCCCCTCCCACCTCCTTGCACTGACCGCAGCGGAACACCATGCATGGCGCATGGTCGAGCCCCAGGCGGGCGCCTAGCGCCTCCAGGTCGATCTGGAGCGAATGATTGCAAATGGGAAGACCGCACGTGATGTAAAACGTCACTCGGTTGCGAATCGCATCAGTAATGGTTTTGGACATGGTGGGCCTCAGAATGAAGAAATCGCCGCGCGGGGAATGTGTGTTCCTCTCGCTGAATGTTTGACCGACCCGAACGTACGGAACCGGCCGGCATCAACAGCGTTCTCTCGCATGCTCAAGAAAATTGCCTTTGCCGCCGTGCTCCTTCAAGTTGCCGCCTTCTCGGCGCTCCTAACGCAAACATTCCTTCTGGGATCTTCGGCCACGCAAGCGGCCAGCTTGCAAGGCGAGGCCGCTGTGGGCGTTACAGAGACGCAATGCGCCAGGGGGACTTGGCCCGACATCCCGGTTCAGTGCCTGGAGAGGGTTCAAGCTCGGACGCTCACCCTCCCCATGACCGCGCAATAAAACGGGCACCGAAAGCGCTGGCTGACTCAGAAATGTCGCCGAAACTGCAAAACATTCACCATGTCCTGAATCACTGGGGTGGCTCCGGAACAAAGTCCGCCGGCAGGAAGTTAACGGCGCGAAGGGGCAATTAAACCAAACAGGGATCTTCGCAATGAAAACCATGCTCTTCGCCGCCCTGGCGTTCTGCATCGCCGCTCCGGCTGTTGCATCCGCTGCCGAAGCTGATGTCGTCGTCGGGACGCATCACAGGCATCATCACCACGGTACCGCGATCGTTATCAAAGATGGGCACCGCCTCCATCACCGCCACCACGGCAGGGTCGCTTTCTACGATCACGGCAGACGCCATTATCGCCACTCCACCACCGCCGTGGTCGTCAAAACCTCCCGTCATCACCGCCACCATCATCGCGTTGTCGTGCAAGGCAGCGACTACTGACGAGATTTTGGCCAGATCTATTAAAAAGGCCCGGTAGCCTAAAGCTGCCGGGCAGCGGCCGGCGTCGAGTTCATCCGGGAGAAATGGTGGCGCCGGCGCCCGAGTACGTGCTGGCGCACTCTGCGCGATTCTTACTTCTTCTTCGGAGCGTCAGCCGGGCTTGCGAGCGTGATGCCACCAGGGGCGCTGACCTGAACGTCAATGAATCCCCTTCGTCTTCGGTCCACACGTAGTGTTTGCCGCCAGGCTCTAGCGCGAAAAAGGCCTCCGGCTTGAGCCACGGGCCGGTCTTGTCGACCTTATCCCCAAACTCGAACCTGGCTTGGCCGTTCCGAAGAGGCGACCCGGCTGCCACGGAGGGTTTGGAGGGACCTTACGGCAGCCGAGTCATGCCGGAGATCCTCCCGGCGGGCTTATCATCATGGGTTTATATTAGAAACAGTGCAAATACCCCTTCGGTACGTTACCTGGAATACCAAAATAAGCGTGGTAAGGCGGGTACGGCCTACAGAGACCCCCAGGCCAATGGCGAGGCTAAAGGCGGCATTGATGAGCAAGCTGAACGGCGAACGCGCCGTAGCGGTCCCGCTCGCGGTATGGCGTCATCGCATCAGTTGAACGTAAGATCGGCGAGCGAGAAACCCCAAATCCTCTAGCCTCGCAAAGTTTAGTCCTGATCCCCATCAGGACCGGTGGAGGAGTACCGGCGATCTCTTCGGTGCAAGACCGGTGCCAGCATCTGGTCCCGAAATGACGCATGGAACATCATAGTTCCTTATCGGTTCTATCTTGGTGGATTTCGCAAGGTAGAGGGCCGACCGTGTCAGCGTTTGAATTCGTCTATTTTTCTGGTTTGACGGCCAGTGATCTCTTACGCGGCGTCGTCGCGTTGTTGGCGTGCTGTGTGCTCTACAACGTTATCGCAGAGGATCGTCCGAACCGGTAAATGCAGCAGCCGAACGCTTGGCCCGCCAGCTCCCTCCGGACGGCTTTTATGCCACCATGCGGGCACCTGGTATTCTTCGGCTGGTTCGAATGGCGGCAGCTCCCGTTTTGCAGCGGCTTGTCCGGAATGCCTCTGGGCAGTGATTACGATCCGGCAGAGCTCCGCCGATCACACCGTGGCGCCAATTAACGCGGAGTCCATCGCCGCGCAGTGGCGCGGCGTGCACAAAACTCGACAGAGCGCCGACCCATCCAACGAGCGAGCGCGGACGAAGCACGCAGGTCTGGGCTGACGAAGCTGGAGAAGTGAAGATCTGATTGCAGGCATGGGCCACGGTACACCATGGGGGACGGCCTCGGCACTGCCGGACATTATATGCTCGACGTAGGTATCTCTTCAACCCAGGAGATAGCCGGTTCTGGGGTCTCGGCGATGCCGAAGACGCGAGAAGGTGAGCGAGGGTTAGGTCCGCTTCGCCAAGGTCAGCTAAGCCAGGCGTTGACACGATGCCATCAACATTCACCTTCGGGCAGCGTCTAAGGAACCGGCGCCGGCCAAGCCTGCGAAACCTGCTTTAAATGACTTGCAAGGAGGCGCAGGCTCGAGCTGTAAGAAGATCGAGGATGCTCTGCGCGGCGCGCCTGATGCGGTAGGCGTAGCGCCCTTGCCTCAGTGAATAGCTGAGCGAAGCCTCCCTCTTGCACAAAGGAACGCCTCGACTTCGTAAGCGTTGACTGCCATTCAGCGAGTGGCCCGTATGCATCTTATTCAGATCCTGCTTCCCCGAGCCGACAACGGCGGCCAGCCCTTTCCGCGGGAAGATTTCGATCGGATCAAGGAGGAACTGGCGAGCCGATTTAAAGGCGTTACGGCTTATCTTCAGGCGCCTGCAGAGGGCCTGTGGCGGCAAGGCGCGGAATCTGAAAGAGACGACATCATTATCTTCGAGGTGATGACGGAGGAAATCGATCTGGCGGACTGGCACGACCGCCGCGCGGAACTCGAACGAAGATTTCGGCAGGACAAGGTTATCATCCGCTACATGCCGATGGCGCTCGTCTAGGGTTCGACTCCATGCCTTCGAGGTCGATCCGCAAGAGCGAATACGATCCCGAGAGCGAGGTTTTCTCCGTGTGGTTCCTTGCGAGCGGCAAGCGCTATGACTACGAGGGTGTTCCTGTGGAGATCTACACCGCATTCCGAAACGCCTTCGCGAAGGCCGATTCTTCGATGACCACCTGCGGGACTGTTTTCACTATCGGCTGATCTCGGACGATTAGCGTACCCCGGTGAGGCGACGCTTACGCCCCCGTCTTGGCGTTTGCCGCGCCCAGCAGGCTTCGATTCCGGCGAGCCTTTGTGCCGTAGAAAAATCGACGAGAGGACCAGCACCGCTGTCGTTGGAAAGATTCAAACCAGAGGTTGGCATCCATAAGGTAGCTGGACCTCCCACTGTGGCCAGGCGCCTAGTTCGCCGCGCCGAGGCTTGACCACCCGTGCAGGGCGAAGGAGATCACGAACAGCACGGCCAGCGCTATGCCCAGCGACCAGGAATAAAAACCACAACGGGTTCCGCCTCGGATGGATAGCCCGTAATTCCTCGTCGGGCCGGTCTGGATCGTAGGATCGCGAGATTCGGCCGAGCCGCGTTGAAACGGTATCGCACTGAGCATCACGTAGGCCGACATTGCAGGCATTCGATCCCAGTTGTCGAACAGCGTCGAAAGAAAATCTCCGCTGGCGAGCCAGCAGGCCGATCGCTGTAGAGCCGTGCTCTTCATTGTAGGCTGGTACGACCCGACCAGCTCATGCCCAGCGCGCTAAATAGGAACAGTCCTAGCAAAGCGATCGTCAGGCCTGTGTGCCCAAAGCATGTTTTCACGGCCGCTACCCAGTTTTTGCGCGCGTTCGTACAACGCGCGTGTGGGCAGAAGTTTTCGCTTCGATCCAAAGCACTCGCTTGGGAAACTAGGTCGTGAACTCATAAAACGGGAGACGGCCGGCCCCGGAGGGCTCTGGTTCAATGCACCGCGAAAAGGGAACTATCCTCGAGATCGGCCCAGCGGCCTATCGGATCAGCTGTGCGCAGATCAAAGATGGCTGACAATACGCCGTCAACGAACAGCCCGACTGCGGCCGCAGATGAGCTCCACCGGATCGAAACGGGCGTGTCAGCAGGCAAGTCGGTCACAGCTTTGGCATTGAAAGCGGAGACGATCCGTTTGCCTTCCTGCTTTCTCATGTCGAGCAAATAGAAGTATGCTGTTTCGTCATCTCTTTCGAATACGGCCCCGAACCGTCCTAGGTCGTCAGTCGCGCTTTCGTAGACATCGATCATAGCTGCTCCTCCTCGCAAACTTGGCCAACGCGACGAATGTTCGCAAGCTGGATGTTCACCGATAGGCCGCTTTTAAAGCGAGCCAAATTGTGATTCAGCGTTCGCATGAGCCGATATGATCTGACCGACGTCGAGTGGCGTGTGATCGAGCCGCTGCTGCCCAACAAGTCCAGAGGCGTACCGCGCGTCGATGACCGGCGCGTGCTGAACGGCATCTTCTGGGTGCTGCGATCGGGCGCACCATGGCGGGACCTGCCCGAGCGCTATGGCCCGCGCACCACCTGCTACAACCGCTTCGTGCGATGGCGGAAGGCAGGCGTGTGGGACCGGCTGATGGACGCCATCACCGACGCCCACGACGGCGCCATCGAGATGATCGACAGCACCTCCGTTCGCGCCCACCAGCAGGCAGCGACGGCAAAAAGGGGGGTCCAGATCACTGTCTCGGTCGATCACGCGGCGGGCTCACGACCAAGATTCACGTCGTCGTCGACGCGCAGGGCCTCCCGATCCGGCTCGGCCTGACCGGATGGGCAGGTCATTGACCTGTTGCTCGATCATCTTGGCCCGCGCACCATCGTGCTGGCCGACAAAGCCTATGACGCCGATTGCATCCGCGAACTGATCCAGGAGCAGGGCGCGACGCCCAACATCCCGCCGAAGAGCAACCGGCGCTGGAAGCCCTGCTTCAGCAAGCGGCTCTACCGCGAGCGCAACCTTATTGAGCGCTTCTTCTCCAAGCTGAAGCACTTCCGCCGCGTCGCGACCCGCTCCGACAAGCTCGCCGCCAACTTCCTCGCCATGATCCAGCTCGCCTCAATGCGCCTGTGGCTCCGCGCTTATGAGTCTACGGCCTAGATGAGATCCATAAGCCTGCTCACGCCGCCAAACCCGCAGTCACAACCAAAGCTTGCACGTTGATGGCGCAAAGGAGGTTGCCGCCTTCATCCCGAATGGGCACGAGCCAGCCGGTCAAAGGTCCGTACCCGGCTCGAGATCCATAAGGAGGTCGATCGCACAACGAATAGCCCCTTCCTGGGCGGCCTCGTAGCTCGGCATTCTCGACGGCGGAACCTGCCAACTGCCATCACCGTCACGGCACTCGAAGATGTAGACATCGCCGTTGCCATTGCTCGCCGCGGTAACGGCAACCTCATCGAAGTTGCCGCTGCGTCCTAGTCCTTGGCCGCAATGCCGAAAGTGGCTATCTGCACCAAGATAGCCCGGGCCCGATCGAGAGCCGCGTCGTCGTTGCCAGCTTCGACACTCGCCATGTCGACCGTGACGCAGTCTCCGCCTTCACCATAAAAGACAACACGCAGGATGGGCTCTCCGGTTGGCGAGGTCGCGCGCGAGACATCGGTTCGAACAATTTGCACTGCGGAACTCCTTTTTGGATGTGTCGAGCCTGCTATACCTTGACCGCCATTTCGCGGCTCCAGAGCCGAAGCTTGCGGCAGGATCCGATGAACTTGGCGACAGCCTTCGGATCATCGAGCCCAATCAGGCCCTCGTCGGCTTGCGGATCGACACCGGCCCTCTGCAACAACGGGATGCTCCCCGAAGTGAAAGCGATGAACTTGCAGTGGGCGAAAGCGTCGGCAACGAAATCCCGCGCAGCAGCCTCACCCGTCAAGCGCTCAGCTCCCTCTTCAGAGAGGATGAGCGCAACAGCGTCGAACAGGACTGAAGGCCCGCCGTCGATCATGTGCTTCGCCGCTATCCAGCTTCCGTCGTCGGCTTCGACGCCGCCGACTTTTGGCGCGACAATCTCCATGACGGCGCCTTCTTTCTCGATCGCCGACTGCAACTTCTTCAGCAGCGAGGCGTCGGCGCCGGGACCGACGAGCACTCCGACCTTGCGGCCGGCGAAACTCTCCGGCCCGTTCTCGATGATGCTGAGCGCCGGCGACGGTTCGAGATCGTCGCGGGGCGCAACAGCGGCGTCCGCCGGCTGGGGTAGTTCCTTCATGCCGAGTTTATCGGCAACGGTTTCGGCGAGTCCCTCATCGATGTTGAGAAGATGCGCGACCATGCGCTCGCGGATGGCCACCGTTTCCACCTTGCTGAGCTCGAAGGTCAGGGCCATGGCGATGTGGCGCTGCTCCGGGGCGGTCTGGCTGTTGAAGAACTGGCGCGCCTGGCTGTAGTGGTCTGCGAAGCTCTCGGCACGAAGTCGGACTTTCTGGCCTTGTTCCGCGTCGGCGAACGACCTGAACCCGCGCTCGGGAGATTCGCGCGGTCCTTCGCCAAACGAGTTCGGCTGGTAGTTCACGCGTCCAACCGGGTTGCGCATGGCCATGTGGCCGTCCTGCTGGAAATGATGGAACGGGCATTTGGGCGCGTTGATTGGAATGTGCGTGAAGTTCGGACTGCCCAGCCGCTTGAGTTGTGTATCGAGATAGGAGAAGTTGCGGCCCTGTAGTAGGGGGTCGTTGGAGAAGTCGATGCCCGGCGGCACGTTCTGCGTCATGAACGCGACCTGCTCGGTCTCAGCGAAGAAATTATCGGGCATACGGTCGAGCACTAGGCGACCGACCGGAATCGGACGCAGGATTTCCTCCGGAATGATCTTGGTCGGGTCGAGAACGTCAAAGTCAAAACTGTCGGCAAACTCCTGGTCGAATAGCTGAAGGTTGAGCTCCCATTCCGGGAAATCACCGGACTGGATCGCATTCCACAGGTCGCGCCGGTGGAAATCCGGGTCGGCGCCGTTGATCTTGACGGCTTCGTTCCAAACCACCGACTGCATGCCGAGCTTTGGCTTCCAGATAAATTTGACGAAGGTGGATTCGTCCTTCGCATTGACCAACCTGAAGGTGTGGACCCCAAAGCCCTGCATGAACCGGAAGGAGCGCGGGATGGCACGATCGGACATGACCCACATGATCATGTGCATCGATTCCGGCGTGAGGCTTATGAAGTCCCAGAAATTGTCATGGGCCGACTGGGCCTGCGGAAAGGCGCGATCGGGCTCCGGCTTCACGGAATGGATGACATCCGGAAACTTGATAGCGTCTTGGATGAAGAACACCGGAATGTTGTTGCCAACCAAATCCCAATTGCCCTCCTGCGTATAGAATTTGACCGCGAACCCGCGAACGTCGCGCGCGAGATCGAACGAACCTTTCGATCCGGCGACAGTGGAGAAGCGCACGAAAACCGGCGTCTTTTCTCCGGCGCGCTGAAAGATGTCGGCGCGCGTGTAGGCAGCCAGCGACTCGTAGGTCTCGAAAAAGCCGTGGGCGCCATAGCCTCTCGCATGGACCACGCGCTCGGGAATTCGCTCGTGGTCGAAGTGGAAGATTTTCTCCCGGAAATGGAAGTCTTCGATGAGCGCCGGTCCGCGCTCGCCGATCTTCAATGTGTTCTGGTCATCAGCCACCGGACCGCCTTGCGCGGTAGTCAGGATGCCGGTATCGGTATCCCCTTCCGCGACCTGGTGAAGCTCCCCTCCGTTACCGCGCGTCAGCTTTTGATCATGGATCGTCGCGGGCTTGCCCGACGACTGTCTAGCGGTCTTGGCCATGCTAATATTCCTGTTGGAGAAACCTGACTTCAGAACACTCTCAATGCCGGCCTCACCCTTAAGTTCCTTGTGACAGCGGCCCAGTTCCTCTTTTGGGAAAGACTGCGCCGGAGTATTGCGCCCTTTCGAGAGCGGCCACCCCACCCTCTGGAACCAAGACCGCCGAGTGCAGTTTTGTCGCTGAGGTGAACATTCGATGGCAAGCGCCGGGGAAGACGCTGATTTAACCGCCAGGCTTGCACGCGTTTCCGACGAGGCAGTGAGGGCGGTCTTTCAAGCCTTGCGCCGCGGTGGCGGAACCATGGCCCACTTCAGCCATGCCGACTTCGGCGGGACGTCGCAATGGTCTTCCGGCATGACCATGGTCGGCGACATGTTCAACGACAGCCTTAAAGCAAAGCTCAATGCCATTGCGGGTGAACTGTCGAGGCACCTGCGAGCACCCCCGCAGGACCGGGCTGATGATCGCGCCGTCAGCTATCGCTCCGGGGCCACTCGTCACGCCGGGTCATGGTGGCTCCAGGAGCTTGGTGATCCTTCATCTGACGGATCTCAGAATGATCTGCGCTACGCCGTGTTTCCCCTAAAACGTCCCCGGTCATCGAGGACCACGACATACGACACCGGCGACCAACAGATTTCGGGTGTGTCTCAAGCGCAGAGCACGGATTCCACGCTCACGTTGGGAAGGCAGCACGGCGTCGTCCGCGCTTCGAGCCTAGCGCAGGCGAATAAGCTCTGAGCCGGACGTTCCTAAGATTGGACTTTCGATGGAAATTGTCACGATCGTCGGATATCTCGCAGCCATATGTTCGATGACCAGCTTTACGCCGCAGGCCTGGAAAATCATCAGAACGCGCGACACTAACAGTATCTCGGCGCCGATGTACGTGCTGACTGTCTTGGGTTTCGCGCTATGGCTGACCTTCGGCCTGATGAAAGACGAATGGCCCATCATCATCACCAATGCGGTCTGCCTCATCCTCTCTGCATTCATCCTCCTGATGACCGTGCTTCCAAGAGCCAAGAAAGAAGCCGTGGCAGAGGCTGTCGACCCGACAGGACGCGCCGGGGATACTAAGAGTTGATCTCCATTGGACGGACAACCGACGCAATCTTCACTGAGGAGCCGGCACCCAACGCTGGCGCAAACTGAAGCCGCAGTTTTCCGTAGACATTTGTAGCCACGGAGATGGACCGAGGCTAAAGGGAAACGGTTGATTGTGCTTCGGCCCTTGCGAGAAACTGTAGCAGTTCCTTCGCTGAGTCGTCGGCGCTTCCTCCGCCATGAGGTGACCGCAATCAAGGCCCGCCCTTGGCAACATGCGCGAAGCTTGCTGCGATCGCCCAGGAGATACGCAGCCATCCCTGAGCGCTTCGGGGGCGGCGGAAGAGCAGTCCGTGACGCAGGGCGCGGTGAGCATCAGGTGAAGGCGCGCTCGAGGTCGATTGGGTATCAGGCTGTTCGATCGCGACGTCAAAAGCTAAGCATCACACGAGGCCGGGCTCCCGTATCTAGAGGTGGTGCGCGATGCCTTCGACCGTATGGCTCGGCATGGGCACAAACCTGCTGGGCTGTGACCGAGAACGGGTCGAAAGCGTTCGGTCCGTTTTCGGCATGGCCGCACTCGAAAGCGCTTTTTGCCTTCAAGGAGCAGCGCCGCACTGGGCGCAGGGAGATTTGGTGAGTACAAAACCGGCCGCGGGCGATATCTTGGACAACAGGAGATCAATTCTCGTCACGATACATTGGGAGGA
>NZ_JAPYKS010000056.1:0-12066 GCF_037179605.1 Mesorhizobium salmacidum (SeqCode)
CGGGCCACCAACAGCGCGCGCCACAACCGGCATTGCCGGCTCTTCACATGCACCTGCCGATACCAGCCCGTTCGCATGATCTGCGCAAGCGCGCGGGCATCGTTGCGATCGGTCTTGTTAGGCATCGTCTTCATGGCCGCATTGGCCTGGCGCGTCTCTAAACAGATCGCAGGCAGGCCTTCGGCGCACAATCCATCGTGAAGCCATGCCGTCAGCGAGCACGCTTCCAGCCCGATGCGCTCCAGCGGCAGATCGAGCTTACGCAACGCATCGGACAAGGCCTGCGGTTCGCTCGCCGCTCGTGTCCTTCACGATCCGACTGCTCTCATCAACGACGCAAATCGTGGTCTCTTCCAAAATACGTCTAATCCAGCAAAATACTTCATGGCTGCTCCTTCCCGATGTTTGTGGCGCTCCAAGGCGACCACGTTCTAACATCCCGACAGGAGTAGCCGCCCTCAATCTGGCTCGGGCGAGACCCAATCACCCCATCTGTTGAAACGGGCTCGCGACAGTCCCAGGTTCGTGCTTCACTCTGACCACGAGGAGTGGGAGGGAAGCGTGCGGGGCGGCACGGACAGACGGGCGAGCTGATCCCGCTGGAGAATCCGCCGATGCAATCCGCTCTGAGCGACTGCTCATGGAGCGGCTGGATACGACCTCCTGTTCCGCTGGTTCGGGGGCATCGGCGTCGACGATCTGGCTGGGATCATTCCGTGTTCTCGAAGAACTGCGACCGGCTGCTTGAAGGCGACATCGCGGCGAAGTTCCTGAGCGCCGTCCTGGCGCAACCCAAGGTGAAGAAGCTTCTGTCCACGGATCACTTTTCGGTCTACGGCACGCTGATCGATCGGCATCGATGACGAGCGTGAAGCCGAAGGACGGGTCGGGCGCAGACTCGAAGGATGACCTGGCGAGCCGCCGTCAGAGGGCGGCGGCGGAATTCCGAGGCAGAGTTTCATGGCCAGAAGCGGTCTAACCAGACGCATGCATCGACCACCGATCCAGATGCAAGGCTCTTTCGCAAGGGGCGGAGCAAGGAGGGGACACTCTGCTTCATGGGGCATGGGCTGATGGAGAACCGCCATGGCCTGCTGGTCGATGCTTGCCTGACGCACGCCGGCGGGCATGCCCAGGCAATCACGCTCGGCGCTGACAAGGCCTATGACACTAAGGACTTCAAGAACGAGTTGCGCGCGATGAGGGTGACGCGACGCCGTGACGCAGAACACCAACGGCCAGGGTGCGGCGATCGACGGGCGGACCACGCGGCACGGCGGCTGTGCCGTCAGCCAGCGCATCCGCAAACGCACTTGAGGAGGCGTTCGGATGGATCAAGATGGTCGCCGGGCAGGCAAAGACAAAGTTGCGTGGTCGCGACCGCGTCGGATGGGCCTTCACCCTCGGCGCCGCCGCCTACAATCTGGTGCGGCTGGGGCGATGTCGACATCACGGCCCCGGCAGGTTGTAAATTGATCGGCCGCTGGCGGATCGTCGAGGCCGATCTTTGGGATCGCGATTGTCTCTCCTTGTCGATTCCGCCACCATCGAAGCGGACAACCACGGTGAGATCGCTTGGCGCGCCCTGCAAGCTGGCCTCGATCTAAACTATGGCCCCAATGTATTCTTCACATGCGCCGGCTTCGACGAGATGGGCGAGGTCAGTGGCGACGGCTCTGCTGAATTGATTGACGACGGCTCGATCGAGATCACATTCGCCTGCCACACGAGGCGAACTAAAGCCAAACGAGATACTTCTTCAATAACCTGCTAGCACCGCTTGCGCCGTTTCCGCTCGACGGAGCGGCGTGAGACGGAGCGCCTCCGGTGAGTGCTCAAGCACCGGTCCGGGATGAAAGCTACGCACGTGCTTCTCCGAAGGTTTTTCCAGAGCTAACGGCCCCGAGCCGATGGCCAGTAGGCTTGAGTTCGTCTGCGTGACGTTGAATATTCGCCTACCAAGTGGCGTGACGCTCGGCCTGTTTCTGGCCGGAAAGTTGCCGATACGTTGCTCCGAATTGATTCTCCAGAAATGTGTCGAGCCTGATGTCTTCCTGCTGAATGAAGCCTTGGGCTGGAATTTTGCCGCCGGCCAGCAGGTCGAGAACTGCGCAGATGCTGCATGCGGTGGTGACCTGGATTGCACTTGTGATATGCCCGCAAATCTCGGTGCTGTAGATCTTGTTCGCGTAGGTTTCCTGGACAAAGCGGCCTTTTCTGCGTCCGGAAACCGTCACGAAGATGATGACGACATCCTGGAGCGTGGTCGGCAAGGCGTGTTCGAGGACGTCCTTCAGCATCTCGCGCCGGTGCCGCAGTCCAAGGTCGTGCAGGAGCACCTTCATCATCGCCGCGTGACCGGGATAGCGTATGGTCCGGTAGTTGAGAGTCTTGACTTTGCCTTTCAGCGTCTCACAGAGCGTTCCGAGACCTCCAGAAGTGTTAAAGCATTCATAGGTCACACCGTCGACCGAAAACTCTTCGCGCTCCTCAAGTGCGGGAACCTTAATCAGCGCACCGTTGACGATCGCCTCGCAGGGCTCGATGTATTCATTGATCAGTCCGTCAGTGCTCCATGTGAGATTGTAGTTGAGGGCGTTGCTCGGAAATTTCGGGAGAGCGCCAACACGCAGCCGGACACTCTCGAGACTGTCGAAGTTGCGCGAAAGGTCACCCGCCACAATTGATACAAAACCGGGGGCCAAACCACATTGAGGGATGAACGCCGATTGGGCAGCTTTAGCGATCCGTTTCACCTGCCGAGCGGACTCCACGTCTTCTGTGAGGTCGAGATAATGTATGCCGGCGTTCGCTGCGGCGGTGGCGATGGCGACGGTGAACTGGAAGGGGACCGCGCTTAGAACGGCGAACTTTCCGGCGAGTTGCGCGGTGAAGGCTGCTTCGTCAGCGATGTCGAGTTTTGCTGTCGAGAGTGTGGGACTGGTTTCGATCTCCTCCAATTGTTCGGAACTACGGTCAAGGATCGCGACGCGATAATTTCCAGAACCCGCGAGCAAACGCGCGATCGTTGGGCCAATTCGTCCTGATCCGACGATGACGATGTCTTTCATTATTTCTTCCCTGAATGGCACATGGAGACTTTTACTTATCGCGTTGCGCAGCTGATTTTAGTTAAGCCTTATTAAATTTGAGCAGATCATAGCCGCAAATGACAACTCGGGACAGAGGTGACAACTTCAGGTCGCCGTCGACGCCAACCCGATTCGATCCACAGGTTAGCCGTGTAGCTAAGTGCGCAGAAGCAGAGCCGATTTGCGGTGGCAACTCGGCCAAGGATGCGCTTCTTCCAAGCAAGTTCGGGACCGGCAGGCCGTGCTGCTTTGTATGAACTCGTACGTTGCTGGTTCGGCAACGAACGGCATCGAACACTACGCGCTGTGTGGATTGGCTGGTGAATTGGTCCTTCTCAGCAAAGTGCCGCTACCGGATGCCAGAGCTGCGGCAGCTCATGACACTTTTTGCCAAGGCAGCATGCCCATTCAATATTGCGCAAAAGGCACGATTTGTCGAAGTACGTCACAAGCGGCACTAACAAAGCATTCTACGCGGAGCCCATAGTCCCAAATGTCGGTTGGCCTTATTTGTACGCGACAACCACGAGGCTCGCGCTATCGGACGTAAACGGGCCACCTTCCTGCCCATAGGCCTCAACAGTCCCGAACCCCGCGCTTCGCAACATCCGAACAAATTCAGAGAACCCATACTGCCTCAAAGAAAGGTGCATTCGTCTAACGCATCCGTCGCGGACGAAAATCCTTTCGATGTTCCGACGATCGCTGAGCACATCGTTGCTCGTTATATCGACTCTAAGATCGTCGTCACGCTGCACAAGACTTATAGGCGACCTTTGGTGCAGGAAAGCGTAGCGATTTTCAGATTCGATTAGAAGCCGCCCACCGCATCGGAGTGAAGAAGCGGCCTCATGAAGAACTTTTTCATTGTCCGCGTCATCGAAGTAACCGAAGGTAGCATCCCACAGAACGGCCGCGTCAAACCGGTCTCGCCAAGGTAGTGAGCGTATGTCGCCCAGGACATACTCAACATTTACGCCACCTTCAGTCGCGTCCGCGGTGGCTTTCTTCAGCAAAGCCTGCGAAGTATCAATTCCGGTTACCCGCGCTCCTTTTTCGGCCAGTCGGTTGGCAATCCGCCCATAACCGCATCCAAGTTCAAGGACCGAGCAGTCTTGTTTAAGGCCAAGAAGAGTCCAAATTACAGCTACATGTATGCTGCTCAAATCCGGCGGGTTGACGACATCGCCAAAAAATATATGAGCTTCACTGAGATTGGCATCAAAGGCATCTAAGGGGCTGTATATCATTTTCACCTTTCTCCGATTTTTGGATCGCCTATATATTGTCGCATATGACTTGGCGTACCAAAAGATAACATTTGTGAATGTTTCACAACGTACCGTCATCAGCCTTTGATCCCAAAGCGATCCTGTCGCGACGAAAATTGTCGGCGACCTCGGCGTCCCCGGTGACCTTGCTCCTCTGATCTAATCCGGTTTGAAGTTGGTCTGCCATCGAGAGGACCAGGACATGAAACGTAGCCGCTTTTCCGAAGAGCAGATCATCGGAATTTTGAAGGAACATGAGGCCGGGGTATCGGTTGCCGATCTGTGCCGCAAGCACGGGGTCAGCGACGCCTCGATCTACAACTGGAGGCCCGCTTCGGCGGGATGGATGTCTCCGAGGCTCGGCGACTGAAGGCACTGGAGGAGGAGAACACGCGGCTGAAGCGGCTTCTGGCCGAGGCCATGCTCGACAATGCCGCGCTGAAGGATTTCGTGGGAAAGAAATGGTGACGCCTGCGGCCAAGCGGAAAGCTGTCGCTCGCCTGAAGGATGCCTTCGGGATGAGCGAACGGCGGGCGTGTAAAGCCATCGGCTGCTGCCGCATGACGGTTCGCTACGAGACCAGCCGTCCCGACGACCGTGAGGTCCGCGAGCGGATGAAGGCGATCGCGCAGGAGTGGCGGCGGTTCGGCTACCGGGGTCTTCTCGTGATGCTGAGGCGGGAAGGCCTCGTCGTGAACCACAAGAAGCTGTTCCGGCTCTACCGGGAGGAGAAGCTCGCCGTTCGTCGTCGTGGCGGCCGCAAGCGGGCGATCGGGACCAGGGCGCCGATGCTGGTTCCGCTGCGTCCCGACGAACGCTGGTCGCTAGACTTCGTATCGGACTAGCTCACCGACGGCCGTCGCTTCCGCATCATGGCAAACTGGCAGAGCTGGGCAATATAGACGTCACCATGGGATTGCACTGCCAGCAATGTCACAGCTGGCAGCTGCGCAGGTGCCGCGGATCAGGCGTCATGGGCGTTTGCAGATTCTTCGGATTCGGCGTTCCGGGCGAAAATCATGTTAAACAACCGCCCTTGTACCGCGATGCGACGCACTCTGCTGACCAGCGGCGCACGGGACCGGTAGGCGTCGACCCGCAGCGTCTTGGCGCTGGCATTCGTGGCGGATCAGTTCGGGCGATCGCCCTCCGATTGCCTGCGCGTGAGGTGGTATGCCTTGCGCAAAATGTGGCCGCACTCGTTGAGAATGGCAAGCGATGCATTCGCCCAATCGGTGCGCTGAGGCAACGACAAGCCTCCATAGCTAACCATAGGTATTCGTGATGCTGGTGCGCCGCGCGGTAGAGATTAGCCAGCGCGTGAAAGAGCTTACCTGTGGGTTAACGTCACCAGCCGCGCTGACTACAAAATAGCTGTTGTGAGTCCGCAAGGGCGTGGTGCTTAACGGAACCAAAACGCCCTGGTTCATCTCGATTTCGATTAAATACTTTGGTAAAAGGGCGGCCCCGATTGAACATGCGGCAGCCGAGATTATCATGGAAAATTGATCGAAATGACGCCCGCTCAAGAGCCGCTTATCTCTGGTTCCTTTCAAGGCGAACCAATCAAACCAAGCGCTTTCACGGCTAATTAAATGCAGGAGCGGGGCCTCCGCAAGACGCGACGGGTCGCTTGCCGAGTACATATCGCGGAATTTGGGGGATGCAACCGGCATCATTTCCTCGTCGAATAGCTTATTCATACGTGCGTCTGGCCAGTTGGCCTTTCCGAAATGGATCGCGACATTGAAGCGCTCTCGTGTGATGTCAAACGGTGCCGTGCGGGTCTCCATCCTAATTTCCAAGCCGGGATGCTCGTTCAGAAAAGTCCCCAATTTCGGGATCAGCCAACGATTAGCAAATGTCGGCAGTATGCCAATACGTAACGTCGGATGTCGCTCCCCTGCCGCAATCGCCCGTGCCACCGATTGCTTCAGGCTATCAAGGTCGGCTGCCAGATCTTCCGCGAACCGCCTACCTGGGTCGGTCAGTGTGACCCCTCGTCCCACCCGCCGGAACATTGTCACGCCAATCGTCTCCTCAAGTTGCTTGACTTGTCTGCTGACGGCGCTTTGCGTGAGATTAAGTTCCTCCGCCGCCTGTGAAAAGCTTTCGTGTCGCGCGGCAGATTCAAAGCTGCGCAACAAGGCGTGAGACGGCAGATGGTGGCGACCTACGAACTGCAAAGGACCGACGTTATTAGCGGAAACACAATTGTCCTTCCTTGATTCATGTAACTGACCGCAAAGCACCTTCGTTGGTGCAATATCGAATGATCGCGATTTTCGCCCATGAGGCGTTGTAGAAAACCAGATCTTTGTCACAGAACTTCACAGCTAATAGCTAGCCCTAGCCCTGGTGAGGTGAGCTGAGCCGGCAGACTGTTTCTGTGCACTCGTGTGTCGGAAATGGCGCGATCGACCAACTGATTAAGCTTGTGGCATGCTGAAGTACCGCTTCGGTCCGGGCGCGATTGGTTGAAGCTGCAATGACATGTCCGATACGGTCTCGGTAGTCGCCTTTCCTGACGATTGGCGTCTTGGGTTTAATATATAATTTCGCCTCGGCGACACCTGGTACAGCAGCGGCGCGGCCGTATCCGTCAACCCAATCAAGGATGCCATCGCGGTCAGCATTTAAGCACTGGGCGGCCGCAATATGCGAGTGCTTTGCACGTAAATCCCATTCGTTGCCGGTGACGAGCTTGATGTGCTCTGTGATCAAATCGACACCGTAGGCGGCCTGAATGAGCCGAGGACTGGTCCCCCCTGCAAGACGCGGGTTGACCTCAATGACGACTGGGCCGCGCTTCGTCCACCGGAGATCAACGTTGGTTGGCCCCCAGCCGAGGCCAAGAGCTGGCAAGCAGCTCCTTGAAACATCAGCGATGCGCTCACGCTCGCCATCCGTTAGCGGGGCCGGGCAGGTGAAATGACGGAAGACAAAATGCGGTGGGTGGCCGAACTCAGCGGCGTCAATGCCAATGACCTCATTTCCCATTATATGCGCGCTAAAGAACGGTCCTTGTGCGAATTCTTCGACTAGTATCCTCGGAGAAGTCCCTCGTATGTTCTGCTCGCTCAGCAGATAGGCCGCATGTGCGGCCAACTCGTCGGCGCTTCGGCATAAATGGACTCCGCTGCTGCCGCTGCCGGCGGCAGGCTTAAGAACCACCGGCAGGCCGATCTCGGCGGCAGAACTTTCCACGTCCGTCGCGTTCGCTGCCAATCGAAAAGCAGGAATTGGGAGGCCGGCCGCCGCGAGCAGCTGACGTTGAGTGAATTTGTCACAGCATCGCTCAATCGACAAAGGGTTAGGTCCCGGTAGGTCGAAATGCTGGCAGAGCCTGCTAACTGCGATATAGGCCGACTCATCCCCGCCCGAAAAGGCAGTGGCGCCCGCAATGTCATAGGTCGTACGCAGCCTGGAAACTTCATGTATCAGTGCATCAAGTTTGTCGGTGTCGACCCGAATTGTCTCAATTTCATCCTTAGCCAGATAGTCATACTGAGTTGGATCGGCGGAAAGGGTAATCGGATGAAGATCAAGATGCTGCGCCATCTTCACATATACATGGCCAGTACTCTCATGGCCCTCAAGTAGTAGGAGTGCTCGTCTCTTCATCGCGCGCCTTCCTTTGCATGCCTTGTCGCAAGCTGTGTAACAGGATCAGCTTTCAGGAGTCCTTGCCTCAGTTGCTGCGACGAAGGTATCACTGCCAGACCTGTGCGGTTGCAAAGACTCCGTAAATTTTTTTTGACGGTTTGTTGCACGCTGGGACCAGATGGCGCTCTCGGTCACCGCTTGCGCGAACGACCCACACAATGAATCACAACCGCGGCCCGCCGATAAAGCTCGGCTTCGATTTTCACCCGCTCAAGACGATGATTCTTGAACAAGAGTCATGAACTGGTGACAAATATGCGCTTGAAACTCAGGTCGGGGCGTCCGAAAATCAGATGCAGAAGATCACATTCGCGCGGATCGGCCTCTGCTGCAGCTTGGGCCTATTCGGGTATTTCAGCCTGGAGGTGTGCCCGTGAGTACCGTCGAAAAATACTTGCCGTCACGGCGTGAGCAAGCGTTTCTGGACAAAGTCGTGAACGGCAAATACGACCGGCAGATCATCATTGGCCTAGCGAAATTCGCCAGGGGGGATGTGCCCGAGGATATGCGCGACTTCTATTCACGAGAAGAACTTGATCAGATCCTACAGCTGAAGGGCACCCCGAGAGATTTGGAAGCCAGGATGCCTATCAAGATCACGCGCCACTACTACGAGCAGGCACTATCCAGCCAGCCCATGCAGACGCTGGTGAAAGGCAGCCTTAGAGAGACATACCATCTGGATGGTGCAGAAGATCCCGGCAAGCAGATGACCTACAGCCCGCGCGAGGGGCTGATCCATAAGTACGAGCTTGGTCTACTGTACGTGGCTTCCACCTGCTCCGCCCACTGTCGCTTCTGCTATCGGGAGGAACTGATTGGGCGTAAGCAGATCACCCGTGAGGACGGAACGGTTGCTCCAAAGGGGCTGGCGCAGTTGGGTGAGATTGTCGAATACATTCGTGGGCACAACACGCTGGTAGCTGACAATGGCGGCCGCCATCCCGAGACCGGCCGTGAAAAGCTACGCGAGATCCTGATGTCGGGCGGTGATCCCATGGTTCTGGGAAACAAAAACCTCGCCGCTTGGCTGGCCGGGCTTGCAGAAGCCGGCGTTGAAAATGTCCGCATCGGAACTAAGGAATTAGCCTTCCATCCGCAACGCTTCGACCAGACCTTCTTTGCGATGCTTGACTCATTCCACGAAGCCTATCCGGAAGTCAGCGTTCGGATGATGGTGCACTTCAACCATCCCGATGAATTTCTGCGCAAGTCACCGAACGGCTATATCCAAAATTCCGACGGGAGGCTCGAATGGATCGCCGAAACGCGGGCTGCAGTGACCGAATTGGCCCGGCGCGATTGGATCACGATTCACAATCAGGCCCCAATTATTCGGGACATAAATGACGATGCAGAATCATTGCGCATCATGCAGCGCGAGATGCTCCGCGTCGGTATTGAAAACCACTATTTCTTTTGCGGCCGCGACATTATCGGCCACAAGGCGTTCAACGTTCCGATTGAGCGGGCATGGCAGGTCCTGAACGAGTCGCAGAAGGGCCTCTCCGGGGTCGAGGCGCATGCGCGGCTTTCAATTACTCATTATAAGGGCAAAACTGAAGTCGCCGCCGTCACAAGTGAGCCAGTACCGGGCATTCCTGGGGGGGATGAGGGCGTCGTGATCTTCAAGCTCCTGCGTTCGACCGCAGATGCGGAAGACCGATGTAAGGTGACCATTGTCGGTCGTAACCCCGACGCAATTTGGTTCAGCGGTTATGACGACCGCGTCATTTTCGACGAAGCCGGTCTTTACTCGATGTACGGGATTAAGCCCGCTTTTCTCGGGCCGGCGAGGCTGGCGTAGCGCTCCTGGTAGATCTTTTGTCCTCGGAGCGTATTTGAGCATTGATCGTGCATAGGGGGTGGGGAGGCTGAGCGATTCAAAGTGGTGACTACGAGGGCTTAAACCGCCGCGTGTCCTGACATGCGCCAGAATCCTTTAAACCGGCGAGACCCGCGTACGGAGCTTTGGACGCCGCAAACGCGCAGTTCATTGTAGCGGTCGCGTTCGTTGCCCCGTTGCCGACCAAGATGCGAGCGCAACTTCTGCGGATCCACGCTTCCAAGTTGGGAAGCAACGTTTGGGGTCTGGCACAAGCCGAAGTAGTGTCACATCCGAGGAGGTACGCTTCAGCTCCTTCATTGGCAGGCTGATTCCCCCGTGTCGGGTGTCATGTGCCGCATCAGGGATTGTCGAGGGCCTGGGCGCGATGCGCCGCTCACTGCCGTCAAATTCGACGGCTCGGGTTTCCCGTCGCGAAGTATCTTTTGAAGGTGAACTTCGGAGGTGACGTCTTTATGCCACAATCAGTGAGAAGCTACCCATCCGTTTAGGGCGAGCGGGATATTACAGCTGCCCGACGCGCTGCCGGCAATTAACTTAGCATCTGTTTATGAAAACTTGATGATTATTTACTTAAAGATTTCGAGTATCTGCGTAAATTGCATCAGGAGGTTGCGACATGACAAAAAAATCAAAAATCCTATCGCTGCAGGAAATCGAGGCATACTTCAGTGATGATTATTTGTACTTCGGAGATGTTATTAATACACCAGTGGCAAGTGACAGGCAAGCACGAGCAATTTGGAAGCTCCTCCTCCTTGAGAAAGGCAGCTCTGTTCTCGAGCTTGGATGCGGTTACGGGCGCATTGCCAATCGCTTGGCGGAGAAAGGAGCGCGGGTAGTCGGGCTTGATGTCTCCCCGATCTTGTTGGAGAAAGCAAAGTTGGATGCTGCTGAACGAGGGGTTGACGTTGAATATGTCCTTGGCGATATGCGCTCACTCCCTTGGCGAAACCGATTTGACGCGGCCTTTCTGTGGTATGCTACTTTCGGCTACTTCGATGACCACGGGAATGAGAAAGTTCTTCGCGAAGCCGCTCGTTCGCTTCGAAACGGCGGGCGCCTGTTGATCGAGCACGTCAATCGTTTCGCTTCGCTACGCGACAGGTCTCCCGTCTGTTATCTTGCGCAGTGTGACAACGATCTTAGAATCGATATAATGAGCAACGATGACCTTGGCGACCGTCGAGTTGGCGAAAGGGTAATCGTTCGCAACGGACGCGTTAGGCGGGCGCATCTTTCGTTCAGTCAGTACTCATTCTCTCAATATGTTCGCATGTTGCGAAGTGTAGGATTTGGGACGGTTGAGGCTTATGGCGAGGATGGTGAAGTGTTCACACCAGAAAGTCCGCGTCTAGTGGTTGTCGCGTCTAAAAATAACACCTAATATGTAGGGGGACACCGCCAGCAATCTGGATAAAATTCCAGCGCCTCGGTTCTGAACATGCTCTCCGGCTTCACAAAACTTTGCTGCTGAAGCTTTCCAGTGCCATCGATATCGATAGAGACGAGCAGGGTGCACGCGTAACCTTCTCCTCGAAACACCCCTTATCGCTGCCGTCGATCTGCACGAGTTCGCCATAGGCTTCGCGCAGTAAACGCAGTTGTTGGAAATGTCCGGAGCTGCTTGCGCGATAGCCCGCCTCCGACAAGCTGCAACTCCGCCCAGAGGGCGCGGCTGCCGGAATAATTGGGGGCAGCAGCATGGGAATGGCTGGTAAGGCCTGTCTCCGTGCCGGCGCCCGAATGGGTGTGGATCACCTCGCGCCGCTTCTGACAGCACCTCAATTTGGCGGTGAACAACACGCCTTGCAGTTCGAGACGGGCCGCCGCCGACGCTTTGCCCCAGCGCAGTCTCGGACAACGATTTAGCGGCCGTGCTGCCAGGCGCCGGCCCAATGTCCGCTCTGCGGAAAATGCATTGACCTTTCCTACTGATCGAGAGCCGTCAAATCCGCTCCAGCGCAATTGCAATCCCTTGGCCGACGCCGATGCACATGGTGGCCAGCGCGTAGCGGCCGCCGCGTTCACGCAGCTCAAGTGCCGCCGTCCCCGAGATGCGGGCGCCCGACATGCCCAGGGGATGACCAAGTGCGATGGCGCCGCCATTCGGATTGACATGCGGCGCATCCTCGGCAATGCCGAGCTCGCGCAGCACGGCGATGCCTTGTGAGGCGAAGGCTTCGTTGAG
>NZ_JAPYKS010000057.1:0-10565 GCF_037179605.1 Mesorhizobium salmacidum (SeqCode)
GAAGCACCGGAGAACCCGGAGATCCATCTCAAGACGCTCGGCAAGTCGCCTGAAGAGATGGTAGATGCCCTCTTCCACTTCGTCTGACGTCGAGGGTGCAGGCTCCAATAGCGCCGTTTCACATCGGAGCTTCCGGCATCCAAGATGCGGGGGCTATCTCTCCCGGAAGGCGCGTTGGAACGAATCCACCAAGGGCTTGGTCAGATAAGCCAGAAACGTCCGTTCGCCCGTTGAGATGAATGTCTCGACCGGCATGCCTGGATAGATCTGCTCGGGCTTGATCTGCGGTGGCAGCTTGTTGGCCATTTTAAGCCGGACGGTGAAGTAAGGCAGCCCGGTATTGGGTGCCATCAGCCGGTCGGCCGAAATGTAAAAAACCTTTCCGGACACTTTCGGCGTCGTGCGCGCGTTGAGTGCCGTGAACATCATGTTTGCGTCCTGCCCGACCCTGATTGAGTCGATATCTTCAGGCTTTATCCTGGCCTCGATGATGAGCTCGTTCGTGGTCGGCAGAAGCTCCATCGCGATCTCCCCGGCGCGGATGACGCTGCCTTCGGAATTGTAAAGCGAGCGCACGATGATGCCGTCCACAGGCGCCCGGATCGTCGTACGGTCCAGGACTGAACGCGCAGCGTTGATCTGTTCCTCGAGATCCGCGACCTCTGCCCGTGCTTTGTTCAGTTCCGTGACGGCATCCTCGACCCGGCTGGTTGTAAGCCTTTCAATCTGCTGACGTGCTTCCACGGTCTGGGTCGCCGAGCTGGCGATCTGCGCCTCCAGAGATCCCGCCTGTCCCACCAACTCGGCGGTACTGCGCAGAAGATTGGTATATTCGGACCGATTTGTGAGTCCTTTTTGTAGCAAGTCTTTTTTTCTTTCGGTCTCCTCGTTGACGATCACAAGCTGATTTTCCGCTGCCTTCTTTTGAGCCTTTAGCCCCACAATGGCGTCCTGAAGTGCTGCAACCCTTTGCTTCAGTATCCCCTGTTCCGCGCCATAACGTGCTAGCCGCGCCTGAAATTCCTTGTTTTGCTCGCCGAAGACATCGCTATATTCGGAAGCGCCTGAATAGGCTCCGAGGTCACTGGACAAGACAATACTCTCAAGGCCGTCGCGCTCTGCTTCGAGCCGAGAAATCTCGGCTTTTTGTGCAACCCACTGCTTGAGAACCCGGTTGAGCTGGGACCGCGCCATCGTCGGATCGAGCACGATCAGGGCCTGGCCTCTTGAGACCCTGTCACCCTCGCGAACTCTAATGCTCCTGACAACGCCTCCTTCGAGGTGCTGGATCATGACATTCTGCCCTGCCGCGGCGACCACACCCGGCGCAATGGTTGCTCCAGCAATCGGCGCCGTGGCTGCCCAGAACCCGAAGCCGAGCACGAAAACGGCCACGCTTGCATATCCCGCCAGCATGATCCGATCTGTGCGTGTATCGATGTTGCGCTGCCAGCGATAAGCCTTGGCGCCAGCCTGGATGGTTTGGCTAGGGGCCGTCATTTGCGACTTTTACCTCTACGCGAGCCTGTGACGGGAAAGGCACCACTCCTTCATTGTCATGCGACTGAGCGGCCGCCGCTGCTGCCGCTCGGGCCCGTCGCTGAGCAAGTTCGTCGAGCACGTCCTTGGTCAAACCGTAAATCTCGACCTGACCGTTTAGCAGCATGAGGATGCGATCGCATTTGGAAGCGAGGGAGGGCCGGTGGGTAATGACGAGGACGGTCGTCTTTCGCGACCGCGCTTGGATGATCGCCCGCTCGAGCGCGGCTTCGCCGTCGGAATCAAGATTTGCGTTGGGCTCGTCGAGAACCAGTATCTTGGGATCGCCGTAAAAAGCGCGTGCAAGGCCAATGCGCTGACGCTCGCCGCCTGAAAGGCGAACGCCAGCGGGGCCGATCACCGTCGAGTATCCGTTCCTCTGCCCCATGATCAGCTCATGTACCTGCGCCTTCCGGGCCGCTTGAACTAACTTCTCGTCGGATGCGTCCGGCTCAAAGCGCGCAATGTTCTGTGCGATGGTTCCAGGGAAGAGTTCCACATCCTGTGGAAGGTAGCCTATGTGACGGCCGAGTTCCTCCGGATCCCAGTTTCGAATATCGCCGCCATCGAGACGGATCGCGCCCGAACGGGGTTGGATCGCACCGACGATGAGCCGCGCCAGCGTCGATTTTCCTGCCTGGCTCGGGCCGACGATCGCGACGGTCTGGCCGGCGGGGACCTCGAAAGTCACCCGCTTGATGAGCGGCATCGCACCGTCGGCCGAACCTGGAAGATGATAGACTATCTGATCTGCGCTCAACACTCCATCGGGACTCGGCAATGCCGGGTTTTCCTGCTTGTCCGGCCCGGATTGGGAAACCGAAAGCCGCTTCCATGCAAGATTGGCGTCGGTGATCTGCCGCCAGCTTCCAACGATCTGATCAAGAGGTTGCAAGGCCCGCGCCGATATCATCGATGAGGCAAAGATCATGCCTGCGGTCATTTCATTGTGCAGAACCAGATATGCACCGACGCCCAATATCGCGATTTGCAGCACCGATCGCGTCGTGCGGGACACACCACCATAGAACGCGTTGATGCGAGCCAGTCCGTCGGAGGCGTGCAGTGAGTCTGAAAAACGGATCCCCCAGAACTCTATCGCGTTGGACACCATCCCGAGTGCGCGGACCGTTTCGAAGTTTCGCGCGAAGGCCTGCGCCGAATTCATTGAGGCGCTAAGATTGTCCGCCGCCTCCTTGCTGGGTCGCGAACTCGCGATCTGGTTCAGCACAGCGATGGCAACCATGAGAACCGCACCGATAACCGTTACCAGGAAGAGCAACGGATGGACGAAGTAAAGCAGGCCCACGAAGATCGGCCCAAAAGGGAGGTCGAATAGAAAAAAGATGGTTCGCGAGGCGATGAACCCCCGCAGGGTCGCCAAGTCGCGCAGGGCCTGGACGTCGCCGAGACCGGCACGCGGACCGCTCATTGCCGCAAGAAATGATGATGCACCCAAAGAGACATCCAGCCGAGCGGCGAGCTGGCTCGCATATACGCTGCGCACGACTTCGAGTACGCCGAACAGCAAGAGCGACGATAGAGCAAGCAAGGTCAAATAGGCGAGCGTGTCGAGGTTGGCCGCAGGCAAAACCCGGTCATATACCTGCAGCATGTAGAGAGGCAGAATCAACACCAGGGTGTTCATTGCCGCGGAGAAGAGGCCCATTTCGACCACACTCCTCAACAGCACCCTTCTGTTCGTAAAGCTGGGCATCTAAATCGCACCCGGGGCAAACGATCACATTAGACAATCTGTATATATCATACGGTGTTGCGATGCCACCAGTTGAGATTCTTTTGATGGCCATGATGATGAACGCAAACGGGCTAGGCGATGCGACAATTGCGGTTGTCCAAGGAGCATCGAGGCGAGAAGCCGCGCCTCCTGCTATGACCGACCTATTTGCGCCGCAAATACACCCTGCCCCTCAGTGCGACTGAACGGGATTCCGCCAACTATGGCAACACGTCCAGGCTTATGAGGGTGCTTCCTCCTCTTTGGAAATCCCAAGCCGGATCGGCTACCCAAGGCTCAAGGTAAGTCTTGCACCCGAGGTCGTGGCGTTGTGCCTAATCCGGCAAACCGGACGTGCGATCCTGGAGCGTACGCATGGTCGCTTCGTAGACGCTTCCGATTTCTCGGTCGATCTCTTGGCGTGCGATGCCTTGAGCCTCTGCCGCCCGCACGGCGTCGGCCGCCATGGTGGTCACGACGAGGGCTGCGTCGTCAATTCGCGGCGGTAGATGGTCGCAAATCCATTTGCGTAGGAAATCAGCGGCGCGCCTGCTCATATTCCATTACACCTCAACCCGAGGTAGCCTCAGCGAATTCCTCGTCGGCCTCCACGATGCCATGTGCAGCCGCTCGCTCGAGCCAGAGGCGGCTGGCCAACGGGTCGCGCTCTCCGGCGAGACCTTTGGCGAGATACCGGCCCAGCATGAGTTGGGCCTGGCCATGCCCACATTCGGCGGCGGCCGAGAACCACTTCTGCGCCGCCACTTGGTCGATCGGCAAACCCTGGCCGGAGCTGTGCAGCGCTCCGAGCGCAAACATTGCCCCGACATGACCGGCGGCGGCGGCTCGTTCGAACAACTGCACCGCGGCCTCTGGCGAACGATCGCCGCCACGGCCATTGAGCAGCATCTCCGCGAGTGCCACTCGCGCGTCGAGTATGCCGCCGTCGGCAGCCTGGGCAAACCAGGCGCGGGCCTGCTGCGCATCGGCCGCCACCCCGCGCCCATCCCTGAGGATGCGCGCATACATATATTGGGCCTCGGCCACGCCCTCAGCAGCGCGCCTTAGCCATTGTGCCGCCTGACCTTCGTCCCGGGGCACGCCGACGCCTTTGACGAAACAGAGGCCGAGATTGAATGCGGCGATCAGATCGCCTGACGATGCGGCGGCTTCGAACCATCCTGCTACATTTGTGGTGTCGTCCGCCTCTCCAATCCCTTGCAGAGCGAGGTTGGCCATATCGACTTGTGCTGCCTGATTCCCGCTGGTTGCGGCGGTGCGCAGCCAGCGTGTCCCCTCCTGCTCATCCCTGGCAACACCGTTTCCCGTTAGGTAAAGGGAGCCTAGGGCGCGAGCGGCGGCCTGATGACCCGCCTCGGCCGCCCGTCGATACCATGTTGCGGCTTCTGCATAATCCGGCGGTCGGTACTTCACGTTACGCTCCCCCAGGAGGTACGCCGCCTCGACGTTGCCGGCCAATGCTGCACGTCGCATCCACGCCTCCCCGGCCACAGGATCGAGGTCACCGAGGCTCCCCTCGATCATCGCCAATCCCAATCGGAATTGGGCCGAGGGCAGGCCTTGCTCCGCAGCCGCCTGATACAGCCGAGCCGCGGCAGCAAGATCGCCCGCGACGCCCAGCCCGTGCTCGGTGAAGATCGCAAAGAGGTAGATTGCGGTCGGCAGGCCAGCGTCGGCGGCACGACGTACCTCGTCAGCAATTCTGTCCCGTTCCGCGAGCCCACCTTGCCGGGCCAGCGAAAGGGCGAGACCGAGGCGTCCTTCGGCGCAGCCGGCCGCGGCCGAACGCTCATACCAGCGGTGCGCTGCATCCGCATCGCGCATCGGTCCGGGACCCCTGGTGAGGATATAGCCGAGGACTGCTTGACCGGTTGCCGAGCCTGCCTCGGCCGCCTTCGTGGCAAGCTCGCGTGCCGCCACGAAGTCCGGCTCACCCAAGGTGTCTTGTTCGAACAGGCGTTGCGATGCAGGGCCCTTAACAGCTTCAGATGTCGCCAGTCCGCTCACATAGAGTGCGGCGAGGAGCGCCTGTGCATCGGCGCTCCCGCGTTTTGCCGCCCGCCCGAGCCACCGCGTCCCCTCCACGCGGCTCGGCGGCACACCCGAGCCTTCAAGATAACAGCGCCCAACCCGATATTCGGCGTCGGCGATGCCCGCGCGCGCGGCCATCGCCATGAGCGGAAAAGCTTCCGAAGGCCTGCCGCTGTCAAAAAGCTGCACCGCCCGCCGCAACGCTGCCGCAGGGTTGGCGAAACCAGTCAGCCGATCCAGAATTGTCATCGATCCGAGTCCCTGATGTCCTCCATCTGGCCGCTGGCGCGCCGCAGCCTATGGCTCACGCATGGCTTCCTGGCCGATCGGTAGCATCGCGCCGAGAATATATTTGAGCACCGTGCGTTGGCCGACCTTGACGTCAGCGGTCACGGGCATGCCGGGGCTGACGATGAAACCGGCGGGGACCCCGTGCAGCGCGACGTGGTCGATGGAAATGCGAGTCCGATAGAATGGCTCGGCATCCGAGGGCAGCATGGCCAGGGAACTGTTGGGGTCGCGTGCTTGCTCCTGCGCAGAAAAGGAATCCGGGCTGAGCGTTCGCACGGTGCCGTGGGCGAGGCCGTATTGCGAATAGGGGAAGGTGTCGAACTTGATGACCACGGGGTCGCCGACGTGCACGAAGCCGCTGCTGCGGCCGACCACGTTTGTCTCAATCTCAAGTGGCGCGTCGGCCGGCACCAGCGTGATCAAGCGCTCACCCGACTGGAGGACCGAGCCGACCGAGACTTTCGCCACCGACTGGACGACGGCGTCTGCTTCGCTTTTCAACTCTACCAACTGCTTACGGAGCCTTGCCTTGTTGAGGAGTTCGCGAGCGTCGGACATCCGAGAGGTCGCGTCGGACAGACCCTGTGAGACATCCGCTCGCCAGCCTTGAATGTAGCCGTCGCGCTCGGCGGCCACCGCAGCCTGCTGGCGCTTGGCAGCCTCTGCTGTTTGCTCGGCATTGCCGAGCGCCCGCGACATCTCTGCCGAATTGTCTTCCGCGATAAGGGTATTGAGGCGGCTTCCGACCTGTCTTTCTTCCAGCTGTTTGCGCATCTGTTCTATCGATGCCGCGACCGAGAGCCGCTGCCGGTAGCCGAAGGCATCCGATTGAGAACGCGAGATCACCGAACTGAGTTCATCGCGTTGCCGGTCGAAATTCTCCAGCTTGGCCTCGTAGACTGCCTTGCGGCGCTCAAAGATAGACGCCTGCAGGGTCCAGCTCGGGTCGAGACCGTCATAGTTGAAAGCTTGGCCGTCGGCCTCCGCCTTCAACCGCGCCACTTCTGCCTCAAGCGTCGCGACCTGCATCGCCAGCGACTGGAGGTCCGCCGAGGCAAAGGTAGCATCGAGGCGGGCAAGCAATTGCCCGGCTTTTACGTGCTGACCTTCGCGCACATCGATCGAGCGGACGATCGCCGTCTCCAAAGGTTGCACAATGATGTTGGGCGATTTTGAAACCACCAGCCCTCTGGCCGTCACCACCTGGTCGACCGGTATCAGTCCCGCCACGGCAATCAAGGCAACCACCATGCTCGAAATGATCCAGACGACACCGCGCGCCGACCGAGGAATTGGCGCATTGGCGACCGCCGTCGACGGCCATTGGAATTCGAGAATGGCTGGTGTCGTCGGATCGCTCGTTTTTATCCGACGCAAACGGGCGGGGTGGATGGTGAGAGAGGTGGTGGTCATGGCTTGCTGGACCTGAGGTGTAAGCACTCGAAGTACAAACTGTCTCGAATGAAACCGATCCCATCCATTCCATCTTCAGTCGAAGCGCGATGGCCAAAGGAACGGTTCGCCGTCTTGCGGGCGATCATTGTTGAAAGCTCGAATCGACCGCCGCGCGACATCGGTCAACCCGACCGCGGCGGCACGGCGACCGGACGGCCGTGGCGGCCATCGAGGTGCCGGTTCTGCTGCGCCCACAGCTGGCGGTAGAGCGCACATCGTTCGAGCAGGATCGCATGGGGGGCGACGTCGAGGACCTTGCCCTGCTCCATGACAAGGATCTGGTCGCACTCGGTGAGCGAAGAAAGCCGGTGCGAAACGATGATCATCGTTCGCCCGCTAGCGATGCGCATGAGATTGGCGCTGACGACCGCTTCACTCTCGGGATCGAGCGCGCTGGTCGCTTCGTCGAGGATAAGGACAGTCGGATTGTGGATGAGGGCGCGCGCGATCGCCAGCCGCTGCTTTTGACCGCCCGACAGATTGGGCGACCCTTCCTCGATGTATGTGTCGTAGCCATTCGGCATTCGTTCGATAAATTCTTCGGCGCCTGCCAGATGCGCGGCTCGCATCGCGTCGGAAAGCGTCAGGCCCGCGCGCCCGGCGATGATGTTCTCGCGGATCGACCCGCGGAACAGGAAATTGTCCTGGAGCACCACGCCGAGCCCCTGGCGAAGGTGACGCAGGTTGAATTCCTTGAGGTCGACACCGTCCAGCTTGAGGAAACCGCTATAGTCGCGGTTGATCCCCTGCAGAAGGCGCGCGATCGTCGACTTTCCCGACCCGCTGCGCCCGACAATACCGAACATGGTGCCTGCCGGAATGTTGAAGCTGACCCGGTCGAGCGCCGGCGTCCTGGTACCGATATAGCTGAAGGTCAGATCGCTGAACGTGACCTCGCCGACGAGCCTCGGTCTTAAGCCCTGGGAATTCGAACTGCTCTCCAGCGGCCGGTTGAGGACCGACGCCGCCTCGCCGATCGCTGCGCCGACCTCCTCGTAGTCTTCGATCAGGCGCGCCAGCCCGACAAGCGGTTGGGCGACGCGCTGGGAGATCATCATGAAGGCGAACAGGCCGCCTACCATATAGCCGGAACTGTCGTTCATGGCGAGATAGGCCCCAATCAGCATTGTGCCGAGCACCATGGCACGTTCGATCGGCGTTACCAGGGTCTGCGGCCAACTGGCGAACTGCCCGAAAGCCAGACGCGCCCTCCCCGCCTCCGCCACCTGCTCGTCCCAAAGCGCCTTGCGTTGCGGCTCGAGACCTAGTGCCTTCACGGTCTTTATCCCGACGACAGTTTCGCCGAGTGCCGCCGACTTCCATGTCTCGGCTTCAATCACCCGCTGGTACCTCCGGCGCAGCGGCTTGAGAAAGGCAAGAATGATCAGTACGATCGCGCCCGCGCAGGCAATCACGATCCAGGCGAGCTTGGTGTTGATGTAGAACATCACCGGTACCAGCACGCAGAGCGTTATCAGATCAAGGAACGTGCTGAGGAGTTTGCCGGTCAGGAACTCGCGGATGCGATAGACCTGGGCGAGATGGTACAGCGTCTCGCCGGCCGGATGACGCTCAAAATAGTCAAGCGGCAGGCGCAGGAGCCTACTGAAAATGTGCAGTTGCAGCTTGGTGTCCAGGCGGGCGCCGACGACGTTGATGATCAGCCGCCGTGCGTGACCTAAGAGCGTTTCGTAGGCGAAGACGACGGCGATTATGGCCGACAAGAGCAACAGCGTCGAGACACTGTTGAACTGCAGCACCTTGTTGACCACCGTCATGACGATGAGCGGCGGCAGGATGGTAAGGACACTGAGCGTGAACGAGGCGATGGCGACGTCACGCAGAGGTCGGCTTTCGAGCCGCACCAGTTCGGCGAGCCAGCCGAGAGTGAAAGGCGCGTCCGCCGCAACAGAGGATCGCGCATTTCGCAGTAATACCGCCTCGCCCGTCCACACCTGCGACAGGCGCAACTCGTCGATGGCGGTGGATTCACCGTCATCAGGCGCGTCCACGCCTTTGAGGAAGACCAGGTTGCGCTCGGCACTGGCCCCGGTGAGGATCCCCGCGCCGCCATCGCTGAACAGCAGGACGACTGGCCCGGCATCCTGGAAGCGCAAGAGGTGGGACCAGCGAACGCGGACGGCGCGAGACCACATACCGCCGTTGCGCGCCCATTCGGACAGGTCAGCGGAGGTTGGAAATGGGCTTGCGCTCGCCGCCCTGAATTCGTTCGGGTCGAGCTCGACCCCGTGATAGCGGGCGACCCGCAACATCGCCTTGAGACGCTGCCCGACCTCTTCAAACTCGGCGGGACCACCGGGAAGCCGCCCCAGTTCGGTCGTATCGGCTTCGATGCCGGCGCGGACCGCCACCGGCTGGATTTCGGCGCTCAGAGGGATATTCACCATGGGCTTCCCTCCGACACGCAAGCGCCGATATCCCAGGCGCCCGCCGATACCTCAAGCGGGGACTGATTGACGCCGAGCCGGCCGGTCGGACGAACCCGTCCCCGGTCGGAAATGGCGGGCGCGCGGACCCTGCTTTCCGCAGAGCGCGCGCGCCCGTTTCTCAGCCTTGGACTGTTTCCTATCGTGGTCTGTCCACTTACCATTCCTGCTCACTCATGCGGCTTCAGAATATCCTTCAGAGCCTTCTTCACTGTGTCGTCGCTGTTGGCGGAGCCCGCACCATGCTTGGGGTCCGAGGTCAGGTCGGTGCTCGCACCCAGCGGCTTGTTCTGGTTCTGGCCAAATCCCCTGATCGTGTTGAGCACATTCAGGAGGTCGGTCGTCACCGAACCGGCCGCTAGTCCGATGAGCTGGCGGAACGACGCAGGGCTGACGGCATCACTGTCGGTCGAGCCGGATTGCAGGAACTGCGTCGAGTCCTTGAGCCCGAGGGTGCTGGCCGTGACCGTGGCGGTGTGACCGTCAGGGGAGCCATCAGCGTCAGTGCCATCATTGGGATGGCCTTTCCCCGGATTGCTGCTGTCGCTGTGGTCAGGATCGTTGCCGCCACCGTTGTTGCCATGGTGGTGGTCACCGGTCTCACCGCCAGGCCCCGTCGCTCCGGTCGGACCTGTCGGACCAGGCGCTCCGGTAGAGCCAGTTGCACCAGTCGAGCCAGTCGCTCCAGTCGAGCCTGTAGCTCCGGTCGAGCCGGTTGCTCCGGTCGAGCCGGTTGCTCCGGTTGCCCCGGTCGAGCCGGGTGCTCCAGTCGAGCCGGTTGCCCCGGTCGAGCCAGTCGAGCCAGTCGCACCGGTTGCCCCGGTCGAGCCGGTTGCCCCAGTCGAACCTGTCGCTCCAGTCGAGCCGGTAGCTCCAGTCGAGCCTGTCGCACCAGTTGCCCCGGTCGAGCCGGTTGCCCCAGTCGAACCTGTCGCTCCAGTCGAGCCGGTAGCTCCAGTCGAGCCTGTCGCACCAGTCGAGCCTGTCGCTCCAGTCGAGCCTGTCGCTCCGGTCGAACCCGTCGCTCCGGTCGAGCCGGTGGC
>NZ_JAPYKS010000058.1:0-10263 GCF_037179605.1 Mesorhizobium salmacidum (SeqCode)
GACGCGCTCGAGGTGGCGGCGGCACGTGCTGCTGATGAGTGGCTGACAGCTTGAGCTTGGCACTCATTCACCGGCCGCAGGTCGGGCCGCAGCGCATAGAATTCGCGCCATGATATCCGGCGCCGGGTCACGGTCTTGGTGGCTGGTGGTGCTTCCATCATGGCTGGATCTTCCGATGATTGGTGCCGCACCTGTTTCTGCCGCACCTCGAGTTTCTTTCTTCATACCCCTGCCTCACCACCCCCACCCCTAAAGGGGATGGGGTGGTAGTGCGGCAGGTATTTGGGTGGTGACTGCCACACCCTGCCGCACCACCGTTTCTCACAGTGCGGCAGAACCGGGTACAACGTACTTTTTTGGCATTCGCTTGCTGTCCAGCCCGCCCAGAACCGATGCTGGCGATATTTCGAGAGATCTTGGCGCAAGACGCAGGCGACCGGCGCGGCGGTTTCCGCACCGCCGAGCAATGGTCGAAAGTCAGGACGCTGTTCGTGGCCGAGTGATCCTCGGCAAGGCGGGCGGCGACGATCTGGACGCCGCCGCTCGCCCACCCTTTCAGGCAGAACCGACTGCCCGGCCAAGTCTCCCGCCAGCGCCGCGCCGCTCCGATTTTCAGCGTCACCCCCAACAAGTTCGCCCGCTCAGCAGACGCGCCCGGTAGGCGGGTTATGGCGCGTGCTGTCTCGGCGCGATCTCGATGTCGGCACGGCATTTGAGCGTTCGCGACCCTGTCCCCCCGGACCATCTGCCGGCTGCATCGACCGCGTCTCCAGGTCGTCTCCAAGCTCTCCAAGGACCATTCCCCTGCCGCTGGCCTGATGACCTATGGGCGGATCCGGCCCGCCCGAAACCCTCGGCCGCCAGCTTTTTTCCCCGCCGCCTGCCGCGGCTTCCTCGCGCCGCTTCGCTTCAAAAAAGCCGTCCGCTCGGGTCCTCCGCTGCCGCTGCGGCCTTTGCAGGGTCGGGCGGTCCGGACGCGCCCATCACGGTCCGCCATCGCAGGGGAATGGTCCCCGGCGAGCACCAAAGGGAGACTTCCAATGACCGCGATCGGCTACGTCACCAAGCAGGACAACGGCGGCTACAAGGGCCAGCTCAAGACGCTCAGCGTCCGCGCCGACATCGACATCGTGCCCAATCAGGCCAAGAGCGCCGACACCCATCCTGACTTCCGGGTGCTGACGCAAGGCGTCGAGGTCGGCGCCGGCTGGATCCGGATCGGCGAGGCTTCCGGCAAGGATTATGTCAGCCTGTCGATTGCCGCACCCGAGTTCGGACCGCGCAAGCTCTACGCCAATCTCGGCCGCGCCGCCGGCCAGGATGACGACGACACCTACGCCATCATCTGGAACCCGGTCGACTGACCGGCAGGTCAGAGAACTCCCGCGCCGCCGGCGGCGCGGGAGCGTTTTCGAAGCCATCCAGCCGCGCATCGCCCGCCGCAGGGGCGGCGAAAACTCCCAGCCGACTCTTCGCCCGTCCCGCAAGCGCTCTCGCTCGTGGATCATAAACGAGGCCGGAATGGCGAGATCTTCCTGCACCGTTCCTGTCCCGATCGACCGGGCCGATCTGTCGACCGCCGCCGATCACGGCCAGCTCGATGTGTGGCCGAACGAACGCGAGCATGGGCGGGCTGCAATGGGACCAGCGCACGTCATTCAATTGCATTACATTGAGCGCAGAAGGAGGTGGTCATGGCCGCAAACGCGCTGGTTCAGACACGGATCGATGCCGATGTTCGGGACCGAGCATCCGCGGTTCTGGAAAACATGGGCCTGACGGTTCGGACGCGGTCCGGATTATGCTCACCCGCACCGCGAACGAAGGTGCGCTCCCCCTCGAACTGGTGACCAACAGCGAGGCACACGATGCCTGGTTCCGGGCCAAGGTACTCGAGGCGTTGGACGATACCCGGCCCGACATCCCGGACGATCAGGTTGAAGCCCATTTCGCCGAGCGACGCGCCGCTGCCCGGCGCAGGACCGGCGACCTGAAATCGTGAAGCTCGCCTGGTCGGCTTTCGCGCTTCGGATCGCGACGGCATTTTCACGCATATCGAGGCCGACAATCCTGCGGCCCCCATCGCAATCGACGAGCGGATCGTGGCCGCGACCCGCCGTCTTGGCGACTTTCCCGAGAGCGGCAGGCCCGGCCGCTTATCAGGAACTCGCGAACTCGTCATTGCCGGCACGCCTTACATCGCCGCCTATCGTGTGGTCGGTGAAACGATCCGCATCCTCCGCGTACTGCACGGGGCACAACAGTGGCCGGACGACCACCCGGAGAGCTGATAATCACCCTTTCGCCATCACGCGCGCCTGACCCGCGAGGCCGCCACCTCGGCGGCGGGATCGTCAAAGCGCAGACGGCGAAAGACAAACCTAAAAAGGGATGACATGTCGGAAATGCTTTACCCTCACCAGGCGAAGACTGTTGGGCAAGCGCACGCCCTCGTGAGGCATGGCTGCAAAACAGGCGATTGAGCTCTGGGTTGATGCGCCGTCGCGCCAGGGTGAATGGAATGCTGTGGCTGAGCGCGCCTCTGTGCGCAGCAGCAAACCCTTTCGACGCCCATGCCGGAAATCGCTTTTCTTCACTGCCGACTAACAAAAAGCGCTGACCGCAAGGCCAGCCCTTTTTGTCTGGGCAGGGAAGCCTCAGTTGGCAATGCAGAAATACTGTTCGCCGTCATAGCCGGTGAATGTGCCGGTGCGGGGGTTGAAGCTGCGATAACGGTACGAGCAATAGACATACCATTCATGCGTCCACGGTTCGGCATAACGGCCGGCGTAGCCGTGAAGGCGCCAATCACCCGCATTGGCAGCGGGCAAAGTCGAGAGGGTAGTGGCGACCACGGCGGCGGACAGAACGGCCGTCTTGAAAGTTCGGTTCATGTCGATCTCCTTCTTGCCGGCCCGTGAATTTGTTAGATGTGGTCCGGCGATACCGTGAACAAGCAAGCGGCGTACCTACTTGAATTTTCTGATTTTGGGCGTCTCTGACCGTCGGCATTGTCAACTTGCCGACCTTTTGGGTCCCGATCCGACAATCGACCCACTCCAAAATGCGCCACAGCAAACGCTCCTCCGGGCATGTCAGCGGTTCCTTGCTGCCATTGGCACCTGTCGTCTACCAAAGACTTTTACGACACAGTGCCAAGACACCCATGCCGGCAACCTATCAACTGCGGCAGTGGCCACGATGACCACGGTGCAATTAGGGGCAGTCACCAGCCCTGACGGAAATCTTGCTAATTGGTGACAAGGGTGGCGCCGATGGTCGAATTCGACGCCAACGCGCTTCGTGTCGACCGCATTCGCGCAGAGCTGGAATATGGTAGGCTGAGGCTGAGCACGATGGCCTCCGTTAGTGGCGCCCGGATCAGTCTCACGATCGACATCGGCTTCGGCGACGCGATGGAGCCCGGCGCGGAGATGCTGGACTATCCATCCATGCTGGACTTTCCCACGCCCTGGCTGCGGGCCTATGTGCGGGAGACCGTCATAGCCGAGAAGTTCCAGGCGATGGTGGCGCTTGGGCGAGCGAACAGCCGGATGAAGGATTTCTACGATATCTGGATTCTCAGCGGGTCGTTCTCCTTCGACGGCGACAGGCTCCCAAGAGCGATTGCCGACACCTTCGCGCGGCGCGGAACAGCGATACCTCAGGACCTGCCCGATGCACTGACACCATCCTTTGGCGAGGACGTGCAGAAGCAGCGACAATGGCGTGCTTTTATCGAAGATGTCGCCCACGATCCGGGTGATCTAGGGAGCGTTGTCGCAGATCTTGCACAGTTCTTGATGCCTCGCGCCGCCTTAGCAGCGAAGTTGGACCTGCTTCGTAGAAGTCTCATACCCTCAGCGACTAACATAATCGTTATTTGCCAACGGGTTACAAAGCGGTTCGCCCAAATTGATTCAAGAAGCTGATCCAGTCACTCGCTGACCGCATTCATCTCTATCGAATGGGCAGCTTTGCGCCTTATATCAGCCGTAGAGTTACGCTCCCCCGTTGCCTGAAAGCAGCCGCAACCGGAACGCAAGGTCATCTGAGAAGGTCATGGCGTATCGCTTCGGCCACGGTGTGCGTCCGATTTTTCGTCCCCAGTTTGTGTGCGACATTGTCGACATGCTGGTTCACGGTTCTAGGCGACATTCCCAGGCGCTCGGCAACTTCCTGCGATGTGAGTCCTTCGGATGAAAGCCTCATGACCTCCTTCTCGCGACTGGTTAACTGCCCCGGCAATGCCCTTGACCCGACACTCCTGAACGAGCGCGTCTGAGCGAACAGGTTGTAACTTACGATCTGAAGCGCGGTTTGCTCGGCCGGCGTCAATCGCCTCGGTCCGCAAAAAACCACCACCCCCGCCATTTCGCCCCCATGCTGAATAGGGACAACGGTGCAATCGACTATATCGTTCTCAATCCAAAAATCCTTCCTGGCTTGAACCTCCGGGGAAAAACGGTTCGCATCAAGGAAGATGACCGGTGCCGAAGTTAGTATGTCCATGGCGGCTTTACCGTCATACAGCGCACTGCTGAAATACTCACTCCATACTCCGTCCCGGTGTTCATTCGTGTCAACGACGGTTCGGGGCGTCTTTTGGGGCCCCATGTATTCGACAACGTAGGCACTGCGGTATTCAAAGTGTTCGGAGATTTTGTTCAAAACCGAAGCGATGTCCCTGTCGGACTGGGCGTTTCGGATACTTTGAAGATGGTCTTCGACTAGTGCCAGCATGAGAAAACCCTGGAAAGCAAGTTATTTTTTGCAGATGGTTGGCGTGGTTACGAAACAGTTGCATGCGGCGAATCCGCCTGCGCCAGCTCTTATGGCACGATAGCATAGGTAAAAATAACATCGGGAAAAATACGTAGAAATTTGGATGAATGGTATTTTTGCCGATGGGATTTTTCCCACCGTAAGATTTAGCGACGGTATTAAGCCGGATTTCCAAGAGCTTGGGCCCCGATTATCGTTCTGCACATCAAGCGTAGTCGACGTTCGTCGCTTCAAGTGCAGTCGTGTTGCAGGGTCTTGAGATGTTGATTTTCCAGAACCAGCGGGTTCCCCAGAATCGGACCAGCCATCCAGTCTCCTCCATTGAGAAAGTGGACACTCGGCCGCCTGCTTTCTGCCCGTCTAAGCGGCGCTGGATATCGTCTTCACGCGTATATTGCTGGCCTGCTTGGAGTGCGGCGCGATGAACGCGGTATTCGTTCTGTGGGCAATGCACGATCCATGGCTAGTGACCATAGCCATTTTCATATGCGCCTTGTCCACCTTCGCGGCACTGGCATTGATACATCACGCAAAAGCCGCCGCCGGCTATATCCATTTGGCATGGATCGGCGTCGCCGCCGTAGCCGTCGGGTCCGGTATATGGGCCACCCATTTCGTCGCGATGCTCGCCTACTCGCCGGGGTATCAGACCGGCTACGGCTTGGCCCAAATGCTGTTGTCCCTGGCCAGCGGCATCATCTGCGCGGGCATCGGATTCTGGTTGGCGACAAGAGGTCGAACTCGCTTCGATGCTCCTGCCGGCGGCGGCGTTCTCGGCCTCGGCATTGCATGCATGGACTATCTCGGCATGGCGGCGTTGAAGATCGGTGGCGCGATCGTCTGGAACGACGGCCTAATCGCTTTGTCTATCGTTGCAGGAGTGAGTCTTGGAGCTCTTTCATTGCTTGTCGGATTGTCGCGCGCTTCGATGGCCTCTCGCCTGGGCGGTGCTGGCATCCTCACGATTGCAATCTGTTCCATGCATTTCACTGGCATGATGGACGCAGGATTGGGGAACTGTTTTTCCGTCGTCACAGCGGATGATGCAACGCCGTTCAACCTATCCCTTGCGGTGGCGATCGTCAGCAGCATGATCCTCATCGCATCCCTCACAGGATTACGCCTCGATCTACGGGACAAGCGGCGGCGGATTCTCGAGCAGGGTCGGATGCGCGGACTTGCCGACGCGGCGCTGGAAGGCCTTCTCGTGTGCAACGGACACCAGATCATCACCATCAACACAAGCTTGTCGGTTCTGGTCGGGCGGGAACGAGACGACGTCGCCAACAAGGGGTTGGAGCTATTTTTCGACGAGGGCACCATAGCGACCCTTCTCGCGACGCCTGATACGGCCATTGAGGCGGACCTGAAGGTCGTGCACGGTGGTCTCTCGGTACCAGCCGAGCTGATACTGCGGAATATCGATTATTGCGGAACCGAACGCCACCTGATTGCGGTCCGCGACCTGAGCGCCCGCAAGAAAGCCGAACGGGATTTCCTGTTTCTCACTCGTCACGATTCCCTAACGGGTTTGTCAAATCGTGCAGATTATGATCGCCAACTGGCCGACGAGATCTCTCGGGCAAAGCACAATGGGCACAAACTGGCTTTGCTCTTTGTCGAGCTGAACCGCTTCAAACACGTCAAGGATCGTTTCGGCCATGCTGCTGGCGACGCGCTATTGCGGCGCGTGACGCAATGCACGAAAGCATCACTTACCGGGTGTTCCTTTGCTGCCAGGCTAGGTGGTGAGGAATTTGCAATCGTCATCCCGAACTTGGAACGGCGCGAAGAGGCCGGCTATTTCGCCCAACGGCTGCTTTCGGCGTTTCAGGCATCCAACGCCGACAACGATACCCCTTACGAGATCACAGCTAGCATCGGGGTAGCGGTTTTGCCCGACGATGCCGCAGATGCACAGGGCCTCGCGAGCAGTGCCGATGCGGCACTTCATCAGGCAAAGCAGGGCGGCCGCGAAGGCTATCGCCTCTTTGAATCTGCGATGGGCGTCGAGATGCGCGACCGCCGGCAAATGGAGATAGACCTAAGGGTCGCGATAGCGCACGACGAATTGAGGCTGGCCTATCAACCCCAAATGAACATTGACAGCGGTACGATCGGGGGATTTGAAGTCCTTGTGCGCTGGCATCATCCCATTCACGGCGACATTTCTCCTGCCGTGTTTATTCCTATCGCCGAAGAGAGCGGACAAATTTCCCAGATTGATGCCTGGGTCCTTCGCCAAGCCTGCGCAGACGCCGTGACGTGGAAAAACCCCATGTCAATTGCCGTGAATGTGTCGGCTATTCAACTCCAGAGCGGCACGCTGGCGGAATTGATACTGGAAACCCTGGTAAGTACCGGACTCTCTCCCAAGCGGCTTGAGATAGAGATCACCGAAACGGCAATGGTACACGATCTGGATCAGGCTCTGGTCACGTTGCGGGGCGTAAAAGCACTTGGGGTCAAGATCGCCATGGATGATTTTGGTACCGGCTATTCATCGCTTGCCAACCTTAGAGCTTTCCCCTTCGACAAGATCAAGATCGATCACTCCTTCGTGGGAGGAGTCGACTGCAACGAGCATTCGGCTGCGATCGTGAGAGCGGTGTTGGGCCTTGGCGCCGCCCTTAGGCTTCCCGTGGTAGCCGAAGGGGTGGAAAGAGAAGAGGAGCTCGATTTCCTCCGAACTGAGAAATGCGCGCAGGCGCAGGGTTACCTCGTCAGCAAGCCTACCTCCATTGCAGCCTTCGATTCATTGACCAATGCTGACCAGAAGGCTGATGGCATTGCGACGACACATAAAACCGCGCCAACACTCAGGCTCGTGGGGTAAGCCGATGCGAGTAGAGCCCGTACTCGGGGATAGAAAATGGAACCGGCGAACGGTCGATTTTGAGATCAGGGTGATGTTTCCCGCCAAGGGGATTCGCGAGGTCAACTATGCGAACTTAGGCCTGCGCGACATTTCCGAGGGCGGCGCGTCATTCCATGTCGGAGATATAAAAGGGATTCCCGATTTCTTTTACATCCAGTTCGGAGACGAGAAGTCCGAGCTGGTTGGCTGCTATGTCGTCGGCAGATCGGAATTAAGCATCCATTGCCAGTTTATGCGCGAGCGGAGCTCCGCCGAAATAGAAGAGATCATTTCCTCAAATGAGATGGGTGCATTGCTCGATTCTATATTCGACGAACGAAAAGAGGTACTGGTGGTAAACGAAATTCTCGATTTACTCTGCACGGCGGCCCGCTAGGGATCCTGCGATGTCATGTCCCGAGTTATGGCTTGCGGGACGCAAGCCCCCAAAAAACTACGATGAGTGTACGGCTGACGCTCGCAGACCGTTGGCTCAGCTCATAAATTTAAGTGTTCGCTGATTCGGAAGACTGAATGTCCGGTCTGCTGTATTCCAGCTAAAAGCTGCCAGTCCTCTCTCGTGACGACCCAAACCAGCCGCGCTCGTACCCTTATGGTCGCTCACCGAACTCCTTGTAGGAAGGAGAAATGCCGTTGCATTGAAAAATTAGTCGTCCTACTGATCCTCAGGTTCGCCAGACCATACGAGACGATACGAAGGATATGGGTTGGCTAACCATTGATTTTCTTTGAGAATATCACACCCTCAGCGACTAACATAATCTTTGTTTATCAGTAGCTTACAAAGTGGGTCGCCAAAGTCGACTCAAGGAGCTGATTTACCACTCGCCGATCGCATTTATCTTCTGCGGAATGGCAGCTTTGCGCTTGGCGCCCTCGGACGATGAGGCCAAGTTTGCGGTTGCCCGAAAGCAGACATCTTTATCAACAAGGGCTGTACTCGGCTTTTGCGCCTTCGCGCCTACCCGACGGCAGAACAGAAGCATTTGTTTGAGGTTTTCTGCTTTGATGCCGCTAGCCAGGCGGGGCACAGTGGACTGCGTCGATGGTCAGCGGTGCTGCCCCGTACTCGTTTGACAGCACGATACGAAGATAGTCGCCGCCAAGGCTCAAGCGCAGTCATTGCGCACCGTTTGGTTCCAGAGGTTGAAAGGCAGGAGCGTCGGTAAGGGAAAATCGCCACCCATGTCGGCTGCGGGCTCGCAGCCAAACTCTCTACCCACGTCGATGCCGGTGCATTGGTCGCGTCTGCTGCTCGAGGCCTGGGATCGATCATTGGTCGCCCGCAATCGCTACATGTTCGGCTGCCTGAGCGCTCGCTATGCCACGGCTGATCAGGATATGATCGAGTCCCAGCGGGTTTCGACATCCAAGGTTCGCGGACTGACTGAGTTGCTTCCTCTCGTCTGAGCTCAGAATTTCCGTTTCGCCCTTGTGGCAGAGCGCCATTGTCGTCGCGTTTGCCGGACATTCTTCAGGAAGCAGAGTCACCGTTGTCGCAGCCGGGTCGTCATCGAATACTTCTCCGAACAGGTCCTTTACCAGTACACCGGCCGGCAGAGGCGTGTGCGGTGAGCTGCCATCCGTCCGGACCGGACCTGTTTCGTGCACTTCGTGCCAGAAGTTCCGGTTGAAGTCCCCAAGCAGAATGACTTTATCCGTACCGCTGAACCGGTCCTCGACCCACCTTTCAATTGGAACGATCTGCTGCTGCAGAATCCTGCAGTCGCGGTCGTTGCTGTCTGTCAGGTCTCCGCTGGCCTCGAGCGGCGATACGCAGGACGATTTCAGGTGCACGACCAGTACGCGAAGCAGCTCTCCGTCGATCTTCAGGTCAACCGACAATCCGGGACGGGGCTGGTCTTCTTCCGGATTACCAGGAAGGCTCAGTTGCGGTTCGACCGTGCAGGCAACCGCCTCACCAAGCTCCGACTTCCACGCGACAGCAAGGCGCTGAACTTTGAAGTCGGAGTAACTGCAGACGTTATAACCGTTCCCCCCGTCAGGCAGGGCCTCTCGAACGGCCTGCTCGCCACTCACCTCCTCAAAAGCGTAGATGTCGGCAGGGATGGTGTTCTGTATGAAATCATTGAGCTGCTGCAGCCGCTTGTCATACGCGCCGACAGTCACTGGCACAGTATCGAAGGAGCGATCCTTGTAGACATCGCACACCGGGAATTTGGTCCAATCCCATTCGACCTTCTCACGAAAATTGACCTCCCAGCCAGGGATGCCGTTCCGCCAGTCGAGGGCTTCCAGACGCCGGTGGTGGTGTCCTTTTCAAACAGACCATCGCATTTTGCGAACCATGTCGCGGCCGTGGCCTTGTCCACGTGCCAACCAGATTCCACGTGGCAACGGTTATGTCACGTGCTGCCGCGGGTGCCGGCAGAAGAGACCCAAGAATTGCAGCTGCCACACAAATACGCATGATTTCCTCGCATACGACCAGGTTCAGCGATATCCACTGTGCATGCTCTAGCAGGCTTCTCTGATTGGGGTCGGTGAGGTCAAGCTTTTCCCGTCTTCTTTCCGGATCATGTCGCCCCGCGGGTCACTCGCTTCTCTTCGCGGTCGGCGCGGAGCCGCCGCATGATGGG
>NZ_JAPYKS010000059.1:0-8574 GCF_037179605.1 Mesorhizobium salmacidum (SeqCode)
GGCGAGAGTGTCTGCGCCGCCGCGTTCTCCGTATACGTCGCGCTCGTCGCCACCGAGGACAGAACCGGCGCATCGTTGACATTCGCCATTTGCTTTCCCTTTCCACCGAGCTCGACAAAACACGCGTGCTGGTCTGCACTACCTCGCGCGCGGAACCTCAGGAATGGTAATATGCGTGCCTACCGAGGGCACCATCGCCGCCACTTGAGGGAACAAGGACTTCGGTACGTCTCTGTCTTATGGGCAGCAGATAGCAAGCAATGCTTGTCTATGGTGAATGTAGTGCCAAATGATCGAAACATGCAACTGAGATTCCGCGGTTCGAAGTCGGCGGTAGCATAGCCGCTCCTACTGCGGCGCCTGTGATCCAGTCGGCGACCACCTTGATCATCAGGACCGCTGTCCAGCCAAGCGACGGCTCGCCCGTGCAGTCCTCGTTCATGCCGTCCTGATCGCCGAAGCCGCTGTCCTCCTGCTCTGTGTCCTCATCCCAATGGCCTCCTGTAGACCAGCCATGAGTAGCGGAGGCGTCCAGCTCGTCGCCGCTGGGCTCCAGGTCGCAATCCGCTTCCATCACGTCGAGCGCGGTGATCAGCGCCATCGACTGGTCGAGAAGCTCATTGACGCCGCGTGGATCGCCTTCCGCCATGCGCGAGGGTCCATGCCATCGGGAATACCGTAGGGCTTCAATGTTCCAGCCAGCGCGTTCATGCCCACGCCTCATCGCTGCGAATATAGGCCATGATCGTGTCGTGGTCGGCGCCGGCTTCTCGCATCCGCAAGATCGCTGCCCCTATCGCACCCTCCCGCCTCAGGTTGTCCTTCCGCCAACTGGCGATGCAGCCCTTGATCTCCGCGTCGTCGGCACCGCTCTGGTGCAGCCGCCAAAGACGTTCGACCACTTGGTTGAACTGCGCCCGAAGGCGTTCGGCTACCTCGGGCGGCAGTTCGGCCATCCGCGCCTCGATGCTCGCCCACCATTCTTCGGTGCTCCGACGCCTTGGCTTATCGAGCATCGTTACTGCCCGTATCGTTGGCGCCGCTGTAGCGCCTGCCAAGGCGGGCAGAGAGGCTATTGCGCCAATGAGCATGGCACGCCGGGAAAACCGCCCGGTGATGATCTGCATTGCCTCGACAGCGGGCATAGCTTCCAGCTGCCGGAACATGGGTGTTCGGCATGGTGTCGACTCCGTTGATGTTTTCGTATTGCAAGTGATACGAATAGATCACCGTTGTACTATCGTCAACACTTTTAGATAAAGTTGATACGAATGGATAAGCCGACAGGCCGACAGATTGCAGCCGCGCGAACTCTCGTCGGCATGACACAATCGGAATTGGCCGAGCGATCAAAGGTGTCAGTGCCGACCGTGAAGCGAATGGAGGGCAGCGAAGGCCCGGCGGTTGGTATGGCGAACAACGTCGATGCGGTCTGCCGTGCCCTCGAAACTGCTGGCGTCGAGTTCATCCCCGAGAATGGCGGTGGGGCTGGGGTGAGGCTAAGGAAAGCTCATGGATAACGATCTTCGCCACACTGCCATCCACGAAGCCGGCCATGCTGTTATTGGCCGCGTCCTCGGCATGGGGTGCGGGTACGCAACCATCATTGCTGACGACGATTCAGCCGGTCATGGCATCGTCGGCGACCCCTGGCAAATCTTGGGAGATTGGGAACAGCGGGAGCGATATCGGGACGCCTCGACCGTCTTTCACGGCCGGATGATGAGCTTCATGGCTGGCGCCCTGGCCGAGTACGAATTCTTCGGAACGTGCGAAGGTGGAGACGGCGATGACCAATGGCAGATAGTGATGATGGCGGAGGACGGCGCCGCCGTGCCAAAGCGTTCGGGCATCTGGGAGGCTGACAGAGATCGGCATATCGATCGCTTGCGAACCCGCACAGCCGGATTGGTTCGAAGGCATCGCGGCAGGATTGCGAAAGTCGCGGACGCCCTTGCCGAATGCGGCACCCTGTCTTCCGAAGAGATCGACGCACTTATCCGCTGAAATCGTCAAGCACTCCTTACGGGGAGCCGGCTTGCTTGTCCGCAACAGTTGCGCGATGATTCAAGTGAGGCGAGCGAGGGGCAAATGAATAAGCAAGAAATTATTGATGGCATTCGATGCAGACAGGCGAACGGCCAAGAATGCATCGTCCTCCATTTTCAAGTCATGGTTGGTCTCAACAGTTCACCGCCTCAATACGCGAAAGGCCGCGACCGGTACGAGCTTGAAAACGGCGTCGGTGTTGAGCTGATGAAAGACGGAACGTCGTTCAAGGTCCACACTGGCGAGATGCTGAGCAAAATCTGATGAGCAAGCCAATCGCGATCGTCTTCGGATTTCTCGGCTGCTGCATTTGGTATTCACCAGGCTTCAACGGGTTTTTCTTTCCGCCCTCAGACGTGAGTGTCGGGGACGGCAGAATTATTTCATCCATCCTGATCGCGGCAGCGGCCATTCTCTGGTGCATGAACTCGTCAGAGAGAACGTAGGTTTGCCATCATCACTGCTTGCGTGCGCGGTCCCGTTCCGCTGCCGTCAATAGGTTATGCAGGTGGTTTTCGATGAGCAGCAGTGTTGCGAGCGTCCCGCATACCACGGCAGCGAGAGCGAAGCCGGCCATTAGCCCTGAGATCGCTCCGACAAGGCCAGCACTGGCACCTCTCTCATGAAGATGAGCCCAGCCCGCGAAGCCGCCGCCCAGTGTGATAAGAAATGCGAACACGGTATTAAGGCCGGCAAGAACGTCTGTCAGAGCACGTGTCATCGAACATCTCCCCCAAGATTTGGGTGTGGAGCTTACAGCGTGTCTGTGAAAGCCGCTACGGCTCCTGCCCGGCGGCGCTGGGCGTGAGGCCGCTATCGCCGGAACATAGGCTAACCTTCCTGTTCTTGGGGGAGACCATCCGTCAGATCGTAGAAATCAGATTTCGAGCCGACGAAAATGTGTTTGCTGAGATGAAGGCCCGTCGGCGGGTCAAGAGTGCCCGCCGAGATGAAGATTTCCCCGCTAGAAGTCGCTCTCCAGAATAGGTTGCCGCCGCAGCGTGAGCAGAAGCCGCGCTCGACATTGTGCGACGACCGATACCAGCGCAATGTGGACGAAGTCAGCAGCCTAAGATCGGCCGATCGGCAGGCTGCCATGGCCGCGAAGTTGCCGCTGGTGCGCGCGCACTGGGTGCAGTGACAGGCGATAGGCTCTGCGAGCTCGCCTGCGATTTGGTAGCGCACACCTCCGCATAGGCAATGTCCCGATGACATGGAAACCTTATTCAAAAAACACGGTTTTGTTCCGGCCCGTTGCGAAAAAACTTCGGCAGCCGGGTCGCCGCTTCAGAGCACCACCTCATATTAGCAATCGCTTGACTAAGGCCGGCGCCGCTCCAGACTCATGGAAATGGCGAAGGCCTTCAACATCGGCGATGAGGTCGCAATCACCGCGACCGTTCGGCGGCGAGTGACAGACGATCGCGTGAGCGTATCAATCCCGTCCTACGGCCAGCCGCATTCGATTGTCGATCGAACAATGCAGGTGCGGAAGGGTCAGCACATCGAGTTGATTGGCGACGTCACCTACCTACTCGACAAAAACCGCGTGACGGTGAACCTGGGCATTCCCGTTACGGTCGATGCCTCTGTTCTCAGGCTGGTGAATGCCTACAAACCACCGACGCGAAAGAGACTGCTGGTCGACAAGCCGATATGATGGCTTCAGCCCAGGTGCAACCACCAACGCGCCACGATGGCCAGCGCCGGCAGCGCCAGAACAGCGGTTGGTGAGCACCGTCGATCGGCTGATCCCTTAGTTCGTTCGGACGCTTTGTGCGAGTTGCCTAAAGAGCGCATAAACTCTTAGCCGGCGAGACGACGCGGCCCCCCGCTAGTCTGGTCGGTTAGGCTCGGCGTCCTCTCAGGTAACTCTCCTTCTTGGATGCCGAGCCGGCATGGGCAAGCGCTGGCTATTGCTTATCTCGAAAATCGAGCAGCTTGGCGTGGGGGAGCTTCTCCTCGCCCTTCAGGAACCGCACGCGGCCAACGAGACCGGGTTTCAGCCACTCCGCCTTGTCGCTCTTGAGCCCTTTCGGGACCGGCCCGCCTACCTTCCCCTGCACCCGGTCCCATAGGCGCTGGCGCTTATCGGCCTTGAAAGTGACGAATGCGCCGCCGGCGTAACGGCCCTTGTCGGCCATCAGCACCGTGGCCGGCTTGCCGGCCTCTCGCTGCACGCCAATAATGTCCATCTCCTTTTCGGCATAGCACTTGATCTTGCGCCAGTTCATCGTCGGGCCGCTGCGATAGACGCTGTCCTTGCGCTTTGAGAGCATGCCTTCCAGCCCTGCCTGGTCCACCAGGTGATAGACAGCGGCGCCAGTGCCCGGCATCGCTTCACTGAACTGGATACGGCCACCCGCCGGAAGCAACTCCTGCAGGATCTCGCGACGGTCTTCTATCGGCAGGTTCCGCAGGTCGTGTCCGTTGAGGTGGAGGAGGTCGAACGCCACCAAATACAGGTCGCGCGAGGGCTTGCGGCTGGTGGCGGCTGATTGCAGCACGTGGAAGTCGGACAGGCCCGCTTCGTTGATCGTAATCGCCTCGCCATCGATGATGAAGCTTTCCGCCTCGATCGACGCGGCTTCCCCTGCAAGTTGGATGTAGCGGCCTGTCCAGTCGTAACCGTTCTTGGTGATCAGCCGAATACCGTCTTGGTCCTTGATGAGCTGGGTGCGATACCCGTCGAATTTGATCTCATGGAGCCAGTCATCGCCCTGCGGTGGCGTGTCGACCAGTTCCGGCTCCATCGGCTTGATGAATTTCAGACGCATGCACCGACTCGCAAGGCACGCGATTCAATCAGCTTTAGCTAAAATAGCGGAACGTTTGCCGTGGCCGGATGTTGCTTCCGGCATGACGAAGCTACCTGACCTTGGACCACGAATCGAAGGCAAGCCGCGCGAGGGCGAGGCCGACGGCGACCGTTTCTACCTGTGCAAGGTCTGCGGCCAAGCGGTGGACAAGCGCGACCTGCGCCAGGTGATGTGGCACGAGCAGCCTGGCCACGAACCGCTGGAGTTGGAGACCGCAGCGAAGGTCCTCGTGTTTCCTCGACGGAAATAGAAAAAAGCCCGCTACCTTTCGGCAGCGGGCCAGTTCAACAGTCGTGGGAACATGCACCGTGTAATGGGAGAACAACAGTGCAACCGCCGAAGTGTTTCGACGCAACAATGTTCCACGTGCTCCCGCGACGGCTGACAGACGCGACTGAGAGCGTAAATGCACAAGTTTGTGGTTATATAATCGAGTATATCTGAAGCTTCTGACCAAATCTTCGCTTCGGCGGTTTCCAATTCCGAAATTTACCAGAATAATCCTGGTCGCTTGCAGACATGTCGACTTTGCTAGATGCTGCGCCTCCATAGACCATCATCAGATCGGCCGATCTGCAGTAGCGGACGTTGCCGCAACTACATTCCACCTTCACAAGCATATTGTGCCGGGTCGCCTTCCCCAGCGTGTCGATCGGATCGTGCGCCATGAGAACGAATAAGGAACAAATTTCTTGCCCGTCAAGACGTCTTGTGGAAACTATCCCCCATGAGCGACGAACCTGCCAAGCTTGCCGACGGCATGAGCGCCGGCACCGCGCGAGCGCGCCCGAGTGCACGGGCATCTGTGCGAGCATACGGGTTGCGCGAAGCATGCAGGCTTCGGTTTTGCCCGGCCTCGCCAAGACCCGCACTGGTTCTGTTTCGAGCACCGGGCCGACGGAGAGCAGTACCTGTAGGAGAACATACCATGCTTTACATGGACGAAAGGCAGCAGGCTGACCTGAACGCAAAACTCATCCGCGACCGGCCGGAAATCGAGATGACCGTCAGGCGCGTGTGTAAGTTGCGTTATCAACAGCCTGGTCGACGACGAGGAGAAGGCCGTCGAACTATCGCGGATCATCCAGCGACAGATCGAAAAAGAACTGCGATCGGTTCATGGCGCAGACGGTTCGCTAACCGCTCGGCCCGCGGCCGATCTCGTCGATGATGTCGGGCGTGTTGTTCCGTGGCGAACCGACCTTGGTGTCGATCGGCCACATCTTCATCAGGTCCGAAGGGAACGGCTTCATCAGGTCGCGAGGATCCGGGTCTGGCCCTAGCCAGCGCATGTAGTCGACTGGGGCCAGGATCACCGGCATGCGTCGTGTATCGACGCCATCAACTCATTCGGCTCGCACGTGGCAATTGCGAAGGTCCGGATCAATTCGCCGGTCACCTTGTCGGCATACTCTTCCCAGATGCCCGCCAAAGCAAAGGGCTCTCGGATTTCATGGCGATGGCATAGGGCTGTTTCTTCTTCCCCGAGGCATCGAGCTTCTGCCATTCGAAAATAGCCGTCGACGGGCACCAGGCAGCGGCGCGACGTATATGCTTTCTTGAACATGCCGTTAGTCGCGATGGTCTCGCAGCGGGCGTGGACCGGTGGCGGGCGGCTGCCACATCCCGAGCCCAACCAGGCACGAGCCCCCAACGCGCCGACACTAAGCCGGCCATGCTGGTCGATAGCTCTTCGCGGATGATGATCGGATAGGTCAGGCTGGGCGCCCCGTTCCAGAGCGGGAACTATTGCCTAGCCGTTCGACCTCGCCCGGATGAGCGAACTCGAACCGACTCACCATGTCGGGAATTGTGGTCTTTACAAAAACGCGTCCGCACATTTTGGAGCCGGCTGATTACGTCAGGGAAGACCAAAATGGGGAACGGACTGCGAACGAGTCAACTGCGAGGTAGATGGGGTATTCGGCTTGCGCCGCGTCTTCAACGATGATGCGGGAAGGTGCTGCGCTTCGAGCTGATGATAGAACGTGGTCTGTCCAACAGCCACAAGCATCAGGAAAGGAAGCGCAACATGACGCACTTTATCGGCCTCGATGTCTCGGTGAAAGAGACCGCCGTTTGCATTGTCGACGAATCCGGCAAGATCTGTCGCGAGGTGAAGGTTGTCAGCCACCCCGACGATCTCCTCGCCGTCCTGAAGGATCCTGCCTTGAACATTGAACGGGTCGGTCTCGAGGCCGGGCCCTTGTCACAATGGCTTTTCGAGGGGCTGGCGAGTGCCGGGTTGCCGGTCATCTGCATCGAGACGCGCCATGTGAAGGCGTTCCTGAAGGCGCGGCCGAACAAGACGGATCGCAATGACGCGCGCGGCATCGCGCAGATGATGCGGGTCAACCTCTACCGCCCGGTGCATGTGAAGACGCTGACGAGCCAGAAGCGGCGGGCGTTCTTGACTGCCCGCAAGCTGCTGCAGGGGAAGGCAATCGCCATTGAGAACGACGTCCGCGGCCTTCTGCGCAACTTTGGCCTCAAGGTCGGTGTTGTGGGAACGGTAAAGTTCGAGGAACGGATTTGCGAGCTCGTCGAAGGCGTGCCCGATCTCGAAGAGATCATGGAGCCGCTGCTGGCCGCCAGGCGGAAGTTGCGCGAGGAATTTGCGCGCCTGCACAAAAAAGTGCTGGGGATCGCCAGAGACGATATGACCTGCCGGCGCTTGATGACAGTCCCTGGTGTCGGCTCCGTAGTGGCGCTCGCGTATACCGCGACAATCGACATCCCACAGCGGTTCAGAAACTCCAAGGCGGTAGGGCCGATCCTGGGGCTGACACCGAAGCTCGACGAGTCCGGCGAAAGTAAGCGCGTTGGATGCATATCCCTGTGCGGGGACGGCATGATGCGGACGTTGCTTTATGAGGCTGCCCAAACGCTAATGACTCGCGTGACGAAATGGTCGTGGCTCAAGGCCTGGGCGATGAACGTCGCCAAGCGACGTGGGATGCGCAAAGCAATTGTCGCGCTCGCACGTCGCCTGGCAGTCATCATGCATCGCATGTGGCTGGACGGCACCGAGTTCCGCTGGACGCGGGAAACCATGGCGTCAGCCACCTGATCCAGAAGGGCCGCAAAGGAGATAGACAGAAAGTTCCGCCGCCGGCGGACGAACGTCCTTCGCAGGACGATGGATGAGGCGAGTTCGCTGAGACACTGGTACTGATTGCAACATGCGATCAAGACGCTTGGTAGATTGTGCCGCCTCATTCTTCTGACCCCATACAGGGAGGGCGAAACGCCGATCCCGGAGAGAAGCAAGGCCCTGCGAAGACGTAAAAACGCCGGAGGCACGGAAAAGCTCGGTAGCGCTTGACCTCAACACGCCGAATAGAGAAGTGTCTCACTTTGGAATTTAGTCGTTGAACACCCCCGCCGAATGAGGCGTTCTCCCATCTGTGGATATCCGCTTCGCCAAGCCGCCCGATCGTCACTTCGGCTTCGCGAAGCCTTTAGGTCCGGTGGGCATTAGCAACTTCCTCAGGCAGCAAACCTTCTACTGCCCAACTATGGACGCAGCCGGCCGCGCTGAGGTTATCGGATCGGCGTGACGAAGGACGATCCTCCACGCGCCATCCTCCTGCCGGAAGATGGTGGTGGCCCGAAGCGAAATCGGCACCAGTTTATCGGCGCCGCCGACCTTGGATTGAAGCCGCTCGATTTCGATGATGTAGCCCAGGTCCGCCGTCGCGTACTC
>NZ_JAPYKS010000005.1:0-320251 GCF_037179605.1 Mesorhizobium salmacidum (SeqCode)
CTTCATGGGCTTTGTCAAACTTGCCGCTATCGCTATCTGGCTCAGGTAGTTAAATCGTCACTACGCCCTAGGTCGAGATTGAGGTCAGGCCGAGTCGAGACGATGGTTTCCGAGAACCGGAACAGAGCGTACGTTTGAGTACGTGAGTACCGGAAGCGCAGGCAACCACCGTTCGCGGGCCGGCCTCACCTCAATATCGACCTAGCTTGTCGAGCAACGGCTTCAGCCTGTCGCCATAGCGCTTCCACAGATCGACCGACCCCTGGTACATCGGCTGGCGCACCTGCGCGGCGGATGCCGTGCGCACCGGCCTGTCGGTCTGGTGGAACGACAGCACGGCATCCTCCCATGGCAGGCCGAGATAATCGATCAGCGCCCGGCTCTGCCCGTCCTGGTCGGCGACGAAATCCTCGTAGCGCACATCGTGCACGACGCCGGGCAGCACCTTGTGCCAATGCGCCATGATGTCGGTATAGAGATTGTGGAAATCGGCGAGCTCGCCGAGGTCATAGCCATAGCGGTGGCTGTCGCCGCGGAAATGCACCTTGTAGATCGACAGGCATGTCGCCGCCGCATCGCGGGCGCAGTGGATGATTTTTGCCTTCGGCAGCATCATGTGGATGAAGCCGACGAGCAGGAAGTTGCCCGGCATCTTGTCGGTGACGTGGCGCATATGCGGATAGCGGGCATGGAGCATGTCGAGATAGGCCTGCCCCGCCTCGGCGAAATCCGCATCGTCCGTGTCGGCCACGCCCCAGGGGAAACCGCCCGGCATGTTCGACGGGAACTGCCTGCCGACCGCCGTCTTCAAGATGCCGAGCTCGCCCGCGCCGTAGACTTGGGCGTGGCTGGCGATGATCTGTTCGACCAGCGTCGTACCCGAACGCGGCATGCCGACGACGAAGATCGGCGCATCGTCGGTGATCGGGCTCGGTCTGTGCTTTTCGAAGAAGCCGGCGTCGAACACCGTCTTCATCGCCTCGAATTCGGCACGTGTCTTCACCGGATCATAGTCGATGCCCTTGCGGCGGATGGCATTGCCCTCGGCGAAGTAGTCGAAAGCCTTGCCATAATCCTTCAGATCGTCATTGGCCTTGCCGAGGCCAAACGACAGCTGCATGCGTGCCAGGCTGTCCTGAGGCGCCTTGGCGTGCTGCGCCTCCATGCCGGCCAATTCGGCATCGCGCTCCTTCTGGCGCTTGACCTGCGTCAGCATCAGCCACGCGCGGGCCATGGCGGGCTGGATCGCCACCGCCTGCCGGAACAGGTCGGCCGCCTCGTCGAGCTTGCCCTTCTCCATCAGCCCGACGCCCAGTCCGTGCAGCAGGTCGGCATCCTTGGGCCGGATGGTCAGTGCCTCGTGGAAAACAGCCAGCGTCTCCTCGAGGCGTCCGGCTTCCTGCAGGGTTTCGGCAAGCCCGATCCGCGCGCGCACGTGGAATGGGTTGCGCTGCACCGTGCCGCGATAGATGTCCTCGGCCTCCTCGAACCGGCCGATCTGCTTCAGCGACGAGCCGAGATTGTCGCGCGCCGCAAGCTGCTCCGGCCGCAGATCCACCGCGCCGCGGAAGAAATCGATCGCCGCCGTGACACGGCCCAGATCGCGCATCACCGTGCCGAGATTGTTGAGGAAGTCGGGATTCGTCGGCTGTAGCTGAACCGACTGTTCGAGGAAATCCATCCCTTCTTCGCTGCGCCCGGTCTGGTGCAGCAGCAACCCCAGGAAATGCGCCGCGGCCGCATGTTTGGGCTGACGCGCCAGCACCTGCCGGTAGATCGCTTCGGCCTCTTGCCGGCGCCCGGCCTGGTGCAGTTGCAGCGCCTGCTGCACATACTGATCGAGGCCCAGCGGCGGCTGGCCTCCCGCGCCAGATTTGGCCGCGCCAGATTTGGCTCCCGCACCCGCCGCTCTTCTCTGATCTCTGTTGATGGGACACCTGCCGTGTTATGCGCCTGCCGCGATCTAGGCCATCGGCGCTACAGGTTCAAGGCTTTGCTTGGTTCTGTGCCCTACATCGCGGCGAAAGCGATCAGATCAGGGATTGGTCTCGGCAACCTGCCTGGCCCGCCTCACAGTGCCATCGGTATCGGAGATCGTTCGCCTTGCCGCCTCGTCGCTTCTGATGGTCAGCCGCGCCGATTGGACGACCATCGGCTTTCCGGCAGCGCCAATGGCGTACGTGGCGCTTGGCTTGATGATGGGATTGATCGCCACGCTCTTCCCTTTCGAAGTTCTGAATGAATCCATGGTTTTATCCCTTTCAGAAAAAATAAAATTACAGGCGCCGAGTAAATATTCGGCGCGCTTCCGAGAAATTTTTGAAGATATCTGAACCGTAGCAGAATTATTCTAAAATTTATAGCCGTCTATTTTTGAAATCGAAGCGAGGAATTTCATGATTCTTCTTGAATGAAGCTCCAAATTGAGCTATATAGGAAGATATCGTTTGGGCCAGAATTGGCATCTCGCGGCGTCAGAGGTTCTAGACCCGCCAATCTCATTCCAGATGCCGATACCGGACGCGCGGTACATTCGCCGTGTCCTGCTTTTTTGCTCTCAAGCCGCTGTTTGCGTGACGCCACAAGGCGGGAAATATCAGGACAATGCCGGACCGCACCACCCGTTCCATCGCCCATTTCACCGCACCGTTCGTGCTCGCTGGCCTGGAAGGACAACTGCCGGCTGGCCACTACGACATCGATCACGACGAAGAGTTGATCGAGGGCATTGCGCGGCTTGCCTGGCGCCGCGTCGCCACTTTCATCCATCTGCCGGCAAGGGCGGTGAACAATCCGCTCACCAGCCAGCTTGTCGCCATCGACTACCTGGACCTCGAGACCGCGCTGGTGCGCGACCGGGAGAATGCAGCATGATCCGTTTTCAACAGAATGCGCGTCCGCGCACCGACACCCCCTCGCATCTCTTTGCCATCGGACAGACCGTGCGTATGAAAAGCCGGACCGGCCTGCTCAACAAGACCGCGGAACTGTTCGAGATCAAGAGCAGGCTGCCGGTCAAGGACGGTTCCCCACAGTACCGTATCCGCAGCGAGCAGGAGACCCACGAACGGGTCACCACGGAAGACAATCTCGAACTGGCCGACAATCCGGCCGCCTGAGCGGAAGGGCTTCAAACACCCACTATAGGCGCGAGCCGGGTTAAGCCCCGTCAGCACGGCCCGTCGCCGACGATGCGATAATCCGAGGCACGGGCCTCGCAGGCGTTGGGGAAGGTGCGCATCTCGCCATGCCGGCGGGCGCACACCGGCGCGTACTCGCGGGTGCAGAACGTCTGCTCGCCGCCACCACTACCGCCGTCGCGGCAGGGGCCGTCGCGCACGATGCGGTAACCCGCCCGATCGGCAAGGCAGGCATTGGCGAAGGTCTGGCGATCACCGCCGCGCCGGGCGCAGACCGGCTCGTACTGCTCGGTGCAGAATTGCGGATCAGGGCGCGGCGGGCGCGGCCCCGGTCCTTCATCGACGACGACCGTACAGGCGGCGAGAATTGCCGACAGGAACAGGATGGTAAAACCCTGCCGTGAGAAGATTGCCGCAAGAAACCTCATGATCGTCTCTCCCCCGATCCCCGTCTCGGTCCATACCGCCCAAGACTGCTTGGCGGTTCGCTGACAATGATATCGATCAAAACAAGATTTAAATCAGTCGCCTATGGCATGATCCTCGCTATTCCATTGCCAATTGCAAACCCCGTTCGCGGCCTCTGTCGGGAAATGACCGGGATCAGTGAGGGCCTCGCCGCCAATCATCACTTGTGGCCTATATATGACCACGGCCCTGGGCCGATGACCCCTCGGGCAACGAAGCCTATTTGCAGCCGGTCGACGCCCTGATCGGTCGATTTTTTTGCGTCGGATGCGCTCGTGGCGGCGGCCCGCGGCGCTATCTTGCAACGTTCACGTTTCCGTGCGATAAATTCTGTGTTCGGGCATTTGCGACCCGGAGAGCGGAACGTTTTGGACGACCTTTCCCCGATACTGTGAATCTCTGACGGCCCCGTTTTTTCGGCGGGGGGTTTTGACCATGCGCCAATGCATGACTGCCGAAGCAACCACCAGGAACTGCCCTCGACGCCAGGTGGCGGGCAGGACCACCAAGACTGAACGGGTGAAGGAGTTTCCCCAATGGCCCAGACCGGCACCGTTAAATTCTTCAATGCGACCAAAGGCTTCGGTTTCATCACGCCCGACGGCGGCGCCAAGGACGTGTTCGTCCACATTTCAGCGATCGAGGCCTCGGGCCTGCGCACGCTGGTCGACGGCCAGAAGGTCACCTTCGACGTCGAGCCGGACCGCATGGGCAAGGGCCCGAAGGCGGTCAACCTGCGCGCAGCCTGAGCGATCGGCACGCCGCTCATCCCAGGCGGATGGGCGATCGAGGAGCTTGACCAGCACCTGGGCAGGCAGACAGATTTTTGAAAGGCGCGGCGGTTTTCGTCGCGCCTTTTTCATGTCCGTGGCGCAGCATAAACGCATGTCATCCGGAAGTTCATCCGGTCCGGGCCAATGACACGCGTCATAACAAGCACTTAAAGCACGACGTGCTTTAAGTGCCCGGAAAACTTTCACTTGCCGATAGCGCTAAAATAAAGGACAAATTTCCATTCGGGCATTTGCCGGCCCGAGACTGGAGTTTATGGGATCAAAGGAGCTTCCCATGCCGCAGACCGGCACCGTCAAATTCTTCAACCATGCCAAAGGCTTCGGCTTCATCACACCGGATGATGGCGCGAAGGATGTCTTCGTCCATATTTCGGCCGTGCAGGCGTCGGGTCTTCCCGGTCTCGAAGATGGGCAGAAAGTGACATTCGACACCGAACCGGACAAGCGCGGCAAGGGACCGAAGGCCGTCAACCTGTCGGTCGGCTAAGCCGGCTTCGGACCGACGCCGGCTCCGGCAGGTCTGGTCCGCGCCCCGTAGGTGCGGGTTTGATGTCGTGAAACACGGCGTGCGGTCAAATTTTCGTTCAGCCCCCGTTCAGCCACGGTCCCATATTAATCATTCGTAAAGCCGGACCGCATCCCCTGCAAAACTGCACGGCCCGACACGAAGGAGACCAAGATGAACCGAATTTTCAAGACAGCCGTGCTGTCCGCCGCCGTGGTCGCCACCACGCTGGGGACCTTTTCGGCGGCCAATGCCGGTGACTGGAACCGTTGGCACCATCACGGCCATGGCCATGGCGATGCTGTCGCGGCCGGCGTTCTCGGCCTCGCCGCCGGTGCGCTGATCGGTGGCGCGTTGGCCAATGACCGGCCGCCGCCCGATTCCGACCGTTATTACGATGACGGCTATTATGATCGTGACGTGCGGATACGCCCGGCCCCGGTGCGCCGCTACTACGTGGAACCGCAGGTGGTCTATGCCGACCGCTATGCCGAACCGTGGACGCGCGGCTGGTACGAGTACTGCTCGGACCGATACCGCAGCTTCAATTCCCGGACCGGCACCTTCACCGGCAGTGATGGCGAACAGCATTTCTGCACCGCCAACTGAGGCTTCCCTGCCCCAAACAAAAGCGCTGACCGCAAGGCCGGCGCTTTTTTATCGGCTGCTAGAGCGTGTCGCCCGGAAGTGTCCTCGGTTCCGGATAATGACATGCATAATCAGAAGTTTACAGCAGGTCGGGCAATCCTGTTTGCCGCGACATGCTGTGGGCTTCGAACCCGGAGCCGGTCCAGATCTCATTCAGGTCAAAAACGGATTGGTCCGCCGTTCCTCGCCGAAGCGCCCGCCAGGACCGTGACCGCAAATGAAGCCGATGTCGTCGCCAAGCGGCAACAGCTTGTCCTTGATCGAGGCGATGAGTGCCGCGTGGTCGCCGCCCGGCAGATCGGTGCGGCCGACCGAGCCGCGAAACAGGACGTCGCCGACATGGGCGAATTTGGCTGCGCGGTTGTAGTAGACGACATGGCCCGGCGCGTGGCCGGGGCAATGCAGCACCTCGAACATGTGGCCTCCAAACGACACCGTCTCGCCTTCTGTAAGAAACCGGTCGGGCACGCAATTGCGCATGCCGCCGATGCCGTAGCGCCTGCCCTGGTTCTCCAGATTGTCGAGCAGCATCTTGTCGGCTTCATGCGGGCCGATGATCTCGATGCCGAGTGCTTCCTTCAACTCCATGGCGCCGCCGGCATGGTCGATATGGCCGTGCGTGATCCAGATCGCCTCGGCCGTGATCGCATTGTCCTTCAACACCCCCAGCACCTTGTCGATGTCGCCGCCGGGATCGACCACCACGCCGCGCTTGTCATCCATGTCGAACAGGATGGTGCAGTTCTGCTGGAACGGTGTGACCGGCACGATGCCGGCATTGAGCTGACCCATGATCGTCCTTTCGCTGTGTCAGCGATCATGTAGAGCCATCGGTCAAAACCGTCCACAGCCGGAAGGTCAAACAGTGCTTGTCCAAAATGAAATGGGCGGCCGAAGCCGCCCATTTTGCCAGCCCGAGATTGGCAGGCTTATTTCTTCATGGCGCCCATGACCGCGCCCAGGATGCCGGTCAGGATCGCGCCGCCGCCGGCGCCGCCGACGATGTTCTGCAGGTTGAGCGCGCTGCCCAGGCCGCCGGTCGCCGCCGCGGCCGGATCGACGCCGTGGCCGAGCAGGCTGCCGAGGATCGCCGCGCCGCCGACACCGCCGATGGCTCCGCCCAGGATTTTGGGAAGCTGACCCATCGCCGCCGTCTTGATCGCCGCGCCGACCGCCTGACCACCGATAATGCCTGTAATGATCTGAATGATGATCGGAAGAAGCGTGTTCATGTCCATATGATTAGTCCCTCCATAGCTGCCAGCCTCCCGGGCCGACACGATCATGAGAGACGCCGAATTCGATGAAAGTCAAATGCACAAACGCTGAAATAAAAGGGGCGGCCGCAAAACCGCCCCTACTTGCCCGAAAAGCTGTGACTATCGTTATTCTGCGGCGATGGCATGCTTGGGTTGAACGGCGATAGAATAGTCGTTCATGAGATTCTTGGCGATCTCGCCGACTTCGAGTCGGTAGGGGCCGATCTCAGAAACCGGGGTTACTTCCGCTGCCGTTCCGGTCAGGAAGCACTGCTCGAACCCTTCCAGTTCTTCCGGCAGGATGGCGCGTTCGATGATCTCCAGGCCGCGATCCCTGGCCAGGCCAATGACGGTGCGACGGGTGATGCCGTCGAGGAAGCAGTCGGGCTTGGGCGTGTGGATCTTGCCGTCCTTGACGAAGAAGATGTTGGCGCCGGTCGCTTCCGCGACCTGGCCTCGCCAGTCGAGCATCATGGCGTCGGCGTAGCCCTTGGCCTCCGCGGCATGCTTGGACATGGTGCAGATCATGTAGAGGCCGGCGGCCTTCGACCGCGACGGCGCCGTGCGCGGGTCGGGCCGGCGCCATTCCGCCACATCGAGACGGATGCCCTTCAGCTTCTGCGCCGGGTCGAAATAGCTCGGCCACTGCCAGATGGCGATAGCGACATTGATGCGGTTGTTCTGCGCCGAAACGCCCATCTGCTCGCTGCCGCGCCAGGCGATCGGCCTGACATAGGCGTCCTGGAAGCCCTGCTTCTTCAGGAGCGTGGTCGAGGCGTCGTTGAGCTCGGCCACCGAATAGGGAATCTTGAAGCCGAGCAGGCGCGCCGATTCATGCAGGCGCTCGGTATGCTCGTTGAGCTTGAAGATCTCGCCGCCATAGGCACGCTCGCCCTCGAAGACCGCGCTGGCGTAATGCAGGCCGTGGGTCAGAACGTGGATCTTGGCGTCTCCCCACGGGACGAACTCGCCATTCATCCAGATGAAGCCGTCCAGTTGATCGAAGGGAACGGATGCCATGGTAACCTCCCGCGGACCTCGGTCCGCATATCTCAGTATCGTTGCGTGTTCTTTTGGCCGCGCCATGCGATTGGCGACGCCAGCCGGTGTCTCGAAGCCTAGGCGGATAATCGTGCTCTGGCAAACTCAGGAAATTCCGGAAAAACCAGCCCGCCTTGCCTTTTCGTTCGCAATCCGCCCAAAAGCTTGTCAAAAATTACCATTGCAGGGAAATTACGTCAATAGTACTGACATAATCTCCCGTTCCGATGGAGAAATGATGACGGATAAAAACCCACCTGCCGGAAAACCGATCAGGACCGCGATCACCAGCGAGGACGGCATCGACTTCGCCATCATCGAACTCTTCTTCTTCGCCTATCGGGACTTCACTTCCGATCCCGACCAGATCCTGGCTGATTACGGCTTCGGCCGCGCCCACCACCGCGTGCTGCATTTCGTCAACCGCCGGCCGGGCCTGACCGTCGCCGAACTGCTCGATGTGCTGAAGATAACCAAGCAGAGCCTGGCGCGTGTGCTCAAGCAATTGATCGACACCGATCACGTCGTGCAGTTGCAGGGCCCGCGCGACCGCCGCCAGCGTGAACTCTATCCGACGGCCAAGGGCCGTGCGCTGGCGCTGGCGCTGGCGCGGCCACAGTCGCGCCGCATCCGTGCTGCATTGGAAGATTGCGGTGCCGCCGAACGGACCTTGGTGGAACGCTTCCTCGAAGCGATGGTCAATCCGGAACTGAGAGCTCAGATCGACGTTGGGTCCGCAAAAATGTCAGGGAAAAGCCATGGAGAGCACTGAGAGGATCGACCAGGCGGCCGCACCGGACGACGATGCGCCGCATCTGCTCGTGGTCGACGACGACACCCGTATCCGCAATCTTCTCAAGCAATATCTGACCGAAAACGGCTTCCGCGTCACCGTCGCCGGCAATGCCGACGAGGCCCGCCGCAAGCTCGCCGGCCTCGACTTCGACCTGCTTGTGCTCGATGTCATGATGCCGGGGGAAAGCGGCGTCGATCTCACCAAGGCGCTGCGCTCCGAGAAGAACGTGCCGATCCTGATGCTGACCGCCTTGTCGGAGACCGACAGCCGCATCTCGGGCCTCGAGGCCGGCGCCGACGACTACCTGCCAAAACCCTTCGACCCGCGCGAGCTGATCCTGCGCATCAACAACATCCTGCGCCGCGGCGGCCCGGCGGCGACGCCCAAGGTCGAACAGCTGGTGTTCGGTCCCTACACCTTCCAGATCGCCAGGCGCGAACTGAAGCGCGGCGGCGAGGCGCTGAAGCTGACCGACCGTGAACAGGAGATCCTGGCGATCTTCGCCGCGCGCGCCGGCGAAACCATCCCCCGCCACGAGCTGGTCGGCGACGATTCGGAAGTCGGCGAGCGCACCATCGACGTCCAGATCAACCGGCTGCGCCGCAAGATCGAGCGCGATCCGTCCAACCCTGTCTGGCTGCAGACCGTGCGCGGTATTGGGTATCGGCTCAGCGTGGAATAGAATACCGGCCGCGGCCCAAGAGCATGATCCCGAAAAGTGGGAACCGGTTTTCGGAAAAGATTATGCTCCAACAAAGAGTTAGATCAGAATGACGATTCAGCCGAACGTCATGCTGATCTAATATCGCCGACGGATGAAAAGAGCCAATGGCGACCACGGAACTGGAACAGCCGGACAATGACGGCTTGAGCGCACGCGCCACGCGGACGCTCAAGGCGGTGCCGCGCATCTGGAACCGGTTCTGGCGCCTCGTTTCGCTTTACATGCCCAAGCGCCTCTATGCGCGCTCGCTGATCATCGTCATCGCGCCGATGATCCTTTTGCAGTCGGTCGTCGCCTTCGATTTCATGGAACGTCACTGGGCAACCGTGACGCAACGCCTGTCGCAGGCCACCGTGCGCGACATCGCCGCCATCATCGACCTGATCGAAACCTACCCGCACGACGGCGACTACGCCAACATCATCCGCATCGCGCAGGACCGCATGCAGCTGAAGGTCGACCTCCTGCCGCCCGATCCGCTGCCGCCGCCCGGTCCGAAACCGTTCTTCTCGATCCTCGACGATGTTCTCTCCGCCGAAATCACCCGCCAGATCAACCGGCCCTTCTGGATCGACACGGTCGGGAATTCCAACATCGTCGAGGTGCGCGTCCAGCTTGAGAACAAGGTGCTGCGCGTCTTCGTGCGCCGCAGCCAGGCCTATGCCTCCAACACCCACATTTTCCTGATCTGGATGGTCGGCACCTCGCTGGTGCTGCTGATGATCGCCATCCCCTTCCTGCGCAACCAGATCCGGCCGATCCTGGCGCTTGCCGAGGCGGCCGAAAGCTTCGGCAAGGGCCGGCCGATGCCGCGCGATTTCCGCCCGCGCGGGGCCGAGGAGGTGCGCCGCGCCGGCTTTGCCTTCATCCAGATGCGCGAGCGCATCGAGCGTCAGATCGAGCAGCGCACGGCCATGCTGACCGGTGTCAGCCATGATCTCAGGACCATCCTCACCCGCTTCAAGCTGCAGCTGGCGCTGGCCGGCGGCAAGGCCGAGACCAAGGCGGCGCTGGACCAGGACATCGAAGACATGCAGTCGATGCTGGAAGGCTATCTCGCCTTTGCCAAGGGCGAGGCGTCGGAGGATCCGGGACGTTTCGATCTCGAAGCCTATTTCCAGAAGCTCGGCGAAGAAGCGAACTTGCGCAAATGCAGACTGTCGACGACGCTTTCCGGCGATCCGACCGTGCATGTGCGGCCGAACGCCTTCGCGCGGCTGCTGTCCAATATCATCGGCAATGCCTTCCGCTATGCCCGCACCGTGGAGGTCGCCGCCAACCATGGCCGCGGCTCGCTTCTGGTCACCATCGACGATGATGGGCCAGGTATTCCGGCCGACAGGCGCGAAGACGTGTTCAAGCCCTTCGTGCGGCTCGACGCGGCCCGCAACCTCGACGCCAGCGGCACCGGGCTCGGCCTGTCGATCGCCCGTGACATCGCCCGCAGCCATGGCGGCGACATCACGCTCGACGACAGTCCGATGGGCGGCCTGCGCGTCGTGATCAAGGTTCCGGCCTGATTTCTATTTGGCTATCCGGGCAAGATCTTGCCTGAAAACCGGTTTCGACTTTTCGGGATCACCGTCTGCTTCATCCGCCCGTCATGAAACCATGGTCAAGAGTGCGCATGAAGCGCGCGACCGCACTTGATTCGTCCTTGCCGCCTCACTTCGACCTCGTGCCCGTCAGGGTGCGCTGGAGCGAAGCGAGGGCGGCCGCATGGTCGCCGTTCCGGCATCGTTTCAAGGCAACCGCCGACCTCCGGAGCAAAGGGCCGCCATGCGCATATTGATGGTCACCGACGCCTGGCGCCCGCAAGTCAACGGCGTCGTCCACACGCTGGAGCGGCTCACCGAGACCCTGAAATCCTTCGACGTCGCGGTCGAATTCCTGACCCCGAACATCTTTCGCACCCTGCCCTTGCCGACCTACCCCGACATCCGCCTGGCGCTGACCACGCCCGGCCATGTCGCGCGCCTGATCGATGGCTACAAGGCCGACCACATCCACATCGTCACCGAGGGACCGCTGGGCATCATGGCGCGGCGCTATTGCCGCAATGCCCGCCGGCCGTTCACCACCAGCTATCACACCCGCTTTCCCGAATATCTCAGCGCCCGCCTGCCGGTGCCCGAGAGCTGGACCTATCGCTGGCTGCGCGATTTCCACAATTCGGGCCAGGGCACGCTTGTCGCCACCCAGTCGCTCGCCGACGATCTCACGGCGCGCGGCTTCAACAAGCTCAGGCCCTGGACGCGCGGCGTCGACACCGAGCATTTCCGGCCCGACAAGCGCAAGGACCTCGGCTTCCCCGGACCAGTTTTCCTGTGCGTCGGCCGCGTCGCCATTGAAAAGAACCTCTCCGCCTTCCTCGATCTCGACCTGCCAGGCAGCAAGGTGATCGTCGGCGAAGGTCCGGAGCTTGCCAAGCTCAAGGCCAAATATCCCCAGGCGCATTTTCTCGGCCATCGTCCCAATGACGAACTGGCCGAAGTCTACGCCTCGGCCGATGTCTTCGTCTTCCCCAGCCGCACCGACACCTTCGGCAACGTCATCATCGAGGCACTGGCCAGCGGCACGCCGGTCGCCGCCTATCCGGTGACCGGGCCTATCGACATCGTTGGCGACGGCTTTGGCGGCACGGTTTCCAACGACCTGCGCGAGGCGGCGCTTGCCGCGCTCGACATCAGCCGCGACCAGGCCCGCGAGCGCGCCATGCGCTACAGCTGGAAGGCCAGCGCGGAAATGTTTCTCAACGCGGTCGAGGAAGCGCTCGGCGTGAAGCGCGCGATCGCGGCCTGATAGGGTCGACACAACCGAGCCGCCGCCGGCGAGCTTTAGCTAGGTGTGGAGCCTCAACAGGTTGTCCTTGGTTAGCCCGAGGCGGCTGATAGGTGGCCTTGATTTTAAGCTGCCGTGTGGCCGGTGCCAATTGTAGCGATGAAGCCATCGTGGCGGTTCTGCGGTGCGTTCATGAGAAGTGTTGTAGGCTCGAGCATAAGCCCATTCGCGCAGGGTCGGAGGCTTGATCCTGATTCCGGCGGATGCGGCGTCGCCTTCCTTCCTGAACCTTGTGCTAATGCATTTTGGACTGGCGTGGCCGTTCGACGTCCTGCATCTTGTGCTCTCAGCCGCAACGGCCGGAACCATTCTCGGCGCGTTTCGGCCTCCAGCTATCGCGTCAATTCGATCGGCCGCGATGCCGTGATGGCGCCTGCCGGGGCTTCCTGCCCGCTATTTCAGAATAGCCGCCCGCCCTCCGGCACCTTGCGTTCGATGGCGCCCAACACGACGGCGCCCTCTTCATCGGGGAAACCGAGCGTCAGCACTTCCGACATGAACGGGCCGATCTGGCGCGGCGGGAAATTGACCACCGCGAACACCTGCCGGCCGATCAAAGTCTCGGGCGTATAATATTTGGTGATCTGCGCCGACGACTTCTTGATGCCGATCTCGGCGCCGAAATCGATCTTCAGCTTGAAGGCCGGCTTGCGCGCCTCCGGAAACGGTTCAGCCTCGACGATCGTGCCGGCGCGGATGTCGACACGATCGAAGTCGGCAAAACTGATCTCGGGCTTGCGCTCGTTGCTTGAACTCATGTCGAACGCGCTTTGCTCAGGCGTTGCCGAAGGTCTCGAACAGCACGCCGGCCAGCGCGTCCTTGGCCGAGGTTCCCGACCAGACGACGAACTGGAAAGCCTGGAAGTAACACTCGCAGGCTTCCAGCGCCGAGGACAAAAGCACTTCGACCTGCTGGCTCGATGGTTCGACCCCGCCGGCCAGGAGCAGCGACTGGCGGAACATGATCGCGCCTTCCTGCTCCCAGAGGTCGAAATGGCCGAACAGCATCTGTTCGTTGATCAGCGACAACAGCCGCATCACTTCGAGCGTGCGGGTTTCCGGCACCTTGATGTCGAAGGCGCAGGCCAGGTGCAGCGCCTCGAAATCCTCCATCCACGAGAAGGAGACGTGATAGTCGGTCCAGCTGCCGGCAACCGAGATCGAGATTTCGTCGTCGCCGGCCCGTTCGAAGGACCAGTCATTGTTGTGGGCCACCTGCTCGATCACATCCACCGGATGGATTTCGCGGGAAAATTCGAGTTCGAGAAGTTCCATGGAATGCTTCCTGTGTTCAGGGGGAGCGCCACACGCTCCGCGGGGCACACACGACGAACAATCTTGTCTAGAACTCGGACGGCCGGGACTTCTCAACGCAAAGACCCCAGACCGGACCCCACCGCCCGGCGCATGACCCCTGCTCCGAATCATGCAACAAATTCAGTCTATTGATCGGGAGTCGCGTGAACAGCCCAATTTTTCGCACTGCGTCATTCGCATGTGGAAAGGTGCCTGTCACAAAGAGTCACGCAATGCCGGTAAGCGATTCACGGCAAAGCGATTTTCAGGCTGGTGCTTTGTGGAAAAGTTTAACGAATTATTTTTTCGGCTTGGGCTTCGCCGGAGCCGCAGGTGTAGCCTGACCGGTCAGTTCGGCGATCCTGGCCTCGAGCGTCTCGATGCGCTCGGCGAGCCTGCCGTTCTCTTCTCTCGCCTTGGCCGCCATCTCGCGCGCGGCCTCGAACTCCTCGCGCTGCACGACATCCATGGAGTTGAGGATGCGTTCCGCCTGGCCCTTGAAGGCCGTCTCCACCTCGCGCCGCACACCTTGAGCGGCACCGGCGGCATCGGTCATCAACTTGGCGAATTCATCGAGAATGCGGTTCGGTCCGGTCGACATGGCAGATCCTCGCTTGCATGATTTGAATTAGTGACGTGGCGCGAGGAATGCAAGAACGTTGGAAGCTGATGCGGCCGCTGCGTTGCTATGGCACACAACCGCATGGCGACTGCCGCGTCCTGCGGGAGGCTCCCGAACGGCTCCGAAGCTGTACTTGGTGGTGGCAAGTCGCCTATTATGAAGCCCTCGTCTCCTTTCAGCACGTCCAACCTGGGATAACCAATGGCAACGCCCCCGCGCAGACCGACAAATCCGATGGAAGCCGCCGAAGCTGTCTTCAAGCCGGTGAAGAAGCCGGCACCGGCCCCGCCTCGCGAACCCTCCACCGCCCCGAATGTCCGCGAGCTTGTCTCGATCAGGATCGACCGGGCCGTGCTCGAGCATTTCCAGGAAGATGGCCCAGGCTGGCAGGACAGGATCAACGACGCCTTGCGTGAAGTGGTGGCCGACAAGCCCAGGGGTTGAGGACATCCATCCGCGCGACGGATCTTGAAGCGATCCCGTTCACGAGCCATGGACGGACGTGCCCTTGCCTTGACCCTGCCAAAACCCTGCCGCATGGTCCGGGCCGATCGCAACCGAGAGCTCCCCGTTGAACGAGTATTTCCTGCTGCCGCTGGCTTCACTGCCTTTCCCGAACATCAACCCGATCCTCATCCAGATCGGGCCGCTGGCGGTGCACTGGTACGGCATCGGTTACATCGTCGGCATCCTGTTTGCCTGGTGGTATGCCAAGCGGCTCGCCGCAAATCCGAAACTCTGGCCCGACGGCGTCCTGCCGATGAAGCCGGAGGACCTCGACGATTTCATCGTCTGGGCGGCCGTCGGCGTGGTTCTGGGCGGCCGCACCGGCTATGTCCTGTTCTATGACCTGGCGCGCTATATCGCCCATCCGCTCGATATCTTCGCCGTCTGGCAAGGCGGCATGTCCTTCCATGGCGGCCTGCTCGGCGTCATCCTGGCCATGACGCTGTTTTCCTTTAAGCGCGGCATCCGCACCTGGTCGCTGTTCGATGTCGTGGCGGCCGGCGTGCCGGTCGGCCTCGGCCTCGTGCGCGTCGCCAACTTCATCAACTCCGAGCTCTGGGGACGGCCGACCGACGTGCCCTGGGCGATCGAATTCCCCAATGGCGGACCGTTCACCCGCCATCCGAGCCAGCTCTACGAGGCCTTGCTCGAAGGGCTGGTGCTGTTTGTGGTGCTGCGCATCCTCACCCACTGGCGCCTCAAGCTGAAGACGCCGCGCTTTGTCGGCGGCGCTTTCATCTGCGGCTACGGCCTGTCACGAATTTTCGTCGAGTTCTTCCGCGAGCCCGACCAGCAGCTCGGCTATCTTCTCGGCACAAACTGGCTGACCATGGGCATGATCCTGTCGACGCCGATGGTGCTGGCCGGCATCTGGGCGATGGCCACAGCCAAGCCGGTGAAGCAAGTGCAGCCGCAGGCGACATGACGCGACTGAAATCCCGTATCGTCGACCTGATCGAGGCGGTGGGTCCGATGCCCATCAACGAATACATGGCGCTGTGCCTGTTCGATCCGCGCGACGGCTACTACACCACACGCGAACCGTTCGGCGCGGCCGGCGACTTCATCACCGCGCCGGAAATCAGCCAGATGTTCGGCGAACTCGTCGCCGTCTGGCTCTATCAGGCTTGGGCAGCGATCGGCCGGCCGATGCCGGTCACCGTCGCCGAGATTGGCCCTGGCCGCGGCACGCTGATGAAGGACATGCTGCGCACCTTGTCGCGGCTCGACCCCGCCTTGGCCAATAGCGCCGCCTTCGCCATGATCGAGACCAGCCCGCGCCTGACGGAAATCCAGAAACAGATGCTCGGCGCGACACCATTGGCTGTTTCATGGCACGAAACCATCGACACGCTGCCGCGGCAACCACTGCTGATCGTCGGCAACGAACTGTTCGATGCCATGCCCATCCGCCAGTTCGTCCGCGCCGGCGCCGAGTGGCGCGAGCGCATGGTCGGCCTGGACGACGCGGACAATCTTTGCTTCTTCGCGGGCGTCGGCTCGGTCGACCCGACGCTGCTGCCCGGGGATGCAGCCGACGCGCCGCAAGGCGCGATCGTCGAAATCGCGCCCGCCCGCACCGCCCTGATGGCGGCCATCGCCGAGCGCATAGCCGCTCATGGCGGCGCCGGGCTGTTCCTCGACTACGGCCATCTGCGGCCCGGGGTCGGCGACACGCTGCAGGCCTTGCGCCGGCACAATCACGAAGATGTGCTGGCCAATCCGGGCGAAGCCGACCTTACCTCCCATGTCGATTTCGCCGCCCTTGCAGCGACCGTGCGCGCGCACGGTCTCGACGCCTACCTGTCGACGCAGGGCAATTTCCTGCTCGGCATGGGCATTCTGGAGCGTGCCGGCCAGTTGGGCGCCGATGCCGGCCAGGCAGCACGCGACAAGTTATCAGATGCCGTCGAGCGCCTCGCCGGCCCGCAAGCCATGGGTGAACTTTTCAAGGTCCTCGCCATCGTTCCGCGTGGCGTAGCCGTCAGGCCCTTCGCCACGGCGGATTGACTTTTCGTCGCTACCCCTCCCAATCTCCCGTCCGGCAAAAGACGGTCGGACCGCCGGCCGCTTTTCCTTGACGAAACCGCCCACACGGACAACAACGCCCGCATGCTGAATCAGACCAAACCGGATCCCGTTCGGTCGCCGCTGCTGGACCAGGCGCAGGCACAAGGCATCCGCCACGGCTACTTCACCCGCATCGGCGGCGTCTCCACGGGCATCTACCGGGGCCTCAACATCGGCACTGGGTCGGATGACGACCAGGCGCTGGTCGCCGAGAACCGGGCCCGTGTCGCCGCCTGGATAGGCGTGCCCGCAAGCCATCTGCTGACCGCCTGGCAGGTCCATTCACCCGACGTCGTCATCGCCAGGAAACCCTTCGCCGGCGAGCGTCCCAAGGCCGATGCCATCGTCACCGACCGGCCGGGCATCGCCATCGGCGCCTCGACCGCCGATTGCGGCCCGGTTCTGTTCGCGGATGCCGGCGCGCGCATCATCGGCGCGGCGCATGCCGGGTGGAAAGGCGCTTTCACGGGCGTGCTCGAAAACACCGTTGCCGCCATGGAGAGCCTCGGCGCCCGTCGCGAAAAAATCGTTGCCGTGCTTGGCCCTTCGATCAGCCCCGACAATTACGAAGTGGGGCCGGAATTCGTCGCCCGCTTCGTCGATGCCGACAGTGAAAATGCGCGATATTTCGTGCCTTCGGCACATGCCGGCCATTCGATGTTCGACCTCAACGGCTATACGATCGACCGGCTGGCCAAGGCCGGCGTTACGGCCGAAGGCCTTGGCCGCTGCACCTATGCCGAAGAAGATCTGTTTTACTCCTACCGGCGCACCACGCACCGTAGGGAACCCGATTATGGCCGGCAGGTTTCGGCAATCGTTTTGGAGAAGGTATAATGGCGCTGCATTTTGAACGATCGGAATTCGACGCGCGGCGCGACCGGCTGATGATCGAGATGGCCGAGAAGAAGCTCGACGCCATCCTGCTGTTCGCGCAGGAAAGCATGTACTGGCTGACCGGCTACGACACGTTCGGCTTCTGCTTCTTCCAGTGCCTGGTGGTGAAGGCCGACGGTTCCATGGTGCTTCTGACCCGTTCGGCCGACCTGCGCCAGGCGCGCCAGACCTCGATCATCGACAACATCGTGCTGTGGACCGACCGCGACGGCGCCAATCCGGCCGTCGACCTGCGCAACCTGCTCAACGAGCTCGACCTGCTCGGCGCCCGGATCGGCGTAGAATACGACACTCATGGTCTGACCGCCTATAATGGCCGCCGCCTGGATGAGCAGTTGCAGACCTTCGGCCAGATCGCCGATGCCTCCGGCATCGTCGGGCGGTTGCGCCTGTTCAAGAGCCCGGCCGAGATCGCCAAGGCGGAGAAGGCCGCCAATCTCTCCGACGACGCGCTGGACGCGGCGCTGCCGCTGATCAAGCAGGGCGGCGACGAGGCCTTGATCCTCGCCGCCATGCAGGGCGCGATCTTCGCCGGTGGCGGCGACTATCCGGCCAACGAGTTCATCATCGGCTCCGGCGTCGATGCGCTGCTGTGCCGCTACAAGGCCGGCCGCCGCAAGCTCACCAAGAACGACCAGCTGACGCTCGAATGGGCAGGCGTCTTCCATCACTACCACGCGCCGATGATGCGCACGGTGCTGACCGGCAAGGTCTCCAAGCGCCATCAGGAGCTGTTTGATGCCGCACGCGCCGCCCTTCTGGCCGTCGAAAAGGCGATGACGCCCGCAAACACCTTCGGCGACGTGTTCGACGCCCACGCCCGCACCATGGAAGCGCACGGCCTGACCAAGCATCGGCTGAACGCCTGCGGCTATTCGGTCGGAGCCCGCTTCACGCCGTCCTGGATGGACATGCCGATGTTCTACCAGGGCAATCCCGAACCGATCGCGCCGAACATGACGCTGTTTGCCCATATGATCATCATGGATTCCGAGACCGAGACGGCGATGACGCTTGGCCGCACCTACCTGACCACCGAATCCCAGCCGAAGCCGCTGTCCCGCCATGATCTCGACTTGATCGTGCAGTGAATCCATAATGGGAGGCGTTCTTCGCCAAGGAGTTAGAAGGCAAATGAGACGATCGCATGTGACGACCGTGTCATTGCTTGTGGCATTGGCTTTGGCTGCCTGCACCAACGCAAAGGACGTCCTCGAGCCTTCCGCCATCACCCCGCCGGCGGCTTCGACGCAGCCGGCAACGCAGGGCAGCTCGGCGGCCACCGTTCCCGCCCCGGCGCCACCTACGGCCGCGAAGGCCGCCACGACAGCGGGCGCACCCGCCGCCGCGCCCGTCACCTCCGCCCAGGCTGCCGCCATCCTGTCGAAGACCCGGCTGCAGATCGCGCCGATCGTCGGCGCTTCGGTGGAAGCCGCCACGCCGCTGACGGCGGAACTGCAGATACGCGCCAAGCAGCGCGGCATCACGCTGGCCGGCAGCCAGGACCAGACCGCCACCCATGTGCTCAAGGGTTACTTCTCGGCGATGACGGAGGGCAAGGACACCACCGTCATCTATGTCTGGGACGTCTACGACCTATCCGGCAACCGGCTGCACCGCATCAACGGCCAGATGAAGGCGCCTTCGACCGGTTCCGGCGCCGGCGCCGACAGCTGGAAGTCGGTCTCGCCAGCCACCATGCAGGCGATCGCCGACCAGACCATCGACCAGTTCGCGGCCTTTCTCAGTGGCAAGGCGAGCTAGTCCAGAACCCAAAAGTGGAAAGCGGTTTTGGGAAAATCCCGATGCTCGAACGAGCAGAGGGAGCAGCGGAAGTCCGCAGCTCTCCGTTGCCAGTCGGTGATGGCTAACAGTTTTCGTGAGCTTAGCCGGCGGATTCACGATCTCGGCGCTTGCAATACCGGCGCGGGCCGCTAAAAGCCCGGTTAAAAGGCGCAGGAGAGTCCGCCAGGCCTCTCCGTCCTCCACCAGGAACGGTGCATGAAACTCTTCGCGGGCAATTCCAACAGGGTGCTGGCCGAAGCGGTCGCTCGCTATCTCAACATCCCGCTGGGCAAGGCCAGTGTCAGGCGCTTCGCCGACCAGGAAATCTTCGTCGAAATCCAGGAAAATGTGCGCGGCGAGGATGTCTTCATCCTGCAGTCGACCTCGTTTCCGACCAACGATCACCTGATGGAACTGCTCATCATGATCGACGCCTTCATGCGCTCCTCGGCCAAGCGCATTACGGCCGTTATCCCCTATTTCGGCTATGCCAGGCAGGACCGCCGCGCCTCCGGCCGCACGCCGATCTCGGCCAAGCTGGTCGCCAACATGATCACCCGCGCCGGCGTCGACAGGGTTTTGACGCTGGATCTCCATGCCGGCCAGATCCAGGGCTTCTTCGACATCCCGACCGACAATCTGTTCTCGGTGCCGGTGATGGCCCGCGACGTCAAGGCAAAATACAAGCAGCTTGGCAACGTCGTCGTCGTGTCGCCCGATATTGGCGGCGTGGTGCGTGCCCGCGCGCTTGCCAAGCGCTTCGACGCGCAGCTCGCCATCGTCGACAAGCGCCGTGAGCGTCCGGGCGAATCGGAAGTCATGAACATCATCGGCGCGGTCGCCGGCAAGGATTGCCTTTTGATCGACGACATCGTCGATTCCGGCGGCACGCTGTGCAATGCCGCCGACGCGCTGCTGGCCAACGGCGCCACCAGCGTCACCGCCTACATCACCCACGGCGTGCTGTCGGGCGGCGCGGTCGCTCGCATCAGCGGCTCGAAGCTACAGGAACTGGTGATCACCGATTCCATCCAGCCGACGCAGGGCGTGCTCGACGCGCCCAACATCCGCGTCATCTCGATCGCCGACCTGATGGGCGAAGCCATCTCGCGCACGGCGACCGAGGAATCGGTGTCGAGCCTGTTCGACTGAAAACCCGTCACCCCTGCGGCCAGGCCGATGGCGTCGGTGCCTCTGACCGGGCCGGAGCTCGCCGCATGCCTTCGCCGGCATCGCGCGCGCCGCGCATATAGCCGCGCGGCGAGGAACCCAGCATGCGCTTGAACATGGTGATGAAGGCCGGCACGCTGTCATAGCCGAGATCGAGCGCCACCCGGGTGATCGGCTCGCCGTCGGCGAGCCTCGGCAGCGCCGCGAACAGGCAGGCCTGCTGGCGCCATGTTGACAGCGACAGGCCGGTCTGGCGCTGGAAGGCGCGCGTGAAGGAGCGCCGGCTCATGCCGACCGTATCGGCCCATTCGTCGATCGTCGCATGCGGTGAGGGTGCGGCGACGAAACGCCGGCAGAGCGCCGCCAGTTTGGGATCCGACGGGAACGGCAGGCCGAGCGGCCGCTCCGGCAATTGCGGGATCTCATGCAGGAGAAGGTTCATGATCAGGCCGCCGCGCCCTTCAAGCTCGCCGCCTTGCGGCAGCTTCTCGGATTCCACGATCAGACTGTGCATCAGGTCTGTGATGCCGACGACGCGCATGCCCTCCGGCAGGCCCGGAATCGCCTGCGGCATGACATAGACCGAGCGCATCGAGACATCGCCCAGCATCTCGACGGAATGTTCGATGCCGGCCGGGATCCACATCGCATGGTCCGGCGGCACCATCCACCGGCCATGCCGCGTCGTCACCAGCACGACGCCGACCAGCGCATGCAGCAACTGGCTGCGGCTGTGGTGGTGGTGCGGCACGTGGTAGCCGTCCGGATATTCGGTCGGCAACACCACCGCCGGCCCGACCGCCTGCTCGAGCCACTGCCAGCGCAGCCCGTGCAATTGCTCGAGATCGGCGTGGCCGGCGCCGAAAATCTCCCTGGCTTTTGCCATTCGGTATGGCCCACTTGCGAAACTATTGGACCAAACCACGAAAGAAGTCGCTTGGCAACCGGACTATAAGGCTGCCTGCGGTAAACGCCCACACCGCCTGCGGGAAAACCGCCAAAAAGACTACGGAGCCTATCTTGACCGATACGACAGCCACCAGCGTCGCGCCGCCTGCGACCGCCAGTCACGCTTCAGCCCAGGCGACGGCCTTCACCGTCATCCTGGCGGTGAGCCTCTGCCATTCCATCAACGACATCATGCAGTCGCTGCTATCGGCCATCTATCCGCTTCTGAAAGACAATTACGGCCTCGACTTCTGGCAGATCGGCCTGTTGACCTTCACCTTCCAGGTGACGGCATCCCTGCTGCAGCCCATCATCGGCGCGGTTACCGACAAGCGGCCGATGCCTTATTCGCTGCCCTGGGGCATGGCGTCTTCGCTGATCGGCCTGGTCGTCCTGGCCTATGCCGGGCACTACTACCTCCTCCTGATCGGCGCCTCGCTGATCGGCATCGGCTCGGCGATCTTCCATCCGGAGTCCTCGCGCATCGCCCGCTTCGCATCCGGCGGCCGCTTTGGCCTGGCGCAGTCGCTGTTCCAGGTCGGCGGCAATTTCGGCCAGTCCATGGGCCCATTGCTGGCCGCCTTCATCGTCGTGCCCTTCGGCCAGACCAGCATCGCCTGGTTCGCCGTCGGCTCGCTGATCGGCATCGTTATCCTGTGGCAGGTCGGCGGCTGGTACAGCCGCCTGCGCGCCGCGCAAGGCAATCGCAAGACGGCAAGCTTCGTCTCGCCCTTCCCGCGCCGCAAGGTGATGTGGGCCTTGGCGGTGCTGACCTTGCTGGTGCTGACCAAGAACGCCTACATCGCCAGCCTGGCCAGCTACTACACCTTCTATTCCATCCATAAGTTCGGCGTTTCGGTGCAGATGTCGCAGGTCATGCTGTTCCTCTTCCTCGGCTCGTCGGCGCTGGGCATCCTGCTTGGCGGTCCGTTCGGTGACCGCTATGGACAAAAGGCGATGATCTGGTTCTCGATCGTCGGCGTCCTGCCCTTCACCCTGGCGCTCCCTTACGCCAACATGGAATGGACGATGGTGCTGACCGTGCTGATCGGCCTGATCCTGTCGTCGGCCTTCTCCAACATCGTCGTCTTCGCGCAGGAACTGGTGCCGGGCCGCGTCGGCACGATCGCCGGCATCTTCTTCGGCTTCGCCTTCGGCGTCGGCGGCATCGCGGCCGCCGTGCTTGGCGTCGTCGCCGACATGAAGGGCATCGATTTCGTCTTCCAGATCTGCTCCTACCTGCCGTTCCTGGGACTGCTGACGGTGTTCCTGCCCAACATGAAGGAAGCCCGCAAGGCGCAGGCAGTCGCATAAATCATCCGAGCTGTATCCAGGCAAAGGCACCCGCCATATGGCGGGTGCCTTTGCCGTTCAGGCGGGAAGGAATTCAGGCCTTGAAGAAGGCCAGCAGGTCGGCGTTGATGATTTCGGCGTGGGTCGTGGCCATGCCGTGCGGAAAGCCCTTGTAGACCTTGAGCTCGCCCTTCTTGAGCAGCTTGATGGCCAACAGCGCCGAGTCGGCAATGGGGACGATCTGGTCGTCGTCGCCATGCATGACCAGCACCGGCACGTCGATCTTCTTCAGGTCTTCGGTGAAGTCGGTCTCCGAGAAGGCCTTGATGCAGTCATAGTGCGCCTTGGTGCCGCCCATCATGCCCTGGCGGTACCAGTTGTCGATCACACCCTGCGAAACCTGCGCATCCGGGCGATTGAAGCCGTAGAACGGGCCGGCGGGAACATCCACATAAAGCTGCGCGCGGTTGGCGGCAACGCCGGCGCGGAAGCCGTCGAACACCTCGATGGGCAGGCCGCCGGGATTGGCTGGGGTCTTGAGCATGATCGGCGGCACCGCGCCGAGCAAGGCTGCCTTGGCGACACGGCCGCCCGCACCATACCGGGCGACATAGCGCGCCACCTCACCGCCGCCGGTCGAATGGCCGACATGGATGGCATCCCTAAGGTCGAGATGCGCGACAAGTTCAGCCACATCGGCGGCATAGGTGTCCATCTCGTTGCCGATATCCGTCTGCGTCGACCGGCCATGGCCGCGGCGGTCATGGGCTATGACGCGGTAGCCTTGTGACAGGAAGAACAGCATCTGGGCGTCCCAGTCGTCGCTGCTCAACGGCCAGCCGTGATGGAAGACGATGGGCTGGCCGGTTCCCCAGTCCTTGTAATAGATCTGCGTGCCGTCCTTGGTGGTGATCGTGCCGCTGCCTGAGCCTGATTTGGTCTGCGAGGTCATCTCAATCTCCGTTTGATTAGTATCGCGATAAACAATATCGCGATATAGATATCGCTAGCGCAGCTTGATCCCCCATGTCTACAAAAAATATGTATCGCGATATCATTTTTCGTAGTACATATTTTAGGCGTTTAATCGGCAAAGGAATGCGTCGTGCCTCTCCCGTTGGACAATCAGCTGTGCTTCACGCTCTACGCCACCAGCATGGCGATCAATCGCACCTACAAGCCGATGCTGGACGAGATGGGCATCACCTATCCGCAATATCTCGTGCTCAACGCGCTGGGCGAGGTCGACGGCATGTCTATCGGCACGATCGCGCACAGGCTCGCTCTGGAATCGAGCACGGTCACGCCGCTGGTCAAGCGCATGGAACAATCCGGCCTGGTGACCCGCCGGCGCAGCCAGACCGACGAGCGCCAGGTACAGGTCGACCTGACATCAGCCGGCCGCAAGCTTCTCGTCCAGTGCAATTGCCTGAACGAGACCCTGGTTGAGCGCTCGGGCATGACGCTGGCCGAACTCGACGCCCTGAACCGGCAGGTCCAGGCACTGCGCGATGCGTTGAGCGGCGACCGTTAACGACGGCCTTTCCCACCTCCGCTTGCACGCCTGCCCGCCTTCCGCTATAGAGCCGCCACCCGCGTAGACACCCTTGGAGGCAACGCGGCGGAAGGCTGCCTTCCCCTTGTGATCCCGAACAAAGATCCGCTCGCTGCGGTTTCCGGCATTCGGGCATCGAGGTCTGGCGGCTTTCGACGTTTACGGCCTGGCGCATCGCCAACCGTAGGCGCTCCATAACACGCGAAAGGAAAAGCCATGAGCCACGATACTTACGAGCTCAAGGCCGAAGCGCGCGAACAGGTCGGTAAGGGGTCCGCCCGTGCAGTTCGCCGCAACGGTAAAGTGCCTGCAGTAATCTACGGTGACAGACAGCCTCCCCTGGCGATCGCGCTCACCTACAAGGACATCTACTACAAGATCCATGGCGGCGGGTTCCTGACCACGGTCGCCACGATCGATGTCGACGGCAAGAAGATCCAGGTCCTGCCGAAGGACTTCCAGCTCGACCCGGTCAAGGATTTCCCTGTCCATGTCGACTTCCTGCGCATCGGCAAGGACACCGAAGTCAACGTCGATGTTCCCGTGCACTTCATCAATGAAGACAAGTCGCCCGGCATCAAGCGCGGCGGCGTGCTCAACATCGTGCGTCACGAAGTCGAGTTCCACTGCCCGGCCAATGCGATCCCGGAATTCATCACCGTCGATCTCACCGGTGCCGACATCGGCGATTCGATCCACATCTCGGCGGTCAAGCTGCCGGCCGGCGTCAAGCCGGTCATCTCCGACCGCGACTTCACCATCGCGACCGTTGCCGGTTCGTCGGCGATGAAGCCGGAGACGGAAGAGACGGTTGAGGCTGCGGCTCCCGAAGCGGCTCCCGCCGCCGAAGAGAAGTAACTCTTTTCACGCCCGGAGGCGACGATGCTTGTCTTTGCAGGCCTCGGCAATCCGGGCGCGAAATACGCTGAAAACCGGCACAATGTCGGCTTCATGGCGGCGGACGCTATCGCCCGCCGCCATTCCTTTTCGCCCTGGTCGAAGAAGTTCCAGGGCCTGATTTCCGAAGGCACGCTCGGCGGCGAAAAGATCATCCTGATCAAGCCACAGACCTTCATGAACCTGTCCGGCCAGTCCGTCGGCGAAGCGCTGCGCTTCTACAAGCTCGACCTTTCCGCCCTCACCGTCTTCTATGACGAGATCGATCTTGCCGAAGGCAAACTGCGTATCAAGACCGGCGGCGGCGCCGGCGGCCACAACGGCATCCGCTCGATCGACGGCCATGTCGGCAACGCCTATCGGCGCGTGCGCATCGGCGTCGGCCATCCCGGCGTCAAGGAAATGGTCCAGCATCATGTGCTCGGCGATTTCCCCAAGGCCGACCGCGACTGGCTCGACCCGCTGCTCGACGCGATCGCCGACAATGCGGCGATGATCGTCAAGGGCGACGAATCCGGCTTCATGAACAAGGCCGCCCTTGCCGTCCAGGGTAAGGCGGGCGTCGATCCGGAAAAGCCGGCGCAGAAGCAGTCGAGCCCGAAACAGCAAAGCCCGAAACAGCAAAGCCATGTCCGCCAGGCCCGCCCCCAGCAGGCGCCCGCCAAACTGCCCGAGACCGGCCCGATGGCCGCCATGCTGAAGAAACTCTTCGGCAACAAGGACTGAAGCGTAGGCGCATGTGGCCTTACAGGGCTTGACGTTCCTAACCCCTATCGCCCATAGCCCTCATCAAATTTCGCTTTTTCCCGATAGGACCGGACAAAATGGGTTTCAAATGCGGCATCGTTGGCTTGCCCAATGTCGGCAAGTCGACGCTTTTCAACGCGCTGACGAGGACGGCCGCCGCGCAGGCCGCCAATTATCCCTTCTGCACCATAGAACCGAACACCGGCGAGGTGGCGGTGCCCGATCCGCGCCTGCAGAAGATCGCCGAGGTCGCCAAGTCGAAGGAGATCATCCCGACGCGCATCTCCTTCGTCGACATTGCCGGCCTGGTGCGCGGCGCCTCCAAAGGCGAAGGGCTGGGCAACCAGTTCCTCGCCAACATCCGCGAGGTCGACGCCATCGTGCATGTGCTGCGCTGCTTCGAGGATGACGACATCACCCATGTCGAGGGCCGCATCGACCCTGTCGCCGACGCCGAGACGGTCGAGACCGAGCTGATGCTCGCCGACCTCGACAGCATCGAGCGCCGCATCGTCCAGATCCGCAAGCGCGCGGGCAGCAAGGACAAGGAAGCGACGACCGTATTGCCGATGATGGAGGCGGCACTCGAGCTGCTGCAGGCCGGCAAGCCGACCCGCATCCTGCTCAAGGGGATTTCGGCGGAGGACCTGCGCATCCTGCAGGGCCTGAACCTCTTGACCTCGCATCCCGTGCTCTATGTCTGCAACGTCGCCGAGGTCGATGCCGCGACCGGCAACGAGCACACCAGGGCCGTGGAGAAGATGGCCACCGCGCAGGGCGCCGGCACCGTGGTGATCTCGGCCGCGATCGAGGCCGAAGTCGCCCAGCTCTCGGATGAGGAGGAGATGGAGTTCCTGTCCTCGCTTGGGCTCGACGAGCCTGGCCTGAACAAGGTCATCCGCGCCGGCTACGACCTGTTGCATTTGATCACCTATTTCACCGCCGGGCCGAAGGAAACGCGCGCCTGGACCATCCACAAGGGCGACAAGGCCCCACAGGCCGCCGGCGTCATCCACACCGACTTCGAACGCGGCTTCATCCGCGCCCAGACCATCGCCTACAACGACTTCGTCACGCTGGGCGGCGAAGTGGCGGCCAAGGAAGCCGGCAAGGCACGCGATGAAGGCAAGGAATACGTCGTCCAGGACGGCGACGTCATGATGTTCAAGTTCAACACCTGAGGAGGTCGCTGTAGAACGACCCGCCCCTCGGTTGGACAGCACCATCCCTGCGGCATGGTTGTCGCGGGCTGTCTACGAGGACTGAGGACATGAACAAGCCCACCATCATTACCACGCCGAACGGGGATCGTATGGCTATTCTGCCACTCGCCGATTACGAGAGCCTTGTTGAAGCGGCGGAGGACTCGGCCGACATTCAAACCTACGATCGGATCAAGCAAAAGATCGCTGCCGGCGAGGAAGAGCTTATCCCGGCCGCCGTCGTCAACCGCATCCTGGAGGGCGAGAATAAAATCCGCGTCTGGCGCGAGCATCGCGGGATGTCGGCTCGCGACCTCGCTGAAAAGACAGAGATCAGCGCAGGCTATCTCTCGCAGATTGAGACGGGCACCCGCGACGGTACCTTCGACACGATCAAGCGCATCGCCGCCGCTCTCAATGTCTCGGTTGACGATCTCGCGTAGCGCCCGTTGCGAAAACGAAACCGGACCTGTCGTGCTCCATGCTCGTCGGCGCGATCGGAGGCGCGGCGGCAGGCTCTGACCGACGCCGCGGGCCCGATCGCGCCGGCTGGCTCACCAGAAAGGGCTTGACCAAACCGCCCGCGGCCTGCATCCGGGTTTGCCGATCCAAAGGGATCGCGCATTCTACAACGGATTTGCAGACCATGACCGGAAAGACATGGGCGTATGAGGACTTCGTCGAGGGGGCCTCGTTCGAGCTCGGCACCAAACAGGTGAGCGCGGCCGAGATCATCGAATTCGCCAGCGAGTTCGACGCCCAGCCGATGCATCTCGACGAGGAGGCCGGCAAGGCCAGCATTCTCGGTGGCCTCTCGGCTTCGGGTTGGCACACCTGCGCCATGTTCATGCGTATGCTGTGCGATGCCTTCCTGCTGGACTCCACCTGTCAGGGCGCGCCCGGCGTCGATCAGGTCAAATGGAAGAAGCCGGTGCTCGCCGGCGATACGCTGCGGGGCAACCTCGTGGTTCTGGCCAGCCGCCTGTCGAAGTCGAAGCCGCAGCTCGGTTTCGTGACCATGCGCAGCGAACTTGTCAACCAGCGCGGCGAAAGCGTCTTCGAGCTCCAGAATTCCGTCATGTTCCTGACGCGCGATGCCGCCGGGAATGCGTCATGACGCTGGATGAATTCTTCCGCATCGGCACGTCCGTCACACTCGGTTCGCACACTTTCGAACCCGAGGCGATCAAGGCGTTCGCCCGCAAATACGACCCGCAGATTTTTCATATCGACGAGGAGGCGGCGAGAAAGAGCGTGCTTGGCGGGCTCTGCGCCTCCGGCTGGCACACCGCGGCCACCTGGATGAAACTGAATCTGGAGACCCGCCTGGACGCCGAAGGCTGGGACGGCCCGGTGCCCGAATTCGGCCCCTCGCCCGGATTCAAGAACCTGAAATGGCTGAAGCCCGTCTACGCCGGGCAAACCATCACCTTCACGCGCACGGCGCTTTCCCACCGCCCCATCGCGTCCCGCCCCGGCTGGCGGTTGCTGGCGCTGCTCTGCGAGGCCTCCGATTCGACCGGCGGCAAGGTGCTGGAATTCGAAAGTGCGGTGCTGGTGAGGGTTGGGTGAGGCGTCTCTTCCTTCTCCCCTTGTGGGAGAAGGAAAAGACTCGACCCCTCAATGCCCCTCGAACCCGATCAGCGTCCGCACCGGCACGCCGAGCGCTTCGAGCTTCGCGCGCCCGCCCAGATCCGGCAGGTCGATGACAAAGCAGGCGGCGAGAATATCCGCCCCGATCTGGCGCAGCAGCTTGACCGCCGCTTCCGCCGTGCCGCCGGTGGCGATCAGATCGTCGACCAGGATCACCTTCTCGCCGGGCGCGACGCCGTCCTTGTGCATTTCCATCTCGTCCAGCCCGTATTCCAGGCTGTAGGCGACGCGCACGGTCTCATAAGGCAGCTTGCCCTTCTTGCGGATCGGTACGAAGCCGGCCGAGAGCTGGTGGGCGACGGCGCCGCCCAGGATGAAGCCGCGCGCTTCGATGCCGGCGATCTTGTCGATCTTCTGCCCGGCATAGGGATGCACCAGCTCGTCGATGGCGCGGCGGAAAGCGCGTGCGTTGCCGAGCAGCGTGGTGATGTCGCGAAACAGGATGCCGGGCCTGGGATAGTCCGGGATGGTTCGGATCGACGCCAGCAGCGTGTCTTCGAGCGAGGATTTCATGAAGCGGCTCCGGATGATCCAGCTGACAGAAGCGAAACGGCGCGGGGGCCGATCGTAACCCGGCGCGGCCGACAACGGCTAGCGCGATGTGACGGTCGAGACAAGCGCATCCGGCAAAGGATTTGGCAGCGATGCCAGGCGATTTCCTTGCCGTGGGCCCAGGCCGTGGCCGACACGAAAAAGGGCGCCCGAAGGCGCCCCGCTCGAACAGAGCCTATCGGCCGGTCTTACATGCCGAGATCGGAACGAAGCTCCGCCCTGGCCACTTCGTACTCGACCTTGAAGTCATCGCGGTTGAGCAAGACCGCGGCGATGACGCTGCCGGAAATCTTGCCCATCTCGACGTCGGACGGATAGTGGATGCCGCCGACGATGCGGTTATGGGCGAACTCGGCCGCGCGCGCCATGATCTGGGCACGCCTTTCCGGAACCATGTCGGACAGGATGATGCCCATCATCGTGCCGACGGTCGCATGGCCCGACGGCCAGGAACCGGAGCTCGACAGCTTCACCACCGGCTTCACGAGGTCGCTGAGCTGGTGCGGACGCGGGCGCTTCCAGACGTCCTTCGCCGGATCGACGACGGCGCCTTCGGTCTCCACCACGCGATCGAAGAAGGCGCTGAATTTCGGCAGCTTGTCCTTGTTGAAATTCGGTCCCATGACGTCGGCGAACCGCCAGACGTTTTCCTCGGCATCGGCGATGGCGCGGGCTTCCATTTCAGGTGTGCGCGTGACTTGCATGGTCAGCACCTCGCCAAACTCGGCCTTGGTCTCGGCCGAATCATTTGCCGGCGGCGGCGGTAGGATCATCGTCAGGTCGACGTCCTTGTTGGTGATGAAGGGCTTTGCGTCTTCGGCGCGGGCCGTGGAACCAACGACGAGCAGCAGCAGGCCTGCCGCTAGCGATGCGTATCTTTTCATGGGCGTGATCCTTTGATGAGAGCGCCGCAGGATCGCGATGTGTGGTGACGGCCATGTGACACCGCCGAGACGTGACGGCGCAATCCACCGCAAAAGCAGAAAAGGGCGCCTCGCGGCGCCCGTTTCTTGAATTTCAGACTGCGGCATCGCTCAATGCGCGACGGCTTCCCACACCTTGCGCTTGGTCATGTAGACCAGGGCGCCGAACAGAAGCAGGAACACCAGCACGCGGAAGCCCATCTTCTTGCGGTCTTCCATGTGCGGCTCGGCCGCCCATGTCAGGAAGGCAGCCACGTCGCGGGAATACTGGTCGATGGTCTGCGGCGAACCGTCGTCATAGGTCACCTGGCCGTCGGAGAGCGGCTTGGGCATCTTCAGCGACACGCCCGACATGAAATACGGGTTGTAGTGCGTGCCTTCCGGGATGACCATTCCGGCCGGGGGCGTCTGGTCGTAGCCGGTCAGCAGCGAATGGATGTAGTCGGGACCACCGGCATCATACTGGGTGAAGATGTCGAAGACGAATTGCGGGAAGCCGCGCTCGACGCCGCGCGCCTTTGCCAGCAGCGACATATCCGGCGGCGCCGCGCCGCCATTGGAGGCAGCGGCGGCTTCCTCATTGGCGAACGGCGCCGGGAAATGATCGGACGGCTTGCCGGGACGGTCGAACATGTCGCCGGCATCGTTGGGGCCGTCGTGGATGGTGTATTCGGCTGACAGCGTCTTGATCTGCGCGTCGCTATAGCCGAGGTCCGACAGCGTGCGGAACGCCACCAGGTTCATCGAATGGCAGGCCGAGCAAACTTCCTTGTAGACCTTCAGGCCGCGCTGCAGCTGCGCCTTGTCATAGGTGCCTAACGGGCCGGTGAAGCTCCAGTTCATTTCCTTCGGCTCGTTGATCGGGAAATGCGTCGGTGCCGCCGCGTTGTGCGCTTCTTCAGCCGCTAACGCCCAAGTGCCTGCTACTCCGGTGCCGGCGGCCACAAGGCCGATCAGCGCCAGCGAGGTGAGAATCTTCTTCATGCCAAATCCCCTTAGATTCTCTACCGCTCAGCCCTTGGTCTCAGGTGCTGCGGTGGCGCCCACCGGATGTCCGCTGCCATCCTTGTTCTTTTCGAGCACCGCCTCGGTGATCGAGTTCGGCAGCCTGCGCGGTGTCTCGATCAGGCCAAGAACCGGCAGGATGATGAGGAAGAAGGCGAAGTAGAACAGCGTCGCCATCTGCGCCATGAACACATAGCTGCCTTCCGCCGGCTGCGAGCCCAGCCAGCCCAGCAGGATGGCATCGGCCACGAACAGCCAAAAGAACAGCTTGTACCAGGGCCGGTAGACCGCCGAGCGCACCTTGGAGGTATCGAGCCACGGCACCAGGAACAGCATGACGATGGCACCGAACATGCACAGCACGCCGCCGAGCTTGGAATTGATCGGCCCGACGTTGAAGGTGATGGCGCGCAGGATCGCGTAGAACGGCAGGAAGTACCATTCCGGAACGATATGGGCCGGGGTCTTCAGCGGGTTGGCGACCGTGTAGTTGTCCGGATGGCCGAGATAGTTCGGCAGGTAGAAGACGAAATAGGCGAAGACGAACAGGAACACGATCATGCCGAACGCGTCCTTGATGGTCGCGTAGGGGGTGAAGGCGACGGTGTCGGTCTTCGACTTGACCTCGATGCCGGTCGGGTTCGACTGGCCGACGACGTGCAGCGCCCAGACATGCAGCACCACGACGCCGGCGATCATGAACGGCAGCAGGTAATGCAGCGCGAAGAAGCGGTTCAGCGTCGGATTGTCGACGGCGAAGCCGCCGAGCAGCAGCTGCTGGATCCAGTCGCCGACCAGCGGAATGGCGCTGAAGAAGCCGGTGATGACGGTGGCGCCCCAGAAGCTCATCTGCCCCCATGGCAGCACATAGCCCATGAAGCCGGTCGCCATCATCAGGAGGTAGATGATGCAGCCGAGGATCCACAGAAGCTCGCGCGGCGCCTTGTAGGAGCCGTAATAGAGACCGCGGAAGATGTGCAGGTAGACGGCGATGAAGAAGAACGAGGCGCCGTTGGCATGCATGTAGCGCAACAGCCATCCCGAATTCACGTCGCGCATGATCTTCTCGACCGAACCGAAGGCGAGATTGGTATCGGCCGTATAGTGCATGGCCAGCACGATGCCGGTCAGGATCTGCGCCACCAGCATGATCGCCAGGATGCCGCCGAAGGTCCACATATAGTTCAGGTTGCGCGGCACCGGATAGGCGATGAAGCTGTCATAGACCATCCTGGGCAGCGGCATGCGGGCGTCGAACCAGCGTTCGATACCGGTCTTCGGCGTATAGGTCGAGTGTCCCTCGCTCATCGAAATATCCCCTGCCTCAACCGATAAGGAGTTTGGTGTCGGAAACGAACTTGAATACCGGAATCGCCATATTCTCCGGCGCCGGGCCTTTGCGGATGCGGCCGGCAGTGTCGTATTGCGAGCCATGGCACGGGCAGAACCAGCCGCCGAAATCGCCTTCCTGGCCGAGCGGAATACAGCCCAGATGGGTGCAGACCTGAACCATCACCATCCAGGCTTCCTTGCCGGGCGTGGTGCGGTTGGCGTCGGTCGCCGGCGCATCGGATGGCAAATTGGCGTTGCGCGCGATCGGATCCTTGAGATCGGACAGGCTGACGGCCTCGCCGTCCTTCATTTCCTTCTCGGTGCGGTTGCGCACCACGACCGGCTTGCCGCGCCACTTGACGATCAGCGAGCTGCCAGGCGTCAGCGAGGAGACATCGACCTCGACCGAAGCGAGCGCCAGTGTCGAGGCGTCGGGGCGCATCTGGTCGATGAACGGCCAGGCGACGGCACCGGCGCCAACCACGGCGGCCATGCCGGTGGCGACGTAGAGAAAATCTCGACGGTTGGGATCGTGGATGTCGGTTGCGCTCACGGGTGCCTGATCCTTTCGCCTCTTCCGCGCCGGTGGCCGAGCCTTGTCCCCGCTCAATCACGCCAACCCGACAGCGCATGGCGAACAGGCTAGCGAATTCCTCCGGCATTTGGACTTCGGTTTATGCGTGAAGCCCGTTTTTGTCCAGACGGGTGAAGGCACAAGGGCAGATTGTCGCGGGGACGAAATACCCTGTCGCCGGGCGGGACGGCCAGGCGCCGCGAAAGGCGGCTAAACAACCGGGAAACAACCGCAAATCCGATGCCTGGCTTCGCCTCGACACGGAGCATCGGCGTGATCTATCCTTGGCCGCATGGCGCATGTCATCGATCGCGAGGAATGGGCTGTTCGTTCCAACCACTGGAAGGGCGAACTGCAATGCGGCGCCTACGGCTCGAACTCCTGCCTGATCTTCAACTACCTGCCCGACGTCGGCGGCGGCCCGCGGCTGCACGCCCATCCCTATGCGGAGATCTTCATCATCCGCCAGGGCAACGCCTTGTTCACGGTCGGCGACCAGGAAATCGAGGCCACCGCTGGTCAGATCGTCATCGTGCCGCCGCACACGCCGCACAAATTCACCAATCTCGGCCCGGGTCCGCTGGAAACGACCGACATCCACGAGAACGGCAGCTTCATAACCGAATGGCTGGAGTAATTCCTGCATAACCCTGGCGGCTTCCCGGTCGGCGCCTAGATCTACGGCATGGGAGCCAACCGGAAAGCCGCCAGGGCCAGGACATGCAAACCTCGACCATCGAAATCGAAGGGCTGAGCATTGCCCTGCGCGAGGCAGGCCCTGCCGGAGCACCGGCTTTCCTCCTGTTGCACGGATGGCCGCAAAGCTCCTACGCCTTCGAGCGGGTGATCGGCCGGTTGGCGGCCGACTACCGGGTCGTCGCCCCTGACCTGCCCTGCATCGGCGGCTCGCAAGGCCTGCCCGGGGCTGGCGACAAGAGAACCCTGGCGAGACTGATGAGAGGCGTCGCAGAGACTTGCGGACTACGCCAGCTTGTGGCCGCCGGCCATGATGTCGGCGGCCAGATCGTGTTTGCCTTGTTGAGAGACCATCCGGACATCCTTTTCGGCGCGGCGATCTTGGATGTCGTCATTCCAGGCGTCGCGCCGTGGGAGAAGGTCATTCGCGATCCGCGGATCTGGCACTTCGCGTTCCATGCCGTCCCGGCCTTGCCGGAAACGCTGGTCAGCGGCCATCAGAGCGCTTATTTCGACTTCTTCTTCAATGTGCTTTCGAAGGATCGAGCCTCGATCCCTGACGACGCCAGGGAAATCTACGCCAAGGCCTATTCAAGGCCGGAAAGCCTCCAGGCGGGGTTCGACTGGTATCGTGCCTTTCCCGAGGATGCCAAGGTCAATGCCGTGCGGCCCGCGAAGCCGATTGCGGTTCCGGTACTGTATCTGAGGGGTGCGGCCGAGTCCGGCGACATCGGCGACTATGTCGATGGCCTGCGCGCAGCCGGGCTCTCAAATGTCGAGGGCGACATCATAGCCGGCAGCGGACACTTCGTTGCCGATGAAAATCCCGAAGCGCTTGCCGCCCGCCTGGCCCGCTTCCACAGGGAAATCAGCGCGGCAAGCTCCAACTCTACATGGCGCCAAGCCTGACCAGCACGGCTTTCGGGATGTTGTATTCGCGGATGACGGCGTCATGCTTGCGAAAGCCGCACAATTCGCGCTGGATGAAATAGCCATGCACCGCGGCGGCCGCCTCCTTGAGCAGACGGGGGCGCAACTCGTCGTCGCCATTGTCGCGCAGCCGGGCCAAGGTTTCTTCCACGCGCTGTCCCGCGCGACCGAGTGCCGCCGCCTTCTCGGCGAGGATTTCATGGCCAAGGGCATCGAAGGCCGCTTCGGCGGCCGACGCGGCGGCAAGATGAGATGGCGGACGCAAGGACATTTCAGTTCCCCTTCCCGAGCACCATGCGGTGGGTGACGAATTCTTCGCCTTCCACGCGCTGAAAACCAAGCCGTTCATAAAAACCGAAGGCCTCCGGCGGCGCGCGGGTATTCAACACGGTGAAATATTGGCCGGCCCGGCCGATCACGGTCTCGACCAGCATGCGGCCAAGGCCGTTGCGGCGGTGGCGCGCACTGACGAACAGGTGCCGGACCCGGCCCTGGTCCCTGCCCTCGAAATAGGGATCGATGTTCAGCCCGCACACGCCGGCGAGTTCCCGGCCATGCCACATCCCGAACAGTCCCTCGCCCCGCTTCAGGAACTTGTTGCGACCGCTTGCCCAGCCATCCCCCAGGCGCACCAGCATCCAGTAGCCTTCCAGCCGGCTCTCTTCCTTCAACGCGTCGAAGGCCGCCACGGTTGGTCGCAAACGCTTGAGGACATAGCCGACCTCTGGGCCGATCTCTGGCGATTCATCCATGCGCCTACTCCGCCGGCCGCGTCTCTTCCAGCACGCTTTCCTCGTGATAGAGGAAGCCGCCGGACTGGCGCTTCCACAGCCGGGCATAGAGCCCGTCGAGCGCCACCAGTTCGTCATGCGTGCCTTGCTCGACGATGCGGCCGCCGTCGAGTACCACGAGGCGATCCAGTGCCGCGATCGTCGACAGCCGGTGCGCGATGGCGATCACGGTCTTGTTCTCCATCAGCCGCGTCAGATTCTCCTGGATCGCCGCCTCGATGTCGGAATCGAGCGCCGACGTCGCCTCGTCGAGAATCAGGATCGGCGCGTCCTTGAGGAAGACGCGGGCGATCGCCACGCGCTGGCGCTGGCCGCCCGACAGTTTGACGCCGCGCTCGCCGACGAAGGCCTCGTAGCCCTGGCGATCCCTGTTGTCGCGCAAGGTCAGGATGAATTCATGGGCCTCGGCCTTCCTGGCCGCCGCGATCACCTGCGCGTCGGTCGCATCGGGCATGCCGAGCTTGATGTTGTCGCGCAGCGACCGATGGAACAGAGCGGTGTCCTGGCTGACGACGCCGATATTGGCGCGCAGCGAATTCTGCGTCACACCGGAGACGTCCTGGCCGTCGATGGTGATCCGGCCGCTTTCGAGATCGTAGAGGCGCAGGATCAGGTTGGCCAGCGTCGTCTTGCCGGCGCCCGATGGCCCGACCAACCCGACCTTCTCGCCCGGCTTGACGACAAGGTCGATGCCGTTCAGCACGCCAAACCCCTTGCCGTAGTGGAATTCGACATTCTTCACGTCGATGCGTCCGCCCGTCACCACCAGCTCTTTCGCGCCCGGTGCGTCGGTCAGGCCGAGCGGCTGCGAGATCAGCGCCTTGGAGTTCTCCAGCACGCCAAGGTTTCGCAAGATACCGTTCATCTGCATCATCAGCCGTCCGAGCAGCATGTTGAGGCGCAGCACCAGCGACAGCGTGAAGGCGACGGCGCCGACGGTGATCGAGCCCTCGACCCAGAGATAGACGGCAAAGCAGCCGATCGCCGTGATCATGATGCCCGACAGCGTCGTCAACGCCATGCGCACGCCGGTCAACCGGCGGGTGAAGGGACGCAATGCGTCGAGATAGATGTCGAAGCCGTTCCTGATGTAGCGGTCGTCTCCGTCGGCCGCGAACAGTTTCAGTGTCTGTACATTGGAATAGGAATCGACGATGCGGCCATTGATCATCGAGCCCGCCTCGGCCGTCGCTTCGGCGTGCTTGCGGATAGCCGGCAAATAGAGCTTGGCCAGAAATCCGAAGGCGGTGATCCAGATCATCACCAGCACCGCGAGCCTGAGGTCGAGCCCCGCGACCAGCGCCAGCGTCGTCACCGTATAGACGATCATGAACCAGACGACCTCGATGAAGCTTTCCATCAGGTCGCCGGTCGCCTGCCCGGCCTGCCAGACTTTCGTCGCGATCCGGCCGGCGAAATCGTTTTGGAAGAAGGCATAGGACTGGCGCGAGACATGCCGGTGCGCCTGCCAGCGCACCAGATTGTAGAAGCCGGGCGTGATCGTCTGTTCGTCGACCAGCGCCGACAGCCCGACGACCACGGTGCGGATGACCAGCACCACCGCGACCATGAACATAAGTTCGGGGCCGGCGGCGGTCCACAGCGCGTGCCAGCTCCGCTCGCCGGGCAACTGGTCGAGAATATCGACCAGCCGTCCGACGAAATAGAACAGGCCGGCCTCGACCAGCGGCGCGATGCCGCCGATGACCAGCATGGCGAAGAAGGCGAACTTCGCCTGCCCGACATAGTGCCGGAGGAAGCCGGCGACGCTGGCCGGTGGCCGAAGATTCGCCGGCTCCCTGAACGGGTAGACCCAGGTCTCGAACCAGCGGTAGACGGCTGTCATCATGCGGCGGCCATCATTCTGCGGCTTGTCCCTTTACAACTGCGTCGTTGGCGGCGTCGACCGGGCCGTCTTCGAGCAGGAACCCACCCGACTGGCGCTGCCAGAGCTGCGCGTAGAGCCCGCCTCCGGCGATCAGTTCCTCGTGCGAACCCTCCTCGATGACGCGGCCCTGGTCCATCACGACGAGCCTGTCCATCGCCGCGATGGTCGACAGCCGGTGCGCGATGGCGATGACGGTCTTGCCCTGCATAAGCCTGTAGAGATTCTCCTGGATGGCGGCTTCCGCCTCGGAATCGAGCGCCGACGTCGCCTCGTCAAGGATAAGTATGGGCGCGTCCTTCAACATAACGCGAGCAATGGCGATGCGTTGCCGCTGGCCGCCGGACAGTTTGACCCCACGGTCGCCGACATAGGCATCGAAGCCCTGGCGGCCGCTATGGTCCGAAAGCGCCGATATGAAATCCAGCGCCTCTGCCCGCCGCGCCGCCTCGACAAGCATGTCGTCGCTGGCATCGGGCCGGCCATAAAGGATGTTCTCGCGCACCGAACGATGCAGCAGCGAGGTGTCCTGTGTGACCATGCCGATCTGGGCGCGCAGCGAATCCTGCTTCACGCCGGCGATCTCCTGGCCGTCGATCAGGATCCGGCCGGACTCCAGATCGTAGAAGCGCAAGAGGAGATTGACCAGCGTCGACTTGCCGGCGCCCGAGCGTCCGACAATGCCGACCTTTTCGCCCGGCTTCACCGTCAGCGACAGGTTTTCGATGACGCCCTTCTGCTTGCCGTAGTGGAAGCGGATGTCCTCGAAGCGGATATCGCCTTTGGAAATGCTGATCTCCTTGGCATTCGCCCTGTCCTCGACGAGGCGCGGCAGCGAGATGGAGGCAATGCCGTCCTGCACCGTGCCGATATTCTCGAACAGGCCCGACATTTCCCACATGATCCACTGCGACATGCCCCACATCCGGAGCACCAGGCCGATGACCACTGCAACCGCGCCAATCGTCACCGCTTGCCCCATCCACAGCCACAGCGAGATGGCGGTGACCGAGAACAGCAGCAGCGCGTTCAGTATGTAGAGCGAGCCGAACAGCACCGTCACCAGCCGCATCGACCGGTAGACCGTGTCGAGGAAGCCCATCATGCCTTCCCTGGCGAAGGCGGCCTCGCGGCGCGAATGGGAAAACAGCTTGACCGTCTGGATGTTGGTGTAGCTGTCGACGACGCGGCCGGTCATGGTCGAGCGCGCATTGGCCTGCTCCTCGCCGACCTTGCCCAGGCGCGGGATGAAAAAGCGCAGCAACAGGATGTAGCCGACCAGCCAGACGCCGAGCGGCGCCGCCAGCCGCCAGTCGGCCGAACCGACGATCAACAGCATGCCGAGGAAATAGACGATGACGTAATTCAGGACGTCGATCACCTTGATGACGCATTCGCGCACGGCGAGCGCGGTCTGCATCAGCTTGGTGGCGATGCGGCCGGCGAATTCGTCCTGATAGAAGCTCATCGATTGCTTGAGCAGGTAGCGATGCACCTGCCAACGGATGCGCATGGGATAATTGCCCATCAGCGTCTGCTGGTTGAGCAGCGAATGCAGCCAAACCGTGCCGGGCAGCGCAAACAAGACGATGAAGGCCATGCCAGCGAGCTTCCAGCCCTCCGTCTGCAGGAAAGTCTCGCGGTTCTGCCCCGACAGCCAGTCGACGATGCGGCCGAGGAAGCCGAACATCCACACTTCCGCGATGGCGATGGCCGCCACCAGCACCGCATCGACAAGGATATAGGGCCATGCCCCGCGCGTATAATGCAGGCAGAAGGCAACCAGCGTCTTGGGCGGCTCGACCGGTTCCGCGGCCGGGAACGGATCGAGCCTTCTTTCAAACCAGCTAAACAACAACATAGGCATGCCTGTAAAAATCTGTTTTCCGCTTACGCGGCTTGGCGACGTACAAAATCCTCGGACCGCATGGCGTCTAGGGCCGACGCTCCGGAATCATCCGGAGCGTCGGCCCTGCTTCGCGCTATATAGGGGTTCGCCGGCTTTTCGCCGACAGGCACCTTTGTCGATCCTGACGGCACGGTGCCACCAGTCCGGTTCTTCGCGCCCGGCCGGATCAGCCGGACGATCCGGCGCACCAGCGACGGCCGGCTCGGGTCGGGAACCGCGTGCGAGAAATCGACATCCGGCAGCATGCCGCGATGCGGACGCCGGCGCACTTCGGCATGAACCGCCGACGAATAGGTCTCGCCGATCAGCAGCGCCCAGGTCGGCAGCCGGTGGACATGCAGGCTCCTCGAGCCCGGTATTCTGTAGGGATCGAACATCGGTCCGTCCTCCGTGTGAAAATAGAGATGAAAAGGATGATCGACATCGTGCCGCGGGATCGGCGGCGGATCAGTCGGGACGCGTTGGGACGGGGCCATCGGCCCCTTCGGCAGCTTAAAAAACATCGCAGGATTCCTTCGAAGACCAGGGTATGGTTTCGGCGGAAATCGGTGCGGAAGTGTCTAAAAGATCAGGAGAAACGTCGTACCGAAACCGCCAGGGCGCAAGTAAGCCCACGGGTGGGGCGCTGGATGTGCATGGCCATCATGAATTACCCCTCCATCGGTTTGGGTTGACAATGCTGGTCGTATACTCGACTTCGCAGAAAATGGCCACCCGCAGGTCCAGGAATTTCCAAAACCGCGAAGCAGCTGTGGCCGATCTGCCACTTATTAGAAGGACGCGAAAGTGAACCGTGGTCTCCGCATCGCGCTCTACCAGCCTGACATCGCCGGCAATACCGGGACAATCCTGCGCTTCGCCGCGTGTCTCGGGCTTGGCGTCGACATCATCGAGCCGGCCGGCTTTCCGCTCTCCGACAAAGCGCTCAAGCGCGCCGGCATGGACTACCTCGAAATGGCTGCCCTGACCCGGCATGTCGACTGGCACGCGTTCGAGGAGTGGCGCAAGGCGCGCGCGGATCGGCTGGTGCTGCTGTCGACCAAGGCTACGACCCCCTACACCGACTTCAGCTTCACCGACCGCGACATCCTCCTGTTTGGCCGCGAATCCGCGGGCGTGCCGGATCCAATCCATCAGGCGGCGGATGTTCGGCTGACCATCCCGATGCGGCCCACCGCGCGCAGCCTCAACGTCGCCCTTTCCGTGGCCATGGTGGCGGGCGAAGCCATCCGGCAGCTCGGCTAGGGGACCGGCGGCAGCGCGGTCCGCGGTGATTTTTGCCCAGGCGCACATCCGCCTTCTCCTTCGTTTGCACATCCAGGCTTTCTTGGCTACAAGCTCAACTTAACTTGAGGTCAAGCGGAAATTGCGAGATGGCATCAGCGTTGGAATTGACGGTCGGCCAGGTGGCTGCGCGCAGCGGTGTGGCGGTGTCGGCGCTGCATTTCTATGAAGCCCGCGGGCTGATCCGCAGCCACCGCACGTCAGGCAACCAGCGCCGCTACGGCCGCGACGTGCTGCGCCGGGTGGCGATCATCAAGGTGGCGCAGGAGGTCGGCATCTCGCTGGCCGAGATCGGTGAGGCATTGGCATCCCTGCCCGAGGGCCGGACGCCGACACGCGACGACTGGAACCTTTTGTCGACAGCCTGGCGCGACGGGCTCGATCACAAGATCGCCCAGTTGAAGAAACTGCGCGACGGGCTGACCGACTGCATTGGCTGCGGCTGTATGTCGATCGACAAATGTCCGCTGCGCAATAAGGAGGATCGGCTGGCCCGGGAGGGAACTGGCGCGCGGCGGCTGGTTCTTCCTTCTTCCCGTGCACGGGAAGAAGGTGCCTGAAGGCGGCTGAGGGGCAGCGCCAGCACTCGAAGGTTCGCGCCGCCCCTCACCTGCCTACCGGCATCCTCTCCCCGCAAACGGGGCGAGGAAATCCTAATCCGCCGCCGGCAAGCGCCTGATAGTAAACTCGATCAAATCCCCCGGGCGCTCGAACCAGCTTTCGATCTCGGTCCAGTAGGCCTGCTTGGGGAAGCGTTCGAACCATTCCTTGGCCTTGAGGCGGGCATCCGAGCGCGGCAGGACGAAGGTCTCGCGCAGGAAACCGTCGCGCGGCATGCGCGCGCGCTCGGCCCGGCTTTGGTCGAGCCTTTTCTTCAGTCCATCCAGCGGCGGTCTTGCCGGGGTGCGCACGAAACAACTCCTTGCACCTGGCGCATGACCCCGAAATCGGAATCGAGGTTCGGAAAGGATCATGCGCGAAACCAAAGTGACTTGACCCTGTCCCTTAAGAGATTAGGGATCGCGCCCGGAAAAGACGAGTCTTTTGTCGACTCACCGCCCCGCAACCGGAGACGGCACTTGGAACGACCTGAAATACCGGCGGGGCTGCCCGCCGACATCGAAGAAAAGAAGATGAAGGCCCGGCTTTGGTTCGAGGCGCTACGCGAGCGCATCTGCGCCACCTTCGAGCAGATCGAGCAGGATCTCGGCGGGCCGCTGGCTTCGTGGTCGCCGGGCCGTTTCGAAAAAACGCCGTGGGAGCGCGATCAAGGCACGGGCGGCGGCGGCACCATGTCGATGATGCATGGCCGTGTCTTCGAGAAGGTCGGCGTCCACACTTCGACCGTTTATGGCGAGTTCTCGCCCGAATTCAGGAAGCAGATGCCTGGCGCCGAGGAAGACCCGCGTTTCTGGGCATCGGGCATTTCGCTGATCGCGCACCCGTGGAACCCGAACGTTCCGGCCGTGCACATGAACACGCGCATGGTCGTCACATCCAGGCATTGGTTCGGCGGCGGCGCCGACCTGACGCCGGTGCTCGACCGCCGCCGCACGCAGGACGATCCCGACACAATAGCCTTCCACCGTGCCATGCAGTTTGCTTGCGAGAAGAACGCCGGCGTCGCCGACTATCCGAACTTCAAGGCCTGGTGCGACGAGTACTTCTTCCTGCCGCACCGCAACGAGCCGCGCGGCACTGGTGGCATCTTCTTCGACTGGCTGCATTCGGCGGAGGAGAAGGGCGGCTGGAACGTCGATTTCAATTTCGTCCAGGATGTCGGACGTTCGTTCCTCGTCGTCTACTGCCATTTGGTGCGCGCCAACTTCAACGAGAACTGGACCGATGGCGACCGCGACGAACAGCTCATCCGCCGCGGCCGCTATGTCGAATTCAACCTTCTTCATGATCGTGGCACCATCTTCGGGCTGAAGACCGGCGGCAATGTCGCCTCGATCCTGTCCAGCCTGCCGCCGGAGGCGCGCTGGCCGTAACAAGATGGTGAGCGCGACGTGAAGCCGCATTGATGTCCCATTTGTCGAAAATGGGCGCGGAATGTGACGCCAGGAATATCTTTTTCGTCTAATATCCGTCTGAAAAAATTGGGTTATTTGTCGCATTTGGGTCGGGAAGCGCCGGTGGTTTGCCTGAGGGCAATTCCAGGAAATGCAACCGCTTTCCCTTCGGAATTGCGTCGGAACAAGGCGGGCCGCGACTCGACGCGACCGGACGGCCCAAAGACGATGCGGATCATCTTCGTGAAAAAGGATGCCCGCTCTTCCAGGAGTATATCAGCATGAGAAAGATCATTGTTTCCGCTGCCGCCGCCGCTCTTCTTGCTTCCGGTTCGGTGGCGTTCGCCGCCGTCAAGCATACCACCGGAACGGTCAAGACCTTCGATACGGCGTCCAAGAGCCTGGTTCTCGACAATGGATCGTCTTTTACGCTTCCCGAGACTTTCAAGGATCCTGGCCTGAAGGTCGGCGAGAAGGTCAGAATTACGTGGGACATGAGCGGCAAGAACAAGGTTGCCGAGGCAGTCAAGATCGTGAAGTGATGGCCTGCCCGCAGGGCTAGCGTAAAGAGGGCGGAGCAGCGCTGCTCCGCCTTTTCACCGTTGACCGCAACCAATACCACCCCATCTGTGTTATGGTCTTCACCCTGCCCGTTGTCCGGTTCCGAGGCCGCACAGCGGGCCAAGAAGATGCGGAGCTCCGGCCTGTCCCTAGAGGGCAGTCGATCCGGCTCCATGGAGGAAGAGGAGAAATCCCATGAAGCAGTTCCACTGCGGATCGCTGGTTCCCGGCTGCGACTGGCACACCCGTGCCGACGAGGAGGCCGAGATCATGCGCCGTGCCGTCGAGCATATGCGCGAAACGCATGGCGAGACGATCATCCGCGAGACGATGATCGAGGCTATCCGCTCCCGAATTGAGAAGGCCCGCGACGCGGCGTAGGGCGCAGCGGGGGCTGTCGGTATCAACAAAGGAACCGCGGTGGCGCTCGGGTAATGCGCGTCGCATCGCTTTCTTTCGACGCATGGCCTGCGCCTCGAAAAATCATATTTGTTCCAGCTAAAATAAACCGTGCGGTAACCGAACCCGTGCGATCGTCAGACTGATATCCAGACTACAGGGGCTGCCAGAGAAGCCCGTCGCCGTCAGGCACTGGTCCGGAATCGGTGGGGCGAGGTGTTTCGCGGATGCGCGAAAAGTTTGGCAATCGTGCGAGTTTGTGCGCAACGGCGCTCCTGCCGTGGGCGCTCCTCGGCACGCCACCGGCGGTTGCCCAGGAATTGACGACATCGCTCATCGACATCCACCAGGGCTCGCCGCTCAGCGACAAGGCGAGAGGCCTGGGTGACGGCGGGTATGAGTTGCAGACCGGAAGCCGGATATCGTTCAACCAGTGGTACCAGACAGACTGGGTCGACATGCATGTGGACCTGATAACGCAGATCACGCAGGACACCGGTATTCTTTGGGGGGTTGGCACCGGGGAACAAGGCGAGAAGTATCGGATCGAGCCCAGCCTCAAGCTTGGTTTCCTCACACAGTTGCATCCGAGTGCGAACAGCATACTGTCCCTGTCGTTCACCACGACCTTCGGCGGTAAGCTCACCGAAAAGCCCTGCCAGGCCGATTATGGCGATCTGGGCACCTACAGCGTCAATTGCCGGCTCGCCGCCGGCGAGATGGCGCCCGAGGAAACCTTGAAATATCTGGTTAACGCTAAACCGGAGAGCCAGCATCTCTGGCTGAATTACCGTGTTACTTTCTGATCGCGAGGGGCCGGGCACGAGATGTGGCGTAGCCGCCGGAGATTCGCGGTCGTCCGTCCTAGCTTCCGTTTGAACCGGGGTAAGATCATGTCAAATGCGCGTTGGAAGTTCGGTGTCGCCACGGCCTTCGCCCTTCTGCCGGCCTCCATGGCGGCGGCTCAAGAAGCTGGCGGTCCGGATCCGCTATCCACGCTCTGCCGGGGCGGTCAGTCGAACGCTTCCATATGCCTGAGCGCAACCTTGCCGGCGGCCACATCGCAGACTTTGCAGGGCTGGATGAGCCCGGATGTCGGAGCCGCATGGCGTGCCGGTTACAAGGGCCAAGGCGTCACCATCACGATCGTCGACGATTTCTCCAGCACATCGAAGTTCAGCGGCAATTTCGGTATCGGCACGCAGACCCAGCGCCACGGCGAATGGACCCGCGAAGAAGCCAGCATGGTTGCGCCCTTGGCAACCATAAGGTCGAAAGACTTTTCCACCAGCTCATCGGTCGCGCTGTCGCCGGGCCTGAACGTGCTCAATCTGAGCTATGGCATGTACACCAATGCGGGTTACAGCCCCAGCCAGATCGGATGGAGCGCCGAGGAAGCCTCCATCATCTCCTATGCCACCAAGGGAACGGCCGTGGTTTCGAAGGCCGCGGGCAACGACGCGGTTGCCGTGGGCGGCGTCACCAGCGGCCAGCAAGACTATCTCGACCTCGCCCTGGTCGGAAAGGCATCCGCGATTTTCGTCGGCGCGCTCAACAGCAACGGCACGACGTCGAACAAGGCCAGCATGGCCTGGTACTCCAACATCGCCGGCTCCAACCAGGCTGTGCAGAGCCATTTCCTGGTCGTGGGTGTCACCGGGGACAAGACCGGCCTTTACGGCACCTCTTTCGCCGCGCCGATCGTTGCCGGCTACGCTGCCATCGTGGGCAGCAAGTTCACCAAGGCAACGCCGACCCAGATCACCAACCAGTTGCTGAATACGGCCCGCACCGACACGCTGGCCAACTATAGCGCCTCCGTCTATGGCAAGGGCGAGGCAAGCCTTTCGCGTGCCCTCGCTCCGCTGTCGATCAGGTAGCGGCACGGAACCGCAGGGTGGCACCGGCAGAGACCCAGCGGTTCTGGCCTACGTTTCAAGGGCCTCCGCGGCGCGTTCGAGCAGCGTGTCGCGATCAGGCGCAAATCCCGCTTCGATCCATTCCGCCTCGATGTTTTTCAGGATTTCACCGAGCTTCGGCCCTGGCGTTGCGCCGAGCGCGGTCAGATCGGCCCCACGCAGCGGAAATTCGGGCCTTTCCCATTTGAGCGCAAAGGCAAGCAGGCGCGAAAAGCCGCCCGCTTGAAGCAATGCATTATTGTCCTCGATAGCGCGCACCCGCGCCGCGGCAAGCGCAAGCCGCAAGCGATCGACAAACCCTTGCCGGTCGCCGCGATAGAGTTTTTTCGCCAGTTCGCCCTCGGTCGTCTTCGGCTCGATGGCCGTGGAGAGCGCCCAGTGGAGCATGCGGTCGGCTTCGGCGGTCGAGAACCTGAGCCTCTCGGCCAGCGTCTTCATGCGCGCCGCATCCGGCGGCACGATTGCCTCCAGCCGCAGCATCGGATCCACCGCCCAGCTCAGGTCCTTCTCGGCCTTGGTCAACCCGTGGATCGCGTCGATGCCCCATTTCTCGCTTTCCGACAGCGCGGCGGTCAGGACACCGGCCTGCCGCATCCAGAGCAGCGCCCGCGAAGGATCGGGCGCCGACAAGAGCTTCTTCAGTTCGGACCAGATGCGTTCCGCCGAGAGTTGGCCGAGGCCCTCCTTCAGCCGGGCGCAGGCCTTCAGTCCCTCGGCGTCCGGCCGGCCATCGCCATACCAGGCAAAGAAACGGAAGAAGCGCAGGATGCGCAGATAATCCTCGCGGATGCGGGCCTCCGGATCGCCGATGAAGCGCAGCCGGCGCGCCTCGATGTCGGCAATGCCGCCGACAAGGTCGACAACCCGTCCGTCGGCCTCCGCGTAGAGCGCGTTGATGGTGAAATCGCGCCGCTCGGCGTCGAGCTTCCAGTCGCGTCCGAACGACACCTTGGCGCGGCGGCCATCGGTCTCCACATCGGCGCGCAAGGTGGTGATTTCGTAGGGTTTGCCGCCGGCGACCACCGTGATGGTGCCGTGCTCGATACCGGTCGGCACCGCCTTGAAGCCTTCCGCCACGGCGCGACGAATGGTTTCCTGCGGCAGGCAAGAGGTGGCGATGTCGATGTCGGTGACAGGCTGGCCCATCAGCACGTTGCGCACGGCGCCGCCGGCGATGCGTGCCTCTTCACCGCCTTCGGTAAGCACGCCCAGCAGGCGCTGCAAATGCTTGTCGGAGAGCCAGTCGGCCCTGCCCGCGATCGAAACACTCACGCATAGAGCCTTTCATGGAGCGTACGGATGATACCGGCGGTGACGCCCCAGATACGCCGGTCGCCATAGGGCATGTCGTAGAAGAACCATTCGAGATCGTTCCACATGCGGCTGTCGCGCTTGTGATTGGCGGTGTCCATCAGGAAGCGCAGCGGCACTTCGAAGGCGGCATCGACCTCGTCGACGTTCAAAGCCAATTGGAAACCCGGCCGCACGATGCCGAGCACCGGCGCGATGCGATAGCCGCTGCCGGCGACGTAATCGGGCATGCGGCCGATGATCTCGATGCGATCCGGGGCAAGGCCGATCTCCTCGAAGGTCTCGCGCAGCGCCGCCGCCTCCGGGCTCGCGTCGGCCGCATCGATCGTGCCGCCCGGGAAAGCCACTTGGCCGGAATGGTTGCGCAGCTTCTCGGCCCGTTTGGTCAGGAGAACCGTCGCCTCGCCGTCATGGTCGACCACCGGGATCAGCACCGCCGCGTTGCGGAGCGGCTTGCCTGGGTTGAGGCGCGGGTGGCCGGGATTGAAGCGGTGATCGCCATAGTCGTCGCCGGCATGCGCGTCCGGCTGCGCGGCGAAGCGCGCGCGAAAATCCGCCGATGAGAACGGTGCCGGCGACACCTGGTCCATCATGCGCTCAACCGCTCCAACTGATCCGCCGGCATGATCGGAAACACGGCGTTCTTCGAGCGCACCGAAAACATCGTCCTGCCGTCGACCTCGATCTCCTCGCCGTGCCCGACCAGTTCGTACATGACCGGCCGCGCCACCAGCGCCTCCAGCCTGCCGCGCACCAGCAGATAGGGCTTCAAGCCGCCGGTCTCGTTCTCGTCGACGAAGCGCAGCGGCCGCTCCGGTCCGGCCTCGACCACGTCGCCGACATTGGTGCGGAAGGTGATGACCTGATCCTCGCCTTCGCCCGAAACATCCATCTCGACGGCGATGAAAGGCGCATCGGCGACGCGGATGCCGACCTTTTCCACCGGCGTCACCAGATAGGTCCTGCCGTCGGCGTCCTTGCGCAGCACGGAGGAGAAAAGCTGTACCAGCGGCATGCGGCCGATCGGCGTGCCCAGGTAGAACCAGGTGCCGTCGGCCTTGATCTCCATGTCGAGATCGCCGCAAAAGTCGGGATTCCAGCGCTCGACCGGCGCCGCGCCCTTGCCGGCACGGGCCGCGCGCGAGATCAGCGCCTCGAGGCCTCGAGCCTCGGTGGCCTGCGTAAGGCTTTGTTGGCGATGTTCGTGGTGTTCCGTCATCGTCACGAAATAGTCACTGTTGTTCCGCTTGTCAGCCTAAGTCTGTGATTTAAGTTCAACCATAGGCGCTCCGCGAGGCCGAATCGCGGCGGTCTATGGTATGGTGCGGACCAGTATTTCCAAACCATGGCATTCCAACCAAAGGGATCGATGCGGCATGAGCGTGATGGTCAAGGAAAGCCCGATCAGCGAAACGGACATGATCGCCGAGGCCGAGAAGGCGCTTGCCGACATCTCCAGGATCCGCGACGGGGTTGGCCGGGTGATCTTCGGCCAGGAAAACGTCGTCGAGCGCACGCTGGTGGCGCTGCTGGCCGGCGGACATGCGCTGCTGGTCGGCGTGCCGGGCCTGGCCAAGACCAAGCTGGTCGAGACGCTGGGCGTCGTGCTCGGGCTTGATTCACGCCGCATCCAGTTCACGCCGGACCTGATGCCATCCGACATCCTCGGCTCCGAGGTCATGGAGCAGGACGAAACCGGCAAGCGCTCCTTCCGCTTCATCTCCGGCCCGATCTTTGCCCAGCTGCTGATGGCCGACGAGATCAACCGCGCCTCGCCGCGCACGCAGTCGGCGCTGCTGCAGGCGATGCAGGAATATCACGTCACCATTGCCGGCGCGCGCTACGATCTGCCCTCGCCCTTCCATGTGCTGGCGACGCAGAACCCGCTGGAGCAGGAAGGCACCTACCCGCTGCCCGAAGCCCAGCTCGACCGCTTCCTGATGCAGGTCGACATCCTCTACCCCGAAATCGAGGCCGAGCGCCGCATCCTTCTGGAAACCACCGGCGTCGAGGACGCGAAAGCCCAGAACGTGCTGCAACCGGCACGGCTGAAGGAGATCCAGACGCTGATCCGCCGCATGCCGGTGCCCGAAAGCGTCGTTGAGGCGATCCTCACCCTGGTGCGTTCGGCGCGTCCGGGCCAGGGCAATGCCGACACCGACAAGCATGTCGCCTGGGGCCCGGGTCCGCGCGCCAGCCAGGCGCTGATGCTGTGCACCAGGGCACGCGCGCTCTACGACGGACGGCTGGCGCCCTCGGTCGACGATGTCAGGGCACTGGCCGAGCCAGTGCTGCAGCACCGCATGGCGCTGACCTTCGCCGCCCGTGCCGAGGGCACCAGCGTGCGCGACGTCGTGGCGAAACTCGTGAAAGGCGTTTAGGGTCGGGACCCGCTAATATGATCGAAATGGCGCCTGTAATGGCAAAAAGATGCGAGGAGAATCGCGAAGGTCGGGGTCTTTCCCCCGGCCAAGCGGTTCGACGACGCAGCTTGCAGCCATTTCGGCGTCCGGAGGATGTGGTCCATCTGCCCGCCTACTTTGTCGCGAAGGACTTGAAAGCCGAATGGCTTCCTGCGCCTTCGCTCCGCGTATCCGAACAGATAGCCTCACACCATTTAGATCATATTAGCGGGTCCAGACCCTAATGGCGCGTATCGGCGAGGTCCAGGCTCCGGCAGCGACGCGCGACGCGCTCGCCCGCGGCCGGTTGCGGGCTTCGCTTGTCCCCGACCTGCTGGTCGAGGCGCGCCGTATCGTCAACACCGTGATCGCCGGGTGGCATGGCCGCCGCAAGCGCGGCATCGGCGAGAATTTCTGGCAGTTCCGGCCCTATGTCGAAGGCGATTCCTCGCGCATCGACTGGCGCCGCTCGGCCCGCGACGATCACACCTATGTGCGGGATCGCGAGTGGGAAGCCGCTCATACAGTCTGGTTGTGGGCCGACCCCTCGCCGTCCATGCTCTACAAATCGACGGGTGCCGGCGTTTCCAAGCAATCGCGCGCGCTGGTGCTGACACTGGCCATGGCCGAGCTCCTGTCACGCAGCGGCGAGCGCATCGCCTGGCCGGGGCTGACCGATCCGTTCACCGCCCGCAACGGCGCCGAGCGCATCGCGGCCCAACTCATGCATGCCGGCGAGATGCCGGCAAAACCCGATCTGTCCGACATTAGGCGCTTCTGCGACATCGTCATCGCCAGCGATTTTCTCGATCCGGTCGAGGAAACCATGGCCTGGCTCGACGTGCTCGCCCGCCACGGTGTGCGCGCGCATCTGATCGAGGTCGCCGACCCGGCCGAGGAAACTTTCCCCTATGCCGGCCGCACCGAGTTCACCGATCCCGAGACCGGCGACAAGCTGACCGCCGGCCGCGCCGAGATGTTGGCCGACGAATACCGCTTGCTCTACACCGCCCGCCGCCAGGAACTGGCCAGTTGGTGCAAGCGGCTCGGCTGGAGCTTTACCGTCAACCACACCGACCGGCTGGCTTCCGACGCACTGGTGCGCCTGCACATGGCAATGACCGCCGATGGCGGTCATGCCGGGCTGACCTCCAGTCATGCCGGGCCGAGCGCCACTCCCGGCATGATTGCCGGTGGCAATCAGCCCGGCATGATTGCCGGTGACAATCAGCCTGGCATTGCCGCCGGTGGCGGTAAGCCTGACATTACCACCGGTGGCGGCAAGCCTGGGAAGACCGCCGCATGAGCTGGCTGCCGCTCTCCTTCGGCGCTCCCATGGTGCTGTGGGGCCTGCTGGCGCTGCCGGTGATCTGGTGGCTGCTGAGGTTGACGCCGCCCAAGCCGCAAACCGAGGTGTTCCCGCCACTGAAGATCCTGGCCCGTGTGCTGAGACGGGAGGAAACACCGCAGCGTAGCCCTTGGTGGCTGACGCTGCTCAGGCTGCTGATGGCGGCCCTCGTCGTCGCGGCATTGGCCGAACCTGTGTTCAACCCGCGCGAAAAGCTGCCGGCCGAGGGCGCCGCCCTTGCGCTGGTCATCGACAATGACTGGGCCAGCGCCGCCGACTGGAACAAGCGCATCGCCACCGCCGAGCGGCTGATCAACGACGCCGGCTCGAACGGCGTGCCTGTTATCATCGCCTTCACCGCCGAAAAGCCCAATGCGGAGATCGGCCCTTTTGACGCCGCCGCCGCGCTCGACCGGCTGCGCGCCGCCAAGCCGCGGCCGATCCCTACCGACCGGCCGGCCGTCTATGCCCGCGTCGCCGGTGTGCTGGAGAGCTTGCCCGGCGCCAGCGTCGCCGTACTGGCCGATGGCCTGGCGGCCAAGGGCGACGAGGCCGCTTTCAACACGCTGTTGTCCAAAAATGCCGCCCGCGTTGTCTGGGCGGTGGCCGACCGGCTTTCCCTGACCGGCCTGAGATCAGCCGAAAACCAGGTCGACGGCTTTGGTCTGACCGCCGTCCGCGCGCCCGGCGATCCCGCCCCGGCGCAGGTCACCGCCGGCGCCTTCGACGACAAGGGCCGCCGCATCGCCGATGCGACCCTGACCTTCGCGCCGGGCGAGGCCACGGCCACCGGCACCATGGCGGTGCCGTTCGAATTGCGCAACGACTTCGCCTCGATCGCGCTCGATGGCGAACGCCATGCGGGTGCCGTGCGCGTGCTCGACGAAAGCTCGAAGCGCCGCCGCGTCGGGCTGCTATCGCAAGCCGAGGCCGACCAGGCGCAGCCGCTTCTGTCGCCGCTCTACTACATCAGGCGCGCGTTGCAGCCCTTCGCCGACCTGGTCGAGCCCTCCAGCGCCGATCTCGCCGACGCCATCCCGCAGATCCTCGACCAGAAGCCGGCGATGATCGTGATGGCCGATATCGGCACCATTCCCGCGCAGGTTCGGCAAAGGCTGGTCGACTGGGTCGACAATGGCGGCACGCTGGTGCGTTTCGCCGGCTCGCGGCTGGCCGCCGCCGGCAATGACGACGACCTGCTGCCGGTCCGCCTGCGCACCGGCGAGCGTTCGCTCGGCGGCGCGTTGTCATGGACCTCGCCGCAGCCGGTGACCGAATTCCCCAAGGCCGGCCCCTTCGCCGACCTGGCGCCGCCGACCGAGGTCACGGTGACCAGGCAGGTGCTGGCCGAGCCGACACCCGACATCGTCGAGCGCACCTGGGCAGCCCTTGCCGACGGCACGCCGCTGGTCACCGGGCTGAAGAAGGGCAAGGGCACGCTGGTGCTGTTCCATGTCACGCCGGAGGCGACATGGTCGAACCTGCCGATCTCGGGCAGTTTCGTCGAGATGCTGCGCCGCATCGTGCAATTGTCCCGCAACCAGGGCGCGGCGATCGCCAATGCCGAAGCCGCCGCCACGTCGCTGGCACCCTATCGCATGATCGCGGCCGACGGCTCGCTGGTGCCGCCGACACCGGATGCGCGGCCGCTGGTGCCGGGCGCCGGCGCACTGCCGGTCACATTCGAGAACCCGCCCGGCCTCTATGGCTCGGAGACCGGCGTCTACGCCCACAATCTGCTCGACGCCGCAAGCACGTTCGAGCCGCTGGCGCGCCCGCAAGTGTCGGTTCCGGTCACCACGGTCCAGTATGCCTTTGATGAATCGCGCAACCTGAAAGGTGCGCTGGTCGCGGCGGCTCTGTTGCTGATGCTGCTCGACACGCTGGCGGTGTTGTGGATGGGCGGCCTGTTTTCGCGCCGGCCGCGTCGGGCCGGTGCCGCTGCAACCACCGCCGCGGTATTGATCGGGCTTGGCGCACTGTTCGGCCATGCCGATGTCGCGCGCGCCGACGATGCCAAGCCGGGTGACCAGGTCGCTATCGAGGCGATTTCAAAAACCCGCATCGCCTATGTGCTGACCGGCGTGCCGGGCGTCGATTCGATCAGCCGCGCTGGGCTCGAGGGCCTGACCCGTTTCCTGATCGAGAAGACGGCGCTCGAACCGGGCGCGCCGGCCGGCGTCGACATATCGAAGGACGAGCTGTCCTTCTATCCGCTGATCTACTGGCCGATCGACCCATCGGCACCGATGCCGAGCCAGGCCGCGATCGCCCGCATCGACGCCTATATGCAGCAGGGCGGCACCGTGCTGTTCGACACGCGCGACCAGTTCGCCAACGGCATCGGCGCCGATTCCACCAGCCCGGCGACCGAGCGGCTGCGCGACATCCTCGGCAACCTCAACGTACCGCCGCTGGAGCCGGTGCCGTCGGACCATGTGCTGACCAAGTCCTTCTTCATCCTGCCCGAATTTCCCGGCCGTTTCGCCGGCAGCCCGCTCTGGGTCGAGGCATCGCTCGACGCCAGCAATGCCGACAACCGGCCGGTGCGCACCGGCGACGGCGTGTCGCCGATCATGATTACCGCCAATGATTTCGCCGGCGCCTGGGCGGTCGACGAGAATGGCGATCCGCTGCTGCCGACCGTGCCGGCCGACCCGATGCAGCGGGTCTACGCGCTGCGCGCCGGCGTCAACATCATGATGTACATGCTGACCGGCAACTACAAATCCGACCAGGTGCATGTTCCCATCCTGCTCGAACGGTTGGGGCAGTAGGATGATGCGTTTTTTTGGCCCCCTCACGATGTTCGATCCTCCCCCCATGGCGGGAGGATAGGGCATGAACTGGTCGATCTCCTTCGAACCGCTGATCTCCTGGCCGCTTATGGCCCTGGTGCTGGTGCCCTTGGCGTTGCTCGCGCTCATCGGCCTGTGGTTTCGCCAGCGCGGCGCGGTCCTGCGCTTCGTCGCCCTGCTGGCGCTCGCCGCCGCCCTCTTCAACCCGGTGTTCCTCAATGAGGAGCGCGAGCCGCTGAAGAGCGTCGTCGCGCTGATCGTCGACCGTAGCCAGAGCCAGGACATTGGCGACCGCACCAAACAGACCGACGAGGCCGTGGCCGGGCTGCAGCAGCGTCTTGGCCGCTTCAAGCAGTTCGATGTCCGCATCGTCGAGGCCGGCAAGTCCGACGCCGCCGAGGAGCGCACCGAAACGCGGCTGTTCGGCGCGCTGGAAGGCGCTTTCCGCGACGTGCCGCCCTCGCGTATCGGTGGCGCCATCATGATCACCGACGGCGAGGTGCATGACACGCCTTCGGGCACGCCCGATTTCAACGCCCCGCTGCATGCCCTCATCACCGGCAACGACCACGAGAAGGACCGCCGCATACGTTTCGAGAACGCGCCACGTTTCGGCCTTGTCGGCAAGCCGCTCGACATGACATACCGCGTCATCTCGACCGAAAACGAAACCGGGCCGGTCGATGTCCGCGTCTCCGTCAACGGCGAGCAGGTTTCGGTCGAGCATGCCACCGTCGGCCAGACCATGCCGCTGCAGGTGACCATCCCGAGTGCCGGCCGCAACATCATCGAACTCGCCATCGACCGCGAACCGGGCGAACTGACCGATGCCAACAACCGCGCCATCGCGCTGGTCGACGGCATCCGCGAAAACCTGCGCGTGCTGCTCGTATCGGGTGAACCGCATGCGGGCGAGCGCACCTGGCGCAATCTGCTGAAATCCGACGCCTCGGTCGATCTCGTCCATTTCACCATCCTGCGGCCGCCGGAGAAGCAGGACGGCACGCCGATCAATGAATTGTCGCTGATCGCCTTCCCGACCCGCGAGCTGTTCGTCGAGAAGATCAAAGATTTCGACCTCATCATCTTCGACCGCTACCAGCACCGCGACGTGCTGCCGATCCTCTATTACGATTACATCTCCGAATATGTCGAAAAGGGCGGCGCGCTGCTGATCGCCGCCGGCCCCGAATATGCCGGCGAGGCTTCGATCGCGCGCACGCCGCTGATGTCGGCCCTGCCGGCCATGCCGACGGGCGAAGTGGTCGACAAGGCGTTCTACCCGCGCCTGACCGAACTCGGCCAGCGTCACCCGGTGACGCGCGGCCTCGACGGTTCGGCCACCGAGCCACCGCACTGGAGCCGCTGGTTCCGCACCATCGGCGTGCAGAACCCGCAAGGCGAAGTGGTGATGAAAGGTGCCGACAACCGGCCGCTGCTGCTGCTCGACCGCAAGGGCGAAGGCCGCGTCGGCATGCTTCTGTCCGATCAGGGCTGGCTCTGGGCGCGCGGCTTCGAGGGCGGCGGTCCGCATGTCCAGCTCTACCGGCGCATTGCCCACTGGCTGATGAAGGAGCCCGAGCTCGAGGAAGAACGGCTGACCGCCGAGGGGCGCGGCATGGTGCTGGAGATCCGCCGCCAGACGATGGCCGACGATCCCGGCCCGGCGCAGATCATCACCCCGTCCGGCAAGACGCTCACCGTCAAGCTCGACAAATCCGAACCCGGCGTCTTCCTCGGCAGCGTCCAGACGAGCGAGATCGGCCTCTTCCAGGTTGCCAATGGCGATCTCACCGCGCTCGCCCATGTCGGACCGGTCAACGCGCCGGAATTCGCCGACGTCGTCTCCACGCAGGAGCGGCTGAAGGCGCCGGCGGAAGCCACTGGCGGCAGCGTGCGCCGGCTGGCCTCGTCGACGGCCAGCGACGTGACGCTGCCTTCCATCGTACCGGTGCGTTCGGCCGGCGAAGCGTCGGGCAGCGACTGGATCGGCCTGCGCACCACCGACGACAGCGTCTTGAAGGCCGTGTCGCGCGTACCGCTGTTCGGCGGCTTCCTCGGCCTCGGCCTGCTGCTTCTGGCAATGGGCTCGATGTGGTACCGCGAGGGACGGTAGAGCGGGGCGCACTTCCCTTCTCCCGTTGTGGGAGAAGGAAAAAGCGCCCTGCTCCTGCCCTCCGCTATGGCTCCGGGCGTTCGTCGCTTTAGTCGACAAATCGTTGTCGACTAATCGCCCTGCGGGCGACCGCTCCTCACTCCTCCGGTTCCGTCGTGAACAACAGCGGATAGCCCTTGGCCTTGCCGGCGTCGGTGGCCCGTGTCGCCTTGGTCTCGGCGACATCCCTGGTGAAGACCGCGACCACGCAGACGCCGCGCTGGTGCGCGGTGATCATGACCCGGTGCGCCTGGTCCTCACTGAGCTTGAACTCGCCCTTCAGCACCGTCACCACGAATTCGCGCGGCGTGAAATCGTCATTGATGAGGATGACCTTGTAGAGCTTCGGCCGCTCTGTCTGCGGCTTCACCTTGACGCGCGGTTTTGTGGTGATTTCAGGCATTCGAACCGACTGTTTCGCGATCAAACTTAAGCCCGCATTTTGCCACGGGTGGCTGCGACCGTCCATTTGCGGACCGTCGGCGGGCACGCCCAGTCCTTCACGATCATGTGGGAAATGGTCTGTCGCGGTTCAACGGCCCTGACGGCCGAAGATCCGGCGACTTGCGTCGGCATCCGCCCGGCGTTCCAGCCATGCCGCGATCGGCCATCCGGCAACGCAGATCAGCGTCACGCCGGCGAGCACGATCAAAAGCCACGCCTGCACGGGCGTGATGTAATCCCAGTTGCTGGAAATCGCCGGCGCGAACAGCGAAGGCTCGGTGCGCCCGCTTGCAGGGTCCGGCACAGGGCTGGCGGTGAGCAGAATCAGCACCCTGGCGACGCCGGTGGCAACCAGGCCGCCGATCACCATGGAGCGAAAAATGGACGAAAGCCGCTTCTTCATGCGGATTGTCCTACAGGGCCGGCATTGCAAACGGGTTAAGCACGATCGAGATGCGTGGCTGGAAGCCGCCGGGTGTTCAGCTTATCGACCGTGCCCTTGGCAGAAGGCCGCCCCAGCCGGTTTGCGGCTGGGGCGGCCTTGGTTGAACTAACCTCGAAGCTGATCAGGGCTTCTTGGGAGCAGCCTTCGCAGGGGCCGCCTTCGCGGGAGCAGCCATCGCGGGAGCCTTCTTGACCGGGCACTTGTGCTTCGTGGTCACCTTGCAGACGGTCTTCTTGGCGACCTTCTTCGGAGCAGCCTTGGCCGGAGCGGTGGTCATCGCGGCAGCAGCCGGAGCGGTGGTCGTGGTGGCGGCAGCCGGGGCAGCGGTCGTGGTGGCGGCTGCGTTGCCGAGAACCGGCATCGAGAAGGCGAGAGCGACGGCGAGACCAAGGGCGGACAGGATGGACTTGTTCATGGCTTCATTTCCTTTTTTCTGCGGGTCGTTTTTGAGTGTCACTGGACCGGGTCGTTCGGTGTCACTCCAAGCAGCTTCAAAGCATTGGCGAGCATCCGGATGCCCTGCGCCTGTTTCTTGGCGGCGCAGTACCGGTTGCCCTTTCTCTGAAGTGCCTTTGCCGCGGTGACCTGCGTTGCCGTGGCATGGGTTTCGAGGGCTTCATCAAATTGGTGGCTGAGATTGGCGCACCGTTCGCTCCGGGTGAGCGGCGCCTTTGCATCCGATTGGTCGACAGCGGCAGTGAGCAGGCCAAGGCCCAGCAGAACTCCCAACAAACTGATCGACAATCTTGGCATTGGTTAATCCGTAAACCCGGAGACTAGCGTCGCAGCCGATGACCTGACCGCCACGGCACCGTTATGCCGGCCTACTTTTTCAGGAGTTTTTCCCGATTGTAGAATTTTGTTTCTGGATTGTGTCTGGCCAGGCCACGCCAAGCTGACCGTCGCTTTCCATGTGGGGAAGGCGGAATTAATTCTCCCTTGAAAAGCAAGGTACTGGCCAACATATGGCCCGAATTCTATCGTGTGGCTGACCAGCCAATCATGGCTTGGCCGGCAACCGGGACAGCGCACCTGTGAAATCCGAGACACACATACTGATCGTCGACGACGACAAGGGCATCCGCGACCTGCTTCAGGAGTTCTTCCAGAAGCGGGGCCTGCACACCTCGGTTGCCGCCGACGGCGCCGAGATGGAGGCCATCCTGCGCCGTTCCCAGGTGGATCTCATCGTGCTCGACGTGATGCTGCCCGGTAGGAGCGGGCTGGAACTGTGCCGCGACCTGCGCGCCCAGTATACGACGCCTATCATCATGCTGACCGCCGTCACCGAGACAACGGACCGTGTCGTCGGCCTCGAGATGGGCGCCGACGACTATGTGCCCAAACCCTTCGACCCGCGCGAGTTGCTGGCCCGCATCCGCGCCGTGCTGCGGCGCAACGGCGCCGCCGAGCCGAAGCGCGCCACCACAAAACAGATTTACCATTTCGCCGGCTGGACCATGGACTGTTCGCGCCGCCGGCTGACCGCGCCCGACGACGTCAGGGTCGAACTGACCATGGCCGAGTTCAATCTCCTGCAGACCTTCGTCAAGAGCGCTCAGCGCGTGCTGACCCGCGACCAGCTCATCGAACTGTCCGGCGGCGACAGCGACTATTCCTTCGACCGCAGCATCGACATCCTGGTCAGTCGGTTGCGGCGCAAGATGGAAGATGATCCCAAGACGCCCAAACTGATCCTCACCGTGCGCAGCGGCGGCTACCAGTTCCTGCCCGAGACGACCTCCGAATGAGACGTTTCCTGCCGCAGACCTTGCCTGTCTGGGTGCTGCTGATCGTCATTGCCGGCCTGCTGATCAGCCAGGTCGCGACGCTTTACATCGTGTCGCGCGACCGCGCCGCCGCCAATGACGTGGTCGACCTCTACCGTCTCAACGACCGCGCCTTCTCGCTCGTGCAGTTGATGAGTGGCGCCACGCCGGAGGAGCGCAAGGCGACCGCCGCGGGCCTGTTCAACTCGACATACGCGCTCACCGTGTCGGACACGCCCGCCGTCACCTCCTCGATCGCCGGCGATGACGAACTGGCCGAGCTCGAGGACATCCTCGTCGGCCGGCTGTCGAAGTTCGGCATCACCGACGCGCGCGTGCGCCGCGATCCGGCGACGCGCGAAGCAGACGATGCCAGCGGCGCGGCGCCGGGGCCCGATATCGGCCAGGTCGAGCGGGACCTTCTGGTGCTGGCCGCCGATTTCGCCCAGAGCGACAAGCTGACGGCCTCGCTGCGCTTCGCCGACGGCCAATGGCTGAACTTCACCGAACCGATCACCCCCGTCGGCCCGATCCTGAGCGTCGACAGCCTGCCGCTCTATGCGCTGATCGCGGGGCTGGTGGTGATCATGTCGATCTGGTCGCTGCGCCGGCTGACCGCGCCCTACCGGATGATGGAAACCGCCGTGAACAGGATCGGCAAGGACCTGAAGAGCCCGCCGATCGCCGAGAGCGGCAGCCGTGAGGTGCGTGCCGCCGCCAGGGCGATCAACGCCATGCAGACCAGGCTGCGCGAATATGTCGAGGACCGCGAACATCTTGCCGCCGCACTCGCGCATGACCTGCGCACGCCGATGACGCGCATGCGGCTGCGCCTGGAGCTGTTGCGCAAATCGGCGGTTCGCGAGGCGCTGGCGCATGATCTCGCCGATGTCGAGAGCATCGCCAGTTCGGTGATCGACTTCGCCACCTTCGAGGTGAACGAGGAAAAGAGCGAACGCATCGACTTCTGGTCGCTCGTGGAATCGATCGCCGACGCCTATCCGGACGTCTCGTTCGACAATGACGACACCCGCTCACGCGGCCTGATCTGCATGGCGCGGCCGGTGGCGCTGAAGCGCTGCGTCACCAATCTGGTGCAGAACGCCGTCACCTATGGCAAGAAGGCGCATCTCAGCCTGCGCCGCTCCGACGGCACGATCACGCTCGCCATCCGCGACGAAGGGCCGGGCATACCCCAGGCCCAGATCGACGCCGTGTTCGGCTCCTTCGTGCGCCTCGAACAGTCCCGCAACCGCCAGACCGGTGGGCTCGGGCTCGGGCTGACCATCGCCCGCAACATCGCGCGTGCGGCGGGTGGCGAAGTCCGCCTGTCCAACCATCCGGACGGCGGCCTGCTGACGGAGCTGCGCCTGCCGCTGGCGGCTTGAGGACTGATCAGGCCACATCGAACGTCAACTTGTCGCGATGATCTTCCAGGCCAACAGCGCGATGATGACCGCCGCCGTGAGCATTGTTGCCCAGCGGTGCCGCCCGGATGCATGCAGAACGAGAACGGCCAGCGCCGCGATCGACGCGGCAAGGGCCCCTTCGACATAGAGGAGCTGTGCGCCGTCAATCGGCCCGCCGTTTGCGCCTCCGACACGGAAGAACTCCAGGATCGACCGGATCGCGATCACGATCAGCAACCCGAGCGCCGCCTGCGCCGCACGCGCCGTCGACAGCCAGTTCAATATCCGTTTCAAGGCGCCTCCCGATGCGACCCGAATGCCTTCGGTTGACGTTGCCGGCCTACCGCCGCAGCACCGCGCTCAGCACGTCGCGAATGCCGATGGCGCCGACGAAGCGGGACTGATCGTCGAACAGCGCCACGGGTGCCGTCTGCGAGCGGTGCATGGCCAGCATCACGGTCTTCAGCGAGGTGCCGGGATTGGCCCAGAACACCTGCGCCAGCTCCTCCGGCTGGCCCTCGACATCGGCGCAGGACACCCATACGGCCGGCTTGCCGTCGCGCTCGGCCGCCGCCACCAGCCCGTGCTCGTCGATCTTGAAACGCGTCGTCTTGCGCCGGTCGAGCCACACCCAGCCATTGTCGCCATGCTCGAGGTCGCGACGGTCGCGCATGACGTTCCAGGCGGTGAGCACCGAGAGCGGGTTCACATTGGCGATGAAGTCGCGGACATAATCGTTGGCGGGGCGCAGCACGATGTCTTCCGGCGCGCCCGTCTGGACGATACGGCCGCCCTCCATGATGGTGATGTGGCTGCCGATCTTCAGTGCCTCCTCAAGGTCGTGGCTGACGAAGATGATGGTCTTCTTCAGCTCCGCCTGCAGCTGCAGAAGTTCGTCCTGCAGCTTGGTGCGGATCAGCGGATCGAGGGCCGAGAAGGGCTCGTCCATCAGCAGGATAGGCGCCTCGGTGGCGAAGGCGCGCGCCAGGCCGACGCGCTGCTGCATGCCGCCCGAGAGCTCATGCGCGTATTTGTTCGACCATTGGTCGAGGTTGACCAGCTTGAGCTGCCTGTGCACCCGCTCCTTGCGCTCGGCATCCGGCACGCCGGCGAGTTCGAGGCCGAGGCCGACATTCTCCTCCACCGTGCGCCACGGCAACAAGCCGAACTGCTGGAAAACCATCGCCACCTGCTTCTGCCGCAGCCGCCGCAAGGTCGGCTCGTCGCAAGTGACGACATCGACCGTGCGGTCGCCGTCCTTGACCAGCACCTGGCCGCGCGACACCACGTTGAGCCGGTTGACCGCCCGAAGCAGCGTCGACTTGCCCGAACCGGACAGGCCCATCAGCACCGAGATTTCCCCCTCATGCACGGTGAGGCTGGCTCCGGCGCAGCCGAGCACATTGCCGGTCTTCTCAAGTATCTCGGCCCGGGTAGCGCCCTTGTCGATCATCGCCAGCGAGCCGGCCTGGTCGGCGCCGAAGACGATATCGACATTCCTGAAATCGACGGCGACGGTCATTTCTTGCCTCCAACGCCAATGCGGGTCATCCGGTCGAGCACGATGGCGAGCACGACGATGGCGAGACCGGCCTCAAGGCCAAGGTCGATGCGGCGCGAACCGAGCGCCCGGTTGATTTCCGTGCCGAGCCCGCCGGCGCCGATCAGGGCGGCGAACACCACCATCGACAGTGACAGCATGATCGACTGTGTCAGGCCCGCCATGATGGTGGGCAGCGCCGAGGGCAGCTCCACCTTCCACAACAGCTGGCTCTTGGTGGCGCCGAAGGCCTCGCCGGCCTCGATGATCGATTTCGGCACCGAGACGACGCCGAGATGGGTGAGCCTGACCGCGGTCGGGATGACGAAGATGATGGTGACGATAAGGCCGGGCGCGTTGCCGAGGCCGAACAGCGTCAGCACCGGGATCAGGTAGACGAAGGTCGGCAGCGTCTGCATCAGATCGAGCACCGGCAGCATGATGCGATAGACCTTCGGCTTGTGCGCCGCCCAGATGCCGAGCGGCACGCCGATGGCCATCGCCGCCGCGGCGGCCGCGACCACCAGCACCAGCGTCTGCACCGTCTGCTTCCAGAGGTTCTGGTTGATGATGAAGATCAGGCCGAGGAAAACCGCGATGGCGAGCGGCCGCGAGCGCTGCAGCAGCCAGGCAATGACGGCGATCACCAAAGCGAGCAGCACCGGCGGTACCATCAGCAGGATGTTGACCAGCCCGTCGAGCAGGAAATTGAGGCCGTTCGAGAAGGCCCTGAACACGGTGTCGAAATTGTCGGTGAGGAAGCCGAAGAACGCCTTTCCCCAGGCGCCGATCGGGATCTTGTGATCGACCATGAATTTGGAAATCGGATCCATCTCACCCCTCGTTTGCCAGAGCTCTGCCTTCGGCCCCGTATTGTCGCAACGTCATCTTGTCACAGGATACGAAAAAGGGCAGCCTTTCCACAATGGCTGCCCTCTGTTTCGGTCACGCCGAAATCAAAGTCGGCTCAGCTCCCGAGCGCGGTCTTGACCGCCGCCGCCGCGTCGCCGCCGTCGAAGGTGGTCACGCCGGCGATCCAGGGCTTGACCGCATCCGGATTTTTCTTCAGCCAGTCGGTTGCCACCGTGTTTGCATCGCTGCCCTTCAGGATCGCGTCCATCATCTGGCCTTCCATATCAAGATTGAATTTCAGGTTGGCGATGAACTTGCCGACATTCGGGCACTCGGTCATGTAGCCCTTGCGCACATTGGTCGAGACGGTGGCCGCGCCAAAACCGCTGTCGCCCATGCCATCGAGATAGGTGATCTTCATGGCGCCCATCACAGGATGCGGCGTCCAGCCGAGGAAGGCGATCCACTCATTGTTCTTCATCGACTGCTCGGCCTGCGTCAGCATGCCGGCCTCCGAGGATTCGACCAGTTCGAACCCGTCGAGATTGTCCTTCGGGTTCTTGATCATGTCGAGGATGATGCGATTGCCGTCATTGCCGGCCTCGATGCCGTAGATCTTGCCGTTGAACTTGTCCTTGAACTTGCCGAGATCGGTCAGCGACTTGACGCCGGCATCCGCGACATAGGTCGGCACGACGATGCCGTAACCGGCACCGGCCAGGTTTTGGCTGACGGTCTCGACCGAACCGTCGGCCGTGTAATCCTTGATGTCGTTGGTCATCGACGGCATCCAGTTGCCGAGGAAGACATCGAGGTCCTTGTTCTTCAGCGACGCATAGGTCACCGGAACCGAGAGCTGGATCACCTGCGGCTCGTAGCCGAGCGCGGTGAGCAGCACGGAGGCCAGCCCGGTGGTGGCCTGGATGTCGGTCCAGCCGACATCGGAGAGGCGAACCGCCTTGCAGCTTGCCGGATCGCCGGCGAAGGCGGCACCCGTGGACAGGAAAGCCGCCAAGCCTAGGCCGGCGACGAAGGAATTCATACGCGACATCTGTATTCTCCCATTTCGATTCTTTGGCGAAGCGAAGTTACGGTTTTTGTGCCCGCCTTGTTTCGTCAGCCAAACACCATTCTGGAGTGGTTTCAAGCACTAAGACAATCACGATCAACGGCGCTGGCTGGCCAATCAGCGACACCGCTGACGCTTTCCGTGCCAGGCCCAAGCGCAATCTGCCTCGGCAATGGCGGCTTTTTCAGGGGAATGCGGCGCCGACCCTCCCCGCGCGGCGGCAAGTCGGCTTAAAAGGGCGGCATGGCCAAGCTTTACTTCCACTATGCGACGATGAACGCCGGCAAGACCACCATGCTGTTGCAGGCATCTTACAATTACCGCGAGCGCGGCATGACGACGATGCTGTTCGTCGCCGGTCACTACCGCATGGGCGACACCGGCCTGATTTCGTCGCGCATCGGGCTGGAGGCGGAAGCCGAGATGTTTCGCGATGGCGACGACCTGTTCGCCCGCGTCGCCGAGCATCACCAGCACACGGCGGTGCATTGCATCTTCGTCGATGAGGCGCAGTTCCTGGAGGAAAAACAGGTCTGGCAGCTTGCCCGCATCGCCGACCGGCTCAACATCCCCGTCATGTGCTACGGCCTGCGCACCGATTTCCAGGGCAAGCTGTTTCCCGGCTCGCGCGCGCTGCTGGCCATCGCCGACGATCTGCGCGAGGTGCGCACCATCTGCCGTTGCGGCCGCAAGGCCACGATGGTCGTGCGCCTCGGTCCCGACGGCAAGGTGGCCCGGCAGGGCGAACAGGTGGCGATCGGCAAGGATGTCTATGTCTCGCTCTGCCGCCGCCATTGGGAAGAGGAAATGGGCCGCGCGGCACCCGACGACTTCATCGGCTTTGTCAGCGGCTGAAACGAGGGCCCGCTGGACACCGGCATCGGTAGCCGGCTGCCACCTCTTGCAGCCACGCCATTCCATGTTGCCTTTGTTAAGGTCGGCGCCCTATTTTCCCGCCTCAGCCAGAACTCCCCGGGGTCAGCCATGCTTCGAGCCGTCTTGTCCGCCAGCCTTCTTCTCCTGGCCACCTCCGTTGCCGAGGCCGGAGGCGATCCTGTGCTGGGCAAACATGTTTTCAACCGGTGCATGACCTGCCATGAGGCGGCCACCGACCGCGACAAGGTCGGCCCGCATCTCATGGGCGTCGTCGGCCGCACGGCGGGAACCGCCGAAAGCTTCCTCGGCCATTATTCGGAGGCAATGAAGAGCGCGGGTGCTGCCGGTCTCGTCTGGGACGAGGCAAATCTTGCCGAATACCTCAAATCGCCCAAGCTGAAGGTGCCCGGCAACAGGATGGCCTTCAGCGGCCTGAGCAATGACGACGACATCGCCAATGTCATTGCCTATCTGAAGGCCGATCCCAAGCCCTGAGCAGACGCCGTCCGGAGTGGGACGGACCGGCTTGCGCCGGCCTGTGGGACTGCAAGGGTCAGTTGTTGTCAAGTTTCGGAGCCGTCCGCTTCGGCGTGGACTGATTGCTTTGCCGACATGAAAGTTCAAAATCAGCTGAACCAGGCTTGGCCGGCCAGTTGATCACGCCATGACCACGGCTCCATTGCCTTTCAAGGGTTCGGCCGAATATTTGTTTCGCGCAGCGCACTGTTTTCACGTCTTTCAATCCCCTGATACCCCACATATATTCGCCGCTGTTCGCAACCAGCGAGCGGAAGCCGAAGCGGGAGGCCCCTATGGCGACATTGCAGAATTTCGATGCCGAAATTGCCAAGACCAAGCAGGTCGTCCAGGATATGCGCACCAAGATCGAGCAATCCGGCACCGTGCTCGACACGCTCGCAACCGCCGACAAGAAGATCGGCGACGCCAATTTCGACATCGAGAACGCCCGCATCGAGGACGTGCTGAAGCAGCAGAAGGTGATGGAAGGCAACATCGCCGACCTGATCATCGGCCTCGAGGACGCCACCAATGTCTTCGGCGCCGAGTTCGAGAGCATGAAGAACTATACCGGCTGGGAAAACTTCGTCGGCGTCTTTTCGGCGCAGCGCAAGCAGCGCATGCGCACCGACCGCGTGCGCAACATGTCGCTCGCCGGCAATCTGCAGGAACTGCTGGCCAAGTCAGACACTATCGTCGGCATATTGAAGGCGCAGAAGGAAGTTCTCGACCAGCGCTACAAGACCTCCGAAGCCAGCCTGTCGCAGGTTATCGAGCGCCGCAAGACCACGATGACGAACCTCGAAGCCGTGCAGAAGCGCATCGAGGAGCTCAATCCGATGCTGCTCGACATCGAAAACAAGATCGCCGCCTCGACCAGCCAGAAAGACCGCACGCAGCTCGAGGGCGAGCGTTCCAAGCTCGCCACCGAATATAATGAAAAGCAGGCCAAGGAACAGGAGCTGCTGGCCGAAAGCCAGACGCTGGAGCGCTACACCTCGATGTTCCAGACCTTCGTCGATTCGCTCAACAACCAGATCGCCGCGCAGTCGACGCTGATCAACAAGCTGACCATCGATACCGAGCAGCGCATCGTGCTCTACAAGGCGCTGGAGGATTCACTGAAGACCGCCGCGCAGCAGGACGTCGCCCACAAGATCAACACGCTGGGCAGCCAGGTCGACAACACGGCCGAGGAAACCATGGCCGGCATCGGCGCAGCCTCGCAGAAGCACATCGGCGACCTCTTGGAGATGCACGAGAAGAACATGGTGGCCAGCGCCGACATCCAGCGCCGCAAGAAGCTGGCCGACGATGCCTTCGCCCGCCGCTTTGACGAGGTGCTGAAGAAGCACAATTCGGCCAACTACGTGCAGTCATAATTGCCGCGCGCACCGGTGCGACAATCGCAGGGCTGACAGCATGACACCCGAAAACGACGCGGCGGCGCGGTATTTCTCGGCAATCAAGGCCGCGCTCGGCGGCCTTGAAGTGTTCATGCGCGACGACCGCTCGCCGCTTTACCGGCATGGCATTGTCGCCAGGATCGTTGCCGAATACATCGCCCGGCTCGACAAGTCCTTTTCCTGCTGGCGCAACCGGCTGGGCTTCATGGACACGTTCCGCATTTCGCGCGCCGAAAGCGGCTACCCGGTGTTCCAGAACCTGCTCGAACTGGAAAACGACCGCCGCCAGGCCGACGGCCGGCTGGCCAACATTCCCCAGGCCGGCGAGCTGCGCGAAGAGATGGCCGACTTCATCCTGCGCCACAAGCAGTTCCCCGACGCGCTGCAGAAATCGATGGCCGAGCGGCTCTATCTCGAGGACGTCAAGAGCGAGCAGACCTTCGGTCCGTTCACGCTGGCGCAGACGGCCAAGGTGTCGGTCAATCCGAAGACGGCGCGGCCCTATTATCTGGTCCACTGGGCCACCTTCGACGGCAGCGCCAACCTGCCTTTGGTCTACATGGTGACGGTGGAGGATTCATCGGACAGCATGGTCAGCCAGCTTGTCGACCGGAGCGGCAAGCTCAACGACAAGGTCGACATTCCGCTGCCGGTCGACGGCCTGCTCAACCCCGAACTTGCCCATCGTTTCGACGATTTCACCGAGAAGAATTCGGCCTATACGCTGTCGCCGGCGACCATCGCCGTCAACCTCGACAAGGACTTCGAGCCACTGCACCCCAAGCAGCTGAGGCGGGTGGTGCTCGGTCCCTTCTACTCGGCAGGCATCACCGACAACAATTCGACGGTGACGGAAGTGCTGGCCAAGGTGCGCAAGCCCGAAAACGCCTGGCTTTTGACCTGGACCATCCAGGAAGTCTATTCCAAGGGCGAGAAGCCGGGCCGCAAGGGCCTGTTCTCAAGCGAGAAGACGACGCAGGAATTCTTCATCAACACCGATGACCTCGAGGCCGCTCGCCAGGGCGTATCGAGCTACGAAAACCACGCGCTGATCCCGCACGAGGCTTACCAGGCGCTTTACGCCGCGGGCGAAGCACAAAAGATATTTGCCGGCTACAAGGTTCACATCCTGTCGAATGGGCAGGTGATATCGGATGTCTAGGAACCTGCTTTGCGTCATTGAAAGCCACGCAGCACTGAGGCGCCAGCAATGACCGCCTCAGCTAGTGTCTCCAGCAAGAAGCGGCAGCTCGATGCGCTGAAGAGGAGAGTTCGGCCCGGCGCCCTGGAAGGCTTGGAACACAGCCAGCGTATCGACATAACGTACACGTCAAACGCGATCGAGGGAAACACACTGACGGCGGGCGAGACGGCCCTGGTTCTGGAAAAAGGCATCACGATCAGTGGCAAGCCGCTCAAGGACCACCTCGAGGCAATCGACCACGCGCGCGCATTGAGTTGGGTACTCGAAATCGCTTCAAAGGACGACCATCCGATCATGGAGGCGGACATCCGTAATCTTCATCATCTGGTCGTGGCGAACTCCAAGCCGGAGATAGCTGGCCAATACGCCGACAGCGCCCGTTACGTGAATACGAATGTCGGCGTATTCAATTTTCCCGCCCCTGTGGAGATTCCAGGGCTGATGGAAGTTTTTTGCCGGTGGTTGAGCGCGGCGCCAAGCACGCCACGTACTGCCTTCGAGGCTCATCGGCGTTTCGTCGCCATTCACCCGTTCAATGACGGCAACGGACGTACAGCACGCCTTTTGATGAATCTGGTGCTGGCGCGCGGTGGATACCCGCCGGTAGCGATCCGTCCCGAAGATCGCCCCGATTACATTGCCGCGCTCGAGATCGACCAGAGCGGCGGAGGGCACGTCGCTTTCGACAAGCTGCTTTTCGAAAGGCTGGATCAGACTTTGGACATCTATCTGGACGCAGCGCGTCAGGCGCAGGATCGTTCTGCGGAAGGCGGGAAAGTAATCCCGATAAGGAGCTGATCATGGATACCGGCCTGACCACCATCCCGGAAGCGGCTATCGAAAAGCACCGCGCCACCGCGCAAAGCTTCATCACCCGCATCGTCGTGCTGGAAGATCCCTCGCGCGAATCCGGCACCGCGCTTGCCGGCACCAACCGGCGCTTCGTTTCCACCGTCTCGGTCGGTTCGGTGCGCCGCACCCGCGAGGTCGAGCTGTCGAAGACCGTCGGCGCCGTCCATCCCGACGACCAGTTGCTGACCATCCCGCAGCACACGCTGCTCTTTCGCGCCCGGCGCGGCACGGCGATCGCGCTGGCGGTCTCGGACGTGTTCGCCGAAGGCTCCGATCTCGAAAGCCTGCAGGCCAGGAACTCCCGCGCCCCGCTCGAAGGCGAGGAGGCGTCCACCTTCAAGAAACTGCTGTCGGCCTCGGCCTATATCTCGGCCTTCAGCCTTGCCTCCTACCTGTTCCAGCTCATCGACAGTGACGGCGAGGCGCCGAACGACATCCCCGAACCGGACTTCCTGTTCGACACACCGCAGGACGCGGTGAAATCGATCCTGGCCGGTCTCGACAAGGCTATATCGGGCTCGACAGACGATGCCGACCTGATGACCCGTGCCCGCGCCTTCGCCCGCGTCGCCATCGACGGGCTTCTGGCGCGCAAAGGCCGCTTCGGCGGCATCGGTCCGTTCGAGAACGCCCATATCCGCATCGACGCCGACGACTTCACCCTCGACGGCTTCGATGTCGCGCCGGGCAAGCGCTCCAAGCCGCTGGTGATGACTTTCAAGACGCCGGAAGAGGTCGTCGGCAACCACATCGCCAAATACCAGTCGGTCAAACTGGCCAAGATGCTGATGGCTTACGACTTCGAGCGCGAGCTGAACCCGTTCGTCGAGCTTGGCGGCTTCCTGTTCACCTTCATCGGCGACGGCGCGCCCGGCACCGGCAAGACGACGCTGATCCAGATGATCGCCGGCCTCGTCAACGGCTATTGCCAGGTCGCCGGCTATCCCTTCGCCTACGAGAATTTCGGCGTCGACCAGATCTCGTCCTACCAGGGCAAATCAGGCCAGAACTGCCGCCAGTTCATCAACAATGTCTTGAACCCGCGCGTCATCGGCTTCGGCACCATCGACGATATCGACCAGGTGGCCGCTAGACGCTCCGACGACCGCGCCTCGGCCGGCCAGCAGGAGATCACCGGCGTGCTGATGGATGCCTTCGCCGGCGCCGCCACCGTGGTGCGCGGCAATTGCTCGTTCGGCATGTTTTCCAACTATCCCGAAAACGTCGACGACGCACTGCGCCAGCGCGCCGGCGCCCGCTGGCTGGTCGACGGGCCGCAGACCCGCGACGACTATATCGACATTTTCGTGCTGCTCGCCGGCAAGAACCATGAGATCCCTTTGGGCAAGCACGAGCTCTACGCCGCGCAGGAGATCCAGCGCGCCGTGACCGAAGCCTATGAGGAGCATGAAAAGCCGCAGGAGGATGGGCTGATGCGGGTCTATGAGCGCTACATGAAGGAAAACGGCGCGCCCAAGACCATGGCCGACATCGGCACCTACCTGCACCTGATCAAGGACGCCGAACCGCGCTTCACCGGCCGCGCCATCAAGAACGTCACCGACGCCATCAAGATGCGCGCCATGGACATCGAGCTTCCAGACGATTGGTTCGAGAAGCCGGAAGCCTTCATGCACAAGAGCTACGACGACAAGAAGGCGATGATCGAGGAACTGCGCGGCCCGTTCTCGATGGAGATGGTCATGCAGGAGATCAACCGCTACGCCGATTCCGAATTCCGCTATTCCGACAAATCCGACGACGCCGCGGTCGAAAAACTGCTGCGCGACGCCCGCCTGCGCGAACGCGCTGCGCGTGAGATGGAAGATATGAAGAAGAAGGGTCTGTGGAATGCGTGAGGCGCGCCAGCCTTCCCTTCTCCCCTTATGGAAGAAGGTGTCGCCGAAGGCGACGGATGAGGGGTGCTCCAGCTTGGCAAGGACGGCGATCCTTCGCGCACCCCTCATCCGTCTCGGCGCTGCGCGCCGATCCACCTTCTCCCACAAGGGGAGAAGGAAGAGCCGCGCCCCTCATCCGCCCTTCGGGCACCTTCTCCCCGTAAACGGGGAGAAGGAAGATTGACCCACGCCCGCAAACCCGACCTCCTTCGCGACAACGAGCTCATCTACGGCCGTTTGCTCACCGTCGACGAGGCGCATCTCATCCAGCGTTACAACAAGGCGCTGGCTGCTTTCGGCCTCAAGCCCACCAGGCTGAAGAGCTTCCAGATCGACCGCACCGGCTTTTCGCCCGAAGTGGCCGAGGAGTGTGGCGACTACGACTATCTCGATCCCAACGAGGTCAACCGCCGCTTCATCATCCTGACGCCGTCGCAGATCGACCTGCCGGTGGTGCACACCGCCTTCTCCAACACCTCGCAGCTGATGTTCGAGTTCATGTCCAGGAACCAGCGCGCCATCGACGCGCTGACCATCAAGGACGTCATCTACGGCGAGATCGAGGATTCCGTTCCCAAGGTCAACGACATCGAGGACCTGCTGTCGATCAGCCAGGTCGAATTCAAGGTGCTGTCGGCGGAAGACGTGCTGGGCAAGGCCGCCGAACTCGGCAAGCTCGTCGACCGGCTGAAGCAGGAGCCCGACGCCTGGCGCGACGATGCCATGCTGACCCGCATGGTCGAGTTCGCCAAGATCTGCGGCGACATCCGCGAGAACGCGCTGGTGCCGGACCAGGTGATCTTCCGCCACAATGCCTACTGGACCAGCCATTTCGGCGGGCTTTATGTCTTTGTCGATCCCGACATGACGACGGTGATCAGCGATCCGGCCGCCCCCGGTTTTCGCCGCTCGCGGCCCTGGCAGGTGAGCTATCTCTCGATCAAGGACGCCGACAAGGTGTTCAAATTCCTGGCCGCCACCGGCCGCATCGAACTGCCGCGCGCCTCCTGGATCGAGGCCTCGGGCTATCTCGAGCACCGCGCCGAAATGGTGGTGCGCGCGCTGATCCGCGACGCCGAGCCGGACCGCAATTTGACCGACGTCGACAAGGTCTGGCTGCAGACATGGATCCAGAGCCATGCCGACCTGATCACCTCGGACGGAAATTTTCCTTTCCTCAACGCCGCCAAACGCGAGATCGCCCAGCTCGGCCATCTCAAGGTCGAGGACGTCTTCCCGCAGCAGCGTTTCCTGGTGGTCCGCGCCAGGCCCGACCATCCCGACGCCTGGCTGACCAACCGGCTGATCTCGGATTTCGTGCCGTCGGACTTCGTCTCGCGCTACATCTTCAACAAGGACGGCTTCTACAAGGACTATGACGGCTTCAGCGACGCCTGGCGATCGCATGTTGTGGACGTTCTGAAAACCACATATTTGAAGGACAAGGTGGCGTTTCGCACACGCCTCTACGGCCTGACCGACTAGAACGAAATGAAACCGTCATTCCGTTCTAACTTGTTGTTTTGGTGCATGAGGTTATCCAAAAAGGTCTGCAACTTTTTGGCATCATGTTGAGGGGGGTGACACAGCCATGCTCGATCCGATCGTGAATTTCTTCACCCGGATTTTCCAGTGGATCGGCCGCGGCATCGGTCTTCTGATCGGCGTGATCCTGTGGCCCTTCATGTGGGCCGGCCGCTGGTACACGCAGCGCGGCTGGATCCTCAAGGCGATAGTCGGCCTTGCCGTGCTGGTGCTGATCGGCCTTTACGCAAACTTCTTCTACGCCACCCAGTGGTGGAACAACTTCAACCCGAACTACCCGGACACCTATACTTTCGAGAAGCGCAACGTTTCCGCCGGTGAGCAGGTGGCCGCCGGCGCAGGCACCGACACGGCCAAGACCTGCGGCAACTCCGGCATCGCCCAGGTGGCGGCCGACCTGACCGACTTCAACGTCAACCAGAACGCCTGGATCTCGTCGATGATCCTCTACAAGCTCGGCCTGTTCGGCATTGACTGGGACAACACCCCGTGGATGGACAACAAGGCCTCTTTCCAGCGCGGCATCAACCAGGCGGTGCGACGTACCGCGACCGAGCTTGCCGACAATCTCGGCCGCGTGCGTACGACCTCGCAGATCGATGCCGACCTGCAGGACGCGCGCGGCAATCTGCAGTTCGACGAGTATACCTGGTACTTCGGCGTGAGCCCGTTTGGACCGAAGACGCCGACGCCGAGCTACTATCGCGACGCGGTGCGCAAGCTGCGTTCGTTCAATGCCCGGCTTGCCACCTGCCAGGCCACTTTCGATGCCCGCGCCGACAATTTGAAGCAGTATATCGACCGCATCGCCAGTGACATCGGCTCGACTTCCGCCATCCTCAAGGAGCGCGCCGAGAACCACAACAATGGCTGGTTCGACACCCGCGCCGACGACCGCTACTGGTTCGCCTATGGCCAGCTCTATGCCTATTACGGCCTGATGAAAGGCGCCCAGGCTGACTTCGAGAACGTCATCAAGGAAAAGCACCTGCAGAGCCTTTGGGATACGATGGACGCGCAGTTCGTGTCGGCCCTGCGTATCCAGCCCTTCATCATCGCCAACGGCCGCGAGGATGGCTGGCTGCTGCCGACCCATCTGACGACGATGGGCTTCTACGTGCTTCGGGTGCGCTCCAACATGGTCGAAATCAGCAACGTGCTGACGCAGTAGCGCTGTCCCACCGCAACACCAGCGATGGCGAATTTGCGCCGTCGCGTCTGTCGCATTCCGTGCATTGTGCGGCTGTTTTGAGACGGCGGAAGCGCCCCTGCTCTGGCTTCTATACGGCGCGGCAAGCGGAGCCATAAAGAACCGGGAATAGGCCGGCCCGCCGCAGAGGAATTTTCTCTATAGGAAACATAGTTGCATGAAAGTTGACGCCGCCGCAGCGACAGGGTTAGATGCCCCGCGCGTCCGGCTCCAGCCTTCTTGCGAGTAAGATCAACCCCGTCCCCTCCACCGTCCAATCCAGAGGAACGCCGTCATGGCCGAAGTGAAATCCGACATCGAGATCGCGCGTGGCGCCAGGAAAAAGCAGATCCAGGAGATCGGCAAGAAGATCGGCATCCCGACCGAACATCTGCTGCCCTACGGCCACGACAAGGCCAAGATCTCAGCAGAATTCATCAAGTCGGTGAAGGGCAACAAGGACGGCAAGCTGATCCTCGTCACCGCCATCAACCCGACGCCGGCCGGCGAAGGCAAGACCACCACCACCGTCGGCCTCGGCGATGGCCTGAACCGCATCGGCAAGAAGGCGATCGTCTGCATCCGCGAAGCTTCGCTCGGCCCGAATTTCGGCGTCAAGGGCGGTGCCGCCGGCGGCGGTTACGCGCAGGTGGTGCCGATGGAGGACATGAACCTCCACTTCACCGGCGACTTCCACGCCATCACCACGGCACACAATCTTCTGTCGGCTCTGATCGACAACCACATCTATTGGGGCAATGAGCTCGGCATCGACACCCGCCGCGTGGTGTGGCGCCGCGTCATGGACATGAACGACCGGGCACTGCGCGAGATCATCTGCTCGCTCGGCGGCGTCGCCAACGGTTTTCCGCGCGAAGCCGGCTTCGACATCACCGTCGCCTCGGAAGTGATGGCCATCTTGTGCCTTGCCACCGACCTGAAGGATCTGGAAAAGCGCCTCGGGGACATCATCGTCGCCTACCGCCGCGACAAGTCGCCGGTCTATGCCCGCGACCTCAAGGCCGACGGCGCCATGGCTGTCCTGCTCAAGGACGCCATGCAGCCCAACCTCGTGCAGACGCTGGAGAACAACCCGGCCTTCGTGCATGGCGGCCCGTTCGCCAACATCGCGCATGGCTGCAACTCGGTCGTCGCCACCACGACGGCGCTCAAGCTCGCCGACTATGTCGTCACCGAAGCCGGCTTCGGCGCCGACCTGGGTGCCGAGAAATTCTTTGACATCAAGTGCCGTAAGGCGGGTCTCAAGCCGGCGGCGGCCGTCATCGTCGCCACCGTGCGCGCCATGAAGATGAATGGCGGCGTCAAGAAGGAAGACCTCGGCAAGGAAAACGTCGAGGCGGTGAAGAAGGGCTGCGCCAACCTTGGCCGCCACATCGAGAACATCAGGCAGTTCGGCGTGCCGGCGGTGGTTGCCATCAACCACTTCTATTCCGACACCGATGCCGAGATCCAGGCGATGAAGGACTATGTCGCCTCGATGGGCGAAGAGGCGATCCTGTGCAAGCACTGGGCCAGGGGCTCCGCCGGCATCGAGGATCTCGCCAACAAGGTGGTGGCGCTGGCCGAATCCGGCGCCTCGCAGTTCGCGCCGCTCTATCCCGACGCCATGCCGCTGTTCGAGAAGATCAACACAATCGTCCAGCGCATCTATCGCGGCTCGGAAGCCATCGCCGACAAATCGGTGCGCGATCAGCTCAAGGCCTGGGAAGAGGCAGGCTATGGCAATTTGCCGGTCTGCATGGCCAAGACCCAGTATTCCTTCTCGACCGACCCGAACCTGCGCGGCGCGCCGACCGGCCACACCGTGCCGGTGCGTGAGGTCAGGCTTTCGGCGGGCGCGGGCTTCGTCGTCATCATCTGCGGCGAGGTCATGACCATGCCCGGCCTGCCCAAGGCGCCATCTTCGGAAAAGATCTTCCTCAACGAGGCCGGCCAGATCGAAGGCCTGTTCTGATCATTTGTCCCGATAATCAAGAAGGGCGCCGCATCGCTGCGGCGCCCTTTTTGTTTGCCGATCGTCCTACGCGGCGCTGCGCGCCAGCGCCCGCTGGTTGGACGCATGGATCGTGTCGCGTTCCGGCAGCGCGCCGGTCTTAAGGCAGTCGATCCATTCGGCGGTCTTGAGCACGGCGGCGAAGCGCGACTGCAGGATGATGCTCACCACGCGATGGATCTCCTCGGCAGAGGCATAGCCGGCGCTGTTGGCATAAGGCACCGAACCGGTCGCATCGGACAGGAACTCGACCGCGAAGCCCATATGCACGGCGTGGATGATGGTCGACAGGTCGCAATTATGCGTCATGTAGCCGATGACCGCGATCGTATCGACGGCATTGGCGCGCAGCCAGTCCTCGAGGTCGGTGCCGGTGAAGGCGCTCGGCAATTTCTTCTCGACATAATGGTCGCGGCCACGCTTGGCGATCTCCGGATGCAGTTCGCCGCCATGGCTGCCCTTGGCGAAGATCGGCGACGTCTCGGGCGCCATCTGCTTGACGACCACCACCTTGATGCCGGCGGCCGCCGCGGCATCCATCGCGCGCGCCACGTTGACGACGCTGTCGCGGAACGGCGGATGCTGGATGGCCAGATTGCCGCCGTCATAGTCGTTCTGGACGTCGATGACGACGAGCGCGCGGCGCGGCGCGGTGTTGGCTGGGTCAGACATGATGTTTCCTTTCAGGCTTGAATGCGATGGGCCGAAAATAACCTGCTGGCTTGGGCGCCAACAGTGGCCCGATTGACATCGTCCGAAAGAATTGGGACAATCCACACTTACACTGGAAACGCCCCATGACTGCTCCCATCATCGCCGTCCTCGCCTTCGATGGCATCAGCCCGTTCCATCTCTCCGTGCCTTGCCTGGTGTTCGGCGCGGACCGCACCAACCTCGGCCTGCCACGCTTCGACTTCCGCGTCTGCGGGATCGAGGAAGGGCCGATCCGGACCGATGCCGGGCTGAGCATCCTGGTCCCGCACGGGCTTGCCGCGCTCGAAGACGCCGATATCGTCATTATCCCGAGCTGGAAGGACCTCGAAGCGCCTCTGGCCAAACCGATCGAGGAAGCGCTCGGCCGCGCCCACCGGCGCGGCGCGCTGATCGTCGGCCTGTGTCTCGGCACTTTTGCCCTCGCCGCCGCCGGCCTGCTTTCGGGCCGAACCGCCACCACGCATTGGGCCTATACTGACCAGTTGCAGGCCCTCCACCCCGACATTTCAGTCGATGCCGACGTCCTCTACGTCGACGACGGCGACATCGTCACCTCCGCCGGCGTCGCCGCCGGGCTCGACTGCTGCCTGCACATCGTGCGTGCCCGCTATGGCGCCGAGGCGGCACTGCGGCTCGCCCGGCACGTCGTGCTTTCGCCGCACCGGCAGGGCGGACAGGCGCAGTTCATCGAGCGTCCCGTGGCAAAAAGCGCCAATGCCGACCGTTTCACCGAGGCGCTCGACGCGGTTCGCGCGACATCGGGCGAAACACACAGCCTCGACAGCGTCGCCGACGCCGCAGGCCTGACACGACGCACTTTCACCCGCCGTTTTCAGAAATCGATCGGCACCAGTTTTGGCGATTGGCTGACCAGCCAGCGGATCGAACTGGCGCAACGGCTGCTGGAAACCACGGACAAATCGATCGACATCGTGGCTTTCGAGGCCGGCTTCGGCAGCGCCACATCGCTGCGCCAACACTTTTCCGCGCGGCTCCGGACCTCGCCGGCGCAATACCGGCGTGAATTTTCCAGGCGGGCCGATGTCGGCGAGCGCATGGCGCATCTCCCGGCTGCATTGATTGGGCACGTGAGCGCACTCAGCCCCGACTGACCACCCGCGCCGGATTGCCGACCACCGTCGTGTTCGCCGCCACGTCGCGCGTCACCACCGCCCCGGCGCCGACAATGGCGCCTTCGCCAATGCTGACGCCGCCAAGGATGGCCGCGCTGCCGCCGATCCAGGCATTGTCGCCGATCGTGACCGGCCTGGCGATCTCCAGTCCCGCCTGCCGCCCTGCCGGCTCCTTGTGGTGCTCGGCACAGTAAATCTGCACATTGGGGCCAAGCAGCGTCCCCTTGCCGATGCGCACCGGCGCGGTGTCGAGAATAGTGCAGCCGGCATTGAGGAAAGCGCGGTCGCCGAGGAAAATGTTGAATCCGTAGGCACAGTGAAACGGCGCCTCGATCCGGACCCCCTCGCCCACGCCGCCCAGCAGTGTCCGCAGGGCTGGCCCGAGGCTCCCGCGTTGACGGGGCGGGAGCGTATTATGCTCGAACACGGCATCCGCGGCCAAGCCGCGCAAAGCGCCAAGACCGTCATCCAGGCATGTATACCATTCGCCGGCCGCCATTTTCGCCCGTTCGCTCTGAACCATGGCAGTGCCTCCGTTTGACATCATTGCGAACAGCGCCGAGGCAAGGACCAGGACGTGAACTTATAGACCGGGATAGCGGCTTGACGGAACTGGTCACCGTGCCGTCACGACCTTCGATCGCAAGCGGACATTCGCGATCCGCGCCCGGCAATGAAATAGTTCAAGACCACTGTCGATTTCCGGACAACTCATTCGTCCTCGGCAGGAAGCCGAAGAAATTCGCCAAAGCAAGGAAACGACTGCGATGACAATCACCATCACGGCATTTGAACGATCGCCCGATGGCGGCAAGGGACTGGCGCGCGATACCCGCGTTCGCTGGGCGCTGGAAGAGGTGAGACAGCCCTACGAGGTTCGTTTTGTTTCCTTTGCAAGGATGAAGGCGCCTGACCATCTGGCTATCCATCCCTTCGGGCAGATCCCCACCTATGAGGAGGGTTCTCTCTCGCTGTTCGAAACCGGCTCGATCGTGTTTCATCTTGCCGAGCAGCATGCCGGCCTGCTGCCGAAGGATCGCAATGCCCGCGCCCGCGCGATCACGTGGATGTTTGCCGCACTGAACACCGTCGAGCCGCCGATCCTCGAATTGACCACGGCAAGGATATTCGAAGCTGACAAGCCCTGGAGCGAGGCGCGCTTGCCGCTGGTTAAGGACCGTGTTCGGTCCCGGCTGGACAGTCTCTCGGCTCACTTGGGCGTCGCCGACTGGCTCGATGATGCGTTCAGCGCCGGCGATTTGTTGATGGTGTCCGTGCTGCTGCGACTGAGAATGTCAGGCATTCTGGACGAATATCAAAACTTGGCCGCCTATGTAGCGCGCGGGGAAGCTCGGCCCGCTTATATCAGGGCCTTCGCCGCGCAATTTGCGATCAACGCTCCACCAGGCTGACTCGCCTCTATCCGCTGTGGCTGCGCGCATGAGTCTGCGGCCTAGCCAAATATCCGACCTATGGTAGCTTGCCGTTTCAGGGCTGTTCCGGCCCGGCATCGAGGGGATCGGCATGCTCTACATTCTCGCACTTCTGATCGGCGTCGTAGCCGGCCTGCGCGCCATGACGGCACCTGCCGCCGTTGCCTGGGGCGCCTATCTCGGCTGGCTTCCGGTTGCCGGCACCTGGGCGAGCTTCATGAGCCATTGGGCGGCAGCCGGCATCTTCACAATCCTGGCCATTGTCGAACTGGTCACCGACCAGCTGCCGTCGACGCCAAGCCGCAAAGTGCCGCAGCAGTTCGGCGCCCGCATCCTGCTCGGCGCCTTTTCCGGCGCGGTGCTCGGCGCGGCCGGCGGCGCCACCATCGTCTGCCTGATCGCCGGCGCCATCGGCGCGGTCATAGGCACGCTGGGTGGTGCCGAAGCGCGAGGCCGGCTGGCGGCCGCTTTCGGCAAGGACCCACCCGCGGCTTTTGTCGAGGACGCGGTGGCGATCATCGGCGGCCTGCTGATCGTGGCGGCGGTGGCATGACGGCGAAAACCTTCGACACCATCATCATCGGCGCTGGCCAGGCGGGGCCGCCCTTGGCGGGCCGCCTGACGGCCGCGGGCATGAGCGTGGCGCTGATCGAGCGCAAGCTGGTCGGCGGCACTTGCGTCAACACCGGCTGCATGCCGACCAAAACCATGGTCGCCAGCGCCTATGCCGCGCATCTGGCGCGGCGCGCCGCCGACTATGGCGTGACGCTTTCGGGCCCCGTCGGGGTCGATTATCACAGGATCAAGGCGCGCAAGGACAAGGTCACCAACGACGCCCGTGGCAATCTGGAGACCTGGATCGCCGGAATGGAGCGCTGCACGCTCTATCGCGGCCACGCACGCTTCGAATCCGCCAACACGGTGCGTGTTGGCGACGACCTTTTGACCGCCGAAAAGATCTTCCTCAACACGGGCGGCCGCGCCTCGGTGCCGGACCTGCCTGGCATCCACGACATCGACTATCTGACCAACTCGTCGATGATGGATCTCGACGTTTTGCCGCGCCACCTTATCGTCGTCGGCGGCAGCTACGTCTCGCTCGAATTCGCGCAGATGTTCCGCCGCTTCGGCTCGGAAGTTACCGTCATCGAAAAGAGCCCGCGCCTGACCGGCCGCGAGGACGAGGACGTCTCGGCCGCCATCCTGTCGATCCTCGAAAACGAAGGCATCGCGGTCCATGTCGGCGCCGACAACATCGGCTTCGTCAAACATGGTGGGGATATTGCCGTGACCTTCTCCGCCGGCAAGCCGCCCGCGATTGGATCGCATGTGCTGCTGGCGCTGGGCCGAACGCTCAATACCGACGATCTCGGCCTCGACAAGGCGGGCGTCGAGGTCGACAGACGCGGCGCGGTTGTCGTCGACGACCAGCTGCGCACCAGCGTGCCAGGCATCTGGGCGATGGGCGACTGCAACGGCAAGGGCGCCTTCACCCACACCTCCTACAACGATTATGAGATCGTCGCCGCCAATCTGCTCGACAATGATCCGCGCAAGGTCAGTGATCGCATCGAGGCCTACGCACTCTACATCGACCCGCCGCTCGGCCGCTGCGGCATGACCGAGACCGCTGTGAAGAAATCGGGACGTCGCGCGCTGGTCGGCCAGCGGCCGATGACCCGCGTCGGCCGCGCCGTCGAAAAGGGCGAGACGCAAGGCTTCATGAAGATCCTCGTCGATGCCGAGACCAGGGAAATCCTCGGCTGCTCGGTGCTTGGCCCCGGCGGCGACGAGGCGGTGCATTGCGTGCTCGACCTGATGTACGCCAAGGCGCCGGTCGACACGCTGGCGCGCGCGATGCACATCCACCCGACGGTTTCGGAACTGCTGCCGACGATAGCCCAGGAACTCAAGCCGCTGGCCTGAGACTGGAGCGGTTCAGCGTTGGCAAACTGCCGAGCCGCTCTACGGGCGCCTCGGCGCCCGTTTTCAATCAGCTCCACGCTTTCTGCATTGCTGCATTGCGGCAATGTCTGTTGCGCCCAGTCGGGATCGTCGCGCAGTCTCCAAATTGAACCGATTCAGTCTGGCCCCCCATGCCTTTGCCAATCCTTGCGCTTGCCATTGCGTCCTTCTGCATCGGCACCACCGAATTCGTCATCATGGGCCTGCTGCCGGAAGTAGCCGCCGATCTCGGCGTGACGATCCCCGCCGCCGGCCTGCTGGTCACCGGCTATGCGCTGGGCGTCGTCTTCGGCGCGCCTGTCGTGGCCATGGCCACCGCGCATTTGCCGCACAAGCCCGTGCTGGTGGGGCTTGCGGCCCTGTTCGTCGTCGGCAATCTCTTCTGCGCCATCGCGCCCAATTACTGGCTGCTGATGGCCGCGCGCGTCTTCACCGCTTTCGGCCATGGCGCCTTCTTCGGCATCGGCTCGGTCGTCGCCGCCAGCCTGGTGCCGCGCAACAAGCGCGCCAGCGCCATCGCGCTGATGTTCGCCGGGCTGACGCTGGCCAATATCCTCGGCGTTCCCGCTGGAATGGCGCTTGGCGAAGCCTTTGGCTGGCGGGCCACCTTCCTGGCCGTGGTCGGCATCGGCCTGATCTCGGTCGCGGCCATCGCCTGGCTGGTGCCGTCCGACGTCACGGAACCGAGCGGCGGCGGCCTACGCGCCGAGGTCCGCGTGCTCGGCAAGCTGCAGGTCTGGCTGGCGATGCTGATCGCGGCGCTGACCTCTGCCAGCCTGTTCGCCGTCTTCACCTACATCAAACCCTACCTCACCGACGTGTCGGGCCTGTCGACCGCGGCGGTCACCTGGGTGCTTCTGCTGTTCGGCGCCGGCATGACCATCGGCAACATCGTGGGCGGCAGGCTGGCCGACTGGAAACTAATGCCGACGGTGATCGCCACCTTGCTGTTGATGGCCCTGCTGTTCGTCGGTTTCATGCAGTTCGGCGCGATCGCCAGTGTTGCCGTCGGCATCGTCTTCCTGTGGGGCCTGCTCATCTTCGTCGTCGTGCCGCCGCTGCAGATCCGCGTCGTCGAGGCAGCGTCGGAAGGCCCGAACCTTGCCGCCACGTTGAACCAGGGCGCCTTCAACGTCGGCAATGCCGGCGGCGCGTGGATCGGCGGCGTGGCGCTGTCCGCGGGCATTTCCTACGCCAATCTGCCGCTGGTCGGGGCGGTGCTCGCCCTGCTGGCGGTCGCCGTCGCGGTGCTGTCGCAGACGCTTGACCGGCGCGCGCCGGTCGCCGCCCTTCAGCCTGCCGCGGAGTAACTGCCTGTCGCCCAAAAGTGCGAAGCGGTTTTGGGACAACGACATCAGCAAGGCAAAGACTAGCTTGCGCCCATGGCGCGGCGGGCTGGACCAATCGACATCGGCACCTTCACATGGGCATGTCTTCTCGCGCTTGATGGAGGATGTCATGCAGAAATCGATCGAACGCATCGCCGGGGACAGCGAAGGCGTTTCCTACGAATTCCCGGTGTTCCGCTTCGCCGGTGCCGACAAGGCAGCACCTTCGGGCTATCTGCAGGCGGCGCTCCATGCCGGCGAATTGCCTGGCGTCGTCGCCATCGATGCATTGATGCCGATGCTGAACAAAGCCGAGGCCGAAGGTCGCATCAAGGGCAACATCACCATCGTGCCCTGGGCCAACCCGATCGGCCGCGCGCAATATCATTTCGGCGAGCACCAGGGCCGCTTTCATCTGGGCACCCGCACCAATTTCAACCGGGCTTTCCGCTGCTTGCCGCGCCCGACACCAGGCTTTTGCCGGACGCCTCTTTTGGCGGCGCCGACCAGCGGCTGAAGTCGCGGCTGGTGCAGCTTTCGCTGGGCCACGACATCGTGCTCGACCTGCATTGCGACGATGAAGGCCTTGCCTATCTCTACGTCCACACCAGCCTGTGGCCTGAAATGGCCGATTGCGCCGCCGCCATGGGCGTCGATGCCGTGGTGCTGTGGAGCGAGGACACCGACGGCACCTTCGAAGGCGCTTCGATCATGCCCTACCAGAACGCTGCCGCCGATGTGGCGAAGTTCGACAGGCGCGTCGCCACCACCGTCGAATATCGCGGCATCCTCGATATCGATGGCGCGCTTGCCTCGGCCGACGCGGCAGGCCTCTACCGGCTGCTGGCGGCGCGCGGCGTGATATCCGACAGCGCGCTGCCGGCACCCGGCCCGTTCAAGGGTGTCGCGGCACCGCTGGAAAACATCGACATGATGCCGGCACCCCGGGGCGGCGCCGTCCTCTACGACGTGAAGCCTGGCGACCGCGTCACCAGGGGCGCGCGCGTCGCCACCATCGTCCACGCGCCGGGCGAAGCCGACGGCCGCACCGAAGTGTTCGCGCCGCAGGACGGCATCATCCTGACCCGCCGCTCGCGCCGCATCATCCGCGCCGGCGAAGACCTGTTGAAACTGGTCGGCGACAGGAAGAGCACCGACGCCCGGTCGGGTACGCTGGAGGATTAGCCTCCGTCGAATCCAGTTGCGCGGCCGCCCAATCGCCGCTAAGGGAATCGCCATGAACATGCGTTCGATCAAGACCATTTGGTGGTGGGCCTGCTGACAGCGGCCTGTTCGAACGCGTGCGCGTGAAAATAGAGGGTGGCCGCAACGGAATGTCCGGGCGGCCATTTGTTTTTCAAAGCCATTCCCGGGTCCGTTGCCCAAGTAGCTGATGGAGACGGCAATGACGTTGAAGGTTCTGGAAACCGGCGCTGAAAGCTTCGTGACGGGGGGTGGCATCACCATCACCCGCGAGCGCCATGGCCGGCCCTATGAAGGTGCGATCGACGCTTATGTCGACGGGCTGAATTCGCGCCGGGGCGCGGTATTTTCCTCGAACTACGAATATCCCGGCCGCTATACGCGCTGGGATACGGCCATCATCGATCCGCCGCTGGTCATCTCCGCACGCGGTCGCGCCATGCGCATCGAGGCGCTGAACGGCCGCGGCGAGGCGCTGCTGCCGGTCATCGGCAGGACACTGGGCGGTCTCGCCGAAGTCACGATCGCCGAGACCACCAAAAAGCTGATCCGCCTCGACGTCGCCAAGCCCGGCCGTGTCTTCACCGAGGAGGAACGCAGCCGCGTTCCCTCCGTCTTCACCGTGCTGCGCGCCATCACCGCTCTGTTCAGGACCGCCGAAGACGCCAATCTCGGCCTCTACGGCGCCTTCGGCTACGACCTTGCCTTCCAGTTCGACCCGGTCGAGCACACGCTCGTTCGCAAGGAAAGCCAGCGCGATCTGGTGCTGTTCCTGCCCGATGAGATCCTGGTCGTCGACCATTATTCGGCCAAGGCCTGGACCGACCGCTACGACTATGCGGGCGAGGGTTTTTCGACCGAAGGTCTGCCGCGCGATCAAATCGCCGAGCCGTTCAAGACCGCCGACCGCATCCCGCCGCGCGGCGACCATGAGCCGGGCGAATACGCCAATCTGGTGCGCCGGGCGATGGACAGCTTCAAGCGCGGCGACCTGTTCGAGGTCGTCCCCGGCCAGATGTTCTACGAACGCTGCGAGACGCAGCCATCCGAGATTTCACGCAAGCTGAAGTCGATCAACCCGTCGCCCTATTCCTTCTTCATCAATCTGGGCGAGAACGAATACCTGATCGGCGCGTCGCCCGAAATGTTCGTGCGCGTCAATGGCCGCCGCGTCGAGACCTGCCCGATCTCCGGCACCATCAAGCGTGGCGACGATGCCATTTCGGACTCTGAGCAGATCATCAAGCTGCTCAACTCCAAGAAGGATGAATCCGAGCTCACAATGTGCTCGGACGTGGACCGCAACGACAAGTCGCGGGTCTGCGATCCAGGTTCGGTGCGCGTCATCGGCCGCCGCCAGATCGAGATGTATTCGCGCCTGATCCATACGGTCGATCACATCGAGGGCCGGCTGCGCGAAGGCATGGACGCTTTCGACGCGTTTCTGTCGCATGCCTGGGCGGTCACGGTCACCGGCGCGCCGAAACTATGGGCGATGCGCTTCATCGAGCAGAACGAGAAGAGCCCGCGCGCCTGGTATGGCGGCGCCATCGGCATGGTCAACTTCAACGGCGACATGAACACCGGGCTCACCTTGCGCACCATCCGTATCAAGGACGGCATCGCCGAGGTGCGCGCCGGCGCTACATTACTCTTCGACAGCGTTCCCGAGGAAGAAGAAGCTGAAACCGAACTGAAGGCATCCGCCATGCTCTCCGCCATCCGCGACGCCAAGATGGGCAATTCGACCAGCACCGAGCGCACCACGGCGCGCGTCGGCGACGGCGTCAACATCCTGCTGGTCGACCATGAGGACAGCTTCGTCCACACGCTGGCCAACTACTTCCGCCAGACCGGCGCCAATGTCTCGACCGTGCGCACGCCGGTGCCGGAGGAAGTCTTCGAGCGGCTGAAGCCCGACCTTGTCGTGCTGTCGCCCGGACCCGGCACGCCGAAGGATTTCGACTGCGCGGCGACCATCAGACGAGCGCGCGCGCGCGACCTGCCGATCTTCGGCGTCTGTCTTGGCCTGCAGGCATTGGCCGAAGCCTATGGCGGCGAACTCAGGCAGTTGCACATTCCCATGCACGGCAAGCCGTCGCGTATCCGCGTCTCGAAGCCGGGCATCATTTTCTCCGGCCTGCCCAAGGAAGTGACCGTCGGCCGTTACCACTCGATCTTCGCCGATCCGGTGCGCCTGCCTGAGGATTTCGTGGTCACGGCCGAGACCGAGGACGGCGTCATCATGGCCTTCGAGCACCGCAAGGAGCCGATTGCCGCGGTGCAGTTCCACCCGGAATCGATCATGACGCTCGGCCACAATGCCGGCATGCGCATCATCGAGAACATCGTCGCCCACCTGCCGCGCAAGGCCAAGGAAAAGGCAGCCTGACGGTAATGGCCGAAGCCGAGAACACCATGGCGATCGCGGCGAAAGCCGCCGCGAAGCGCAAGGTCGCCAACCTCGCCTTCTGGTCGATCGTGGTCGCCTTTGTCGTGCTCGCGCTCAAGGCCGCCGCCTGGTACGTGACTGGATCCGTCGCGCTCTATTCGGACGCGCTGGAATCGATCGTCAATGTCATTGCCTCGATGGCCGCTTTCTGGGCGATCCAGGTCAGCTACAAGCCTGCCGACCAGGATCACCCTTTCGGCCATCACAAGGCCGAGTATTTCTCGGCCGTGCTCGAAGGCGTGCTGATCGTGGTCGCCGCGCTTTTGATCCTGAGCGAGGTCTGGCGCTCCTGGCAGACCCCGGCGCCGCTCGAACAGCCTTGGGAAGGCCTTGCCGTCAACGGCGTCGCCACCGCCGTCAATGCTTTCTGGGCCTGGACGCTGATCCGCGCGGGCCGAGCCGAAAAGTCACCGGCGCTGGTCGCCGACGGCAATCACATCATGACCGATGTGGTGACCTCGGTTGGCGTCTTCGGCGGCCTGGTCGGAGCGATCCTGACCGGCTGGCAGATCCTCGACCCGGCATTGGCCGTCATCGTCGCGCTCAACATCCTGTGGCAGGGCTGGCATGTCATCGGCTCGTCGATGAACGGCCTGATGGATCGGGCCGTCGACACGGCGGAGCACATGCGCATCCGCGACATCATCTCGGCCAATTGCAAGGGCGCTCTGGAGGTGCATGATCTCAAGACCCGCATCGCCGGCCGCGCCACCTTCATCGAGTTGCATCTGGTCGTCGATGCAGACATGTCGGTTGGCGCCAGCCATATCATCTGCGACCGCATCGAGGACGCGCTGAAGGCCGACATTCCCTCGGTGCGGGTGACCATCCATGTCGAGCCCGACGACGAGGCCAAGCTGCCCAAGGGCACGACCGCAGTGCCGTTTGCTTGATGCGGTTAGGACGGCTGGAAGATTGGCCGAAGCCCTTCCTCCTTCGTCATCCAGGGCGAAGCAGGAGCGAAGCTCCGCCGCGGAGACCCCGGGATGACGAAGCGCCAGATCTCAAGGCGCGCAGGCCGATTGCGGCATCGCCTCGAGCCGATAGACCTTGTCGTCGGACGCGGTCTTGCCATCGGCCGCTTTCGAACAGAGGTCGACAACCGCCAGGCTACTATTGGGATTGGCCAGCATGATGGTGCCGTTGGCGCCGCGCTTGAGGAAGATTTCCTTTTGCGCGATGTCGCAGGAAAAATTGCTCGTCCTCGAACTCGCAGCACAACGCCACTGGTCGGCTTCGCCCTGGCACGAATAGGTCTGCGTGACCTTGGCGCCCTTCTGCCGCGTGGTGACGGAGACGGCAATGTCGGCGCCGTCGGGCCAGTTCGCGACATCGTCCCCGGAGGCGAAGGAGGCCAGTTCCACCGGCCCGCGGAACACCCGGATCGACTGGGTCAGTTGGTCGGGATGCGAACTCATATGCGCCGCGTCATAGTCGCGCCCGTAGCAGAACGCCTGGTCGGGTTTGAACCGCTCGCGCAGCGGCGGCCCGAGCGCCGGATCGATCGGATCGACCCGCGCGAACTCCGCCTTGCAGGTTGCGGGGGGCATCGGGTCGAGGTGGAAATTGTCGTCTTCCTTGCCCAGCGCCTGCCTGTCGTATTCAGCCGTGCCGAGTTCTTCTTCCGAACCGGCGTCGAGATAGATATCGGACGACAGGTTCGACAGGATCAGCCTGCCCCTGTCGTCGACCTTCAGCGACGCCAGCGTGCGGTCGCACTCCATGCCGCAACGGATCGGGCCCGATTTGCCGTCCTCGGACTCGTGATTGCACCAGCCGCCGGCCCATTCCGGCGCCTTGGCGCCGCGCACCGTGGTGATGAGGAAACCATTGTAGGATGTATCGGAATTGGCGCCCGGTTCCTCATTGGGACGGCTGACCGGATCATGGCCGTAGTAGAAGAAGATCCGCGCCACCTTCTGCTTCGGATGGGCCTTGAGATGCGCCGGGTCATAGACCCGGCCGAAACAGGCATCCGCCCCGTTAGGGCTGAGTTCGGTGAGCTTGAGCCCGTCGCCAGCAAAAGCAGAACCCGTAAGTCCGCCAAGCAGTGCGGCGCCGAACCCGGCGCCGGCGAGCGTCTTCCATTCCCTGAACGCCATGTGACCCCCACCTCCGCATCGACAGGACGTAACGTCAATTTATGCTAGTATTGCGGCTTGAGCCACGCAAATCGCGGTGAAATCTGAGGGGACGCCATGCGCCGACGTGACATGTTCCAGGCGGTTCTCGCCGGAGCCGGAACGCTTCTCGGCCTGCGCGCGGTACAGGCAGCGACCACCGAGCCTGTCAGGTTGAAGGTCGCCTATCATCTTAGCGATCTAGACAAGGTCAATTTCGTGCTCGGCAACATCAAGAACCATTATGAGGGCACCAGCGGCAATGTCGAGATCGCGCTGGTCGTGCATGGTCCGGCGCTTGCCGCCTTCAAGTCGAAGGGCATATCGGCGGCGATTTCGGGGCGCTTTACCGGTCTTGTCCAGCAAGGGCTCGACCCGCATGCTTGCGGCAACACCATGCACGGCATGGACATCACGCTCGCCGACCTGCTCGACGGCTTCCGTGCCGCCGACAAGGGCGGCGTCGTCAAGCTCGCCGAATTGCAAAGCCAGGGCTATGTCTATCTCAGGCCTTGAAGCGGCACTGACTTGAATGCAAGGGTGGCAAGACCCACCACCAAGGTGTCGGAAATCCCCGGAGGAACAGCAGTGCCAGAGACAGCCCTCGGTCTTGTCATCCCCGATCTCGCCGGCAAGGCGGTGCTGGTCACCGGTGCCTCGACCGGCATCGGCGCGGCGCTCGCGCTCGCCTATGCCGAGCAGAAATGCAAGGTGGCGCTGCACTATAATTCCAGCCACGACGCCGCCGAGAAACTCGGCCGGACCATTCGCGACGGCGGCGGCGAGGTCTTCCTTGTCCAGGGCGATTTTTCTCTCCCCGCCGATGTCGAACGCGTCGTCGAGGACAGCGCGCGACATTTCGGCCGCCTTGACGGGCTGATCAACAATGCCGGCGGCATGCTTGGCCGCGTGCCCTATGCCGAGCAGACCGAGGCGCATTACGACGCGGTGATGAACCTCAACGCCCGCTCGGTGCTGACCGCCTCGCGCAAGGCGATGCCATGGCTGAAGATACAGGGCGGCTTCATCGTCAACACCTCGTCGATCGCCGCGCGCAATGGCGCCGGCGGCGGTGCCGGCCTCTATGGCTCGGCAAAAGCTTTCGTCTCCAACGTCACGCGCGGTATGGCCAAGGAACTGATCGGCTTCGGCATTCGCGTCAACGCCGTGGCGCCGGGCACGATCCTCACCCCCTTCCACGAACGCTATTCGACCGATGAGCAGGTGAAGGGCATGGTCGCAACCATTCCGCAGGGCCGCGCCGGCACGGCGCAGGATTGCGTCGGCGCCTATCTGTTCCTCTCATCGGACCTGTTGAGCGGCTACATCACCGGCCAGGTGATCGAGGTCAATGGCGGCCAGTTGATGCCTTGACCGGCGACCGGCATACTGGACACACTCCTTTCGCGCCAACCCTGGGGGAGACGAGGACATGTACGGACTGATCGGCAAGATGCGGGCGGCGCGCGGCCAACGCGACGCGGTCATGACTGTGCTGCGTGAAAGCACCGGCGCCCTGCCCGGCTGCCTGAGCTATATCGTCGCCACCGACCCTGCCGACGCCGACGCGATCTGGGTGACCGAAGTGTGGACCGATCAGGCAAGCCACAAGGCATCCCTGCAGCTTCCCGAGGTGCAGGCGGCGATCGCCAAGGCACGGCCCTTCATCGCCGGCTTCGAGTTCCAGGTGGAAACCCATCCCGTCGGAGGCTTCGGCCTGCCAGCGAGCAAAACCGGCTAAGGCGCGCGCGCTGCAAGGCGCTCGGGCAGGAAATCGACGAAGACGCGCACCTTTGGCGACAGGTGGCGATTGGAGGGCCACAGCATCCGGAACTGGCCACGACCGTCGACATGATCGTCCAGCACGGTGCGCAGCCTGTCCTCGCGCAGCGCCTCCCGCACCAGGAAATCGGGCATGCAGGCGATGCCGAGTCCGGCGATCGTGGCGCCTTTCAAAGCTTCCATGTTGTTGCAGGTCAGCATCGAACGGATCAGCGGCTGGGCGCTCCCGGTAATGAATGGCCAGTCCAGCAGCCTGCCGCTGTTGAGATAGCGGAAATTTATGCCGAAATGCCCGATGAGATCCGCCGGCACGCCGGGTATGCCATGGCGATCGAGGTAGGAGGGTGCCGCGCACAGCAGCATGCGGAAGGACGCAATGGGTTTCGACACCAATCGTGAATCGGGCAGCTCGCCGCTGCGGATCGCGACGTCGATGCCTTCTTCGATGACGTCGACGATCCGGTCGTTGAAATCGATATCGAGCTCGATCTCGGGATAGCGCGCCATGAACTCCGACAGCACCGGCAGCAAAAGATGGTAGGTGACGATCGGGGTCGAGACGCGCAGCCGCCCACGCGGCGTCTCCCGTGTCCGCGACAGCATCGCCTCGGCATCGTCGATGTCGTCGAGAATGCGTCGCACGCGCTCGTTGAACAGCTTGCCCTCCTCCGTCAGGCCGATCCGCCGCGTGGAGCGCTGCAGCAGCCGCACGCCGAGCTCCTGTTCGAGCCGCGCCACACTTTTGCCGACCGCGGAAGCGGAGATGCCGAGCGCCCGCCCGGCGGCGACGAAGCTGCCGAACTCGGCGGTGCGGGCGAAGGCCAGAAGGCCGCTGAGGCGATCCATCATATGGCTCCATTCGAGCGTTTCGTTCCGTTATGTCGAGATATTTGATACCATTCTTCCTGATCTGTCTCTGACCTATCTTGGTCGTCATGACCGGGCGCCGCGATTGAGCGGCATGCCGGCGCAGACTACTCAGATAGGAAAATCCATGACCTTGAAGATCACCGCCGGCCCGGCCGAGAGATGGCTCGTGCTCTTGTCCGTATGCCTTGCCGCCATGACGATGCCCCTGACCTTCACCGGCCCGGCCGTCGCGCTCTCCCGTATCGCGGCCGATCTCGGCGGCAGCCCGATCACGCTCAATTGGGTGACCAACGCCTTCATGCTGACCTTCGCCGCCAGCCTGATGGCGGCGGGCGCTCTGGCCGACAATCATGGCCGCAAGCGGGTCTTTCTCGTGGGTCTCGCCCTCTACATCCTCGCTTCGCTCGGCGCGATGCTGGCTCCCGACATCGCCTGGTTCGATATCTTCCGGGCCGCGCAAGGGCTCGGCAGTGCCCTGGCCTTCGCCGGCGGCGCCTCGGCACTTGCCCAGGAATTCGAGGGACCATTGCGGCTGCGCGCCTTCTCCTTTCTCGGCACCAGTTTCGGCATCGGGCTGGCCTTCGGCCCGATTGCCTCGGGCCTGCTCATCTCCGTGTTTGGCTGGCGGTCGATCTTTGTTCTGGTCGCGGCACTCGCGGTTGCCTCGGCAATCCTTGGCCTGCGCACCATCAGGGAATCGCGTGACCCGGATGCGACCGGCCTCGACTGGGCGGGCGCCGGCACGTTCACCGTCGCGCTGGCCGCGCTGACCTATGGCGTGTTGCAGGCGCCGCAGAGCGGCTGGGCCGATCCTCTTGTGGTAACGCTTCTCGGCGCGGCCGTCCTTTGCTTTGTGCTGTTCGTCGTCGTCGAGCGGCGCGTGCGCCGGCCGATGCTCGATCTCACCCTGTTTCGCTATCCGCGCTTCGTCGGTGTCCAGTTCCTGGCTGCGGCGCCCGCCTACGGCTTCGTCGTCCTGCTCGTGCTTTTGCCGATCCGCTTCATCGGCATCGAGGCGATGGGCGAGATCAAGGCCGGGCAATTGATGATCTGCCTCTCCGGGCCGTTGCTGGTCCTGCCCTTGCTCGCCGGCCAGCTGGCGCGCTGGATCGCTCCGGCGACGATCTGCGGCGTCGGCCTGCTCGTCGCGGCGGCCGGTTTGGTCTGGCTGAGCCTGACGCCATCGAGCGGCGTCGCGCTGGTCGCGCCGCTGATCCTGATCGGCGTCGGCATCGCCTTGCCCTGGGGATTGATGGACGGGCTCGCCGTCAGCGTCGTGCCGACCGAGCGGGCCGGCATGGCGGTCGGCATCTTCAACACCACGCGGGTCGCTTGCGAGGGTGTGGCACTGGCCATCGTCATGGCGACGCTGTCAGGCTTCACCGCGGCGCAACTCGCCGCTCGAGGCGCTGCGTCTTCCAGCGATGCGGCCGCTTCGGCGCAGTTGCTGGTGACCGGCAATGTCGGCGGAACCGCGCAACATTTGCCGATGGCCGGCGCTACCGTTCTGGTCGAGGCCTACGAAACGGCGTTCGACAGGCTGCTGATCGTGCTGGCGGCAATCACCGTCGTCACCGCCCTCGTCGTCTTCCTCGGCCTGCGTCGCGGATCGGTGCCCGAACACGAGACCGTGCCGCTGCCGGCATGCCAGGAAGGATAGGCATCAGCCATTTGCAGGCCAGCTGGATATCGATGCACCTTAGTCCAGCCTGTGCATCAAATCGTCATCAAGCCAGCGGCCGAAGAAATAGGCCAGCTGCTTGTGCCACCACGGCCAGTCGTGGCTAACGTCGCCACCCCAATAATCGACCCAGGCGGGAATGGATTTGTCGCGCAGGATCTGTTCCAGCTGGCGCGTCTCGACCAGCATGCGTTCCTCCCAGGCGCCCTGCCCGCAGCAGAAGATCAGCCTGAGCGCCTTCAGCCGCGCCAGCAGCTTCGGGTCGACGATCCCTGGCAGATAATCGAGCGGCGAGTTGTAGAAGATGTCCCCGTCGAGTGCCTTGCCGAAGAAATCGCGCGCCGAATAGACCCCCGACAGCGAGATGACGCCGCTGGCGAGTTCGGGAAAACGCAAGACGAAGTTCGAGGAATGGTAGCCACCCATCGAACAGCCTGAAAACAGCGGCTTCAGACGCCGTCCGCCATTGGCTTGCGCCGCGGTTTCCAGAAATTCCGGCAGTGCTTCCTCTCGCACATAGCGGAAATAGGCCTCGTGGCGGGCGATACGGTGCGCGGCACCGACATGCCTGGCGAAGAAGGACTCTGAATCGTTGCCGTCGACGGTGAACAGCTGGATGCGGCCGGTGTCGATGAACTCGGCGAGCGCGCCCACCCCGCCGGAATCCTCGAACTGGTAGAACCGGCCCTGCGAGGTCGGGAACACCACAACCGGCCGGCCGGCATGGCCGTAGCGCTTGTATTCCATGTCGCGGCCGAGATTGCGGGCGAAAGCCTTGTGATAGGAGACGTCCATGGGCCTCAAGCCTTTTCCGCGTGGATATAGGCCACCGCCTCGCGCAGCTCCGCCTGATCCTTCGAGCGCATCTGATAGGCGTAATTCCCCATGGCGCGGCTGAAAACCTCTTCTATCGGCTGATGATGGACGATCTTGTCGCCGTGCGCGGCTAGCACGTCCGCATGGCTGTGCAAATAGTCGAGGTGGCGCTTGCGGCTGGCATAGGCGGTGAAATACTTGCCCTCATAAGGGCCGCCGGCGGCGTCCTTGACCACCATGTCCGCCCACGCCGCGTAGACATCGATGTCGAACGTGTAGTTGATCGCGTCGGTCATCCAGGCGCCGGGCGGGCGCATGTTGACCTCCAGTGCGATGATGCGGTCATCCCTGGTCTCGAACAGCTCGATGTGGAAAAAGCGTTCGCGCACGTCGAATGCTTTCAGGATCTTGCGGCCGGCTTCCTCGACGACAGGCCTGATCCGGGGAAAGCAGGTGTAACTCATGTGGCGGTCCTTGTTGACCACATCCATGACGCTCTGGTCGTAGCGGTGGCTGGCCGCCAGCACCACCTCGCCGTCGCGGTTGACCAGCCCGTCATAAGTCACCACCAGCCCCTCGATGAACTGCTCCATGACGAAGGTCACATCCTCCGGCTTGTCCCGGAAGAACTGGTCGAGCTCTTTCGCATTGGAGATCTTGAACGTGTTCGAAGCGCCGGAGCCTGAATCCGGTTTGACCACCACGGGATAGCCGACGCGGCGGATGAAGGTCATGGCTCCGGCCCGGTCGGAACATTTGCGCTGCGCGATGGTCTCGACGCCGCTCTTGCGGAAGAAGGCGCGCATGCGGCTCTTGCGCTTCAGATTCTTCACAAAATCGAGTTTGGTGCCGTAGATGTTAAAGTCTGTGCGGATGTTGGCTTCCAGTTCCAGCCAGTGCTCGTTGAGCGATTCGAACCGGTCGATGCGGCCCCATTTGTGGATGAAGTGCCCTATCGCCCGGAACACCGGCTCATAGTCCTCCATGTCGGCGACGCGGTAGTATTCGGAAAGCGCCGCCTTCAGCTTGCCGTCCAGCGCATCATAGGGTGCGTCGCCAATGCCGAGCACCGTTGCGCCGGCCTTCTTCAGCCGGTCGCAGAAATCGGCGCCATTGGCGGGAAAATGCGGCGAGAAGAACACGAAATTCATGGACAACCCCCTGCCAGCGGCACCCCGCCACAGGTCAAGTCTGGCGCATTTGCAGCGCGCGGGGAAGAGCACCCACGCTAGGGATAAAATTCGGCCCCGCTTGCCTCCAACAGGTCGCTCCTGTATGAGAACGGCCATGAACACGCGCGCCACCACCGCTTCCCGTCAGACCGGCTTTGCCGGCGAGACCGTGCGCGCGCTTGCCTCGACCCTGCTTCTTCTCGGCCTTATCGGCGATCGCCGGGTTCGCTGAAGGAGCGCCCGGCGGTCGAGCCGCCGCGCAAGCGCATGCTCCTTGGCAAATCATATCAAGCGAACGAAATTCTGGTAAAGGCGCCGCTTGGCACCACATCCGCCTGAAAGGTGGACCCGCCAGCCGCCGGGAGAAATGACGATGAACGCACGAGAAGACATCCGCGCCAGCGAGGCCGCTACCGGCAAGCAAGGTGGCCGAGGCATGCCGGACGCAGCCCGAAAATATCAGCCCTACCCTACCGTAGGCCTCACTGACCGGACCTGGCCCTCGAAGATCATCGACAAGGCGCCTATCTGGTGCTCGGTCGACCTCCGCGACGGCAACCAGGCGCTGATCGATCCGATGGGCCACGAGCGCAAGGCGCGCATGTTCGGCCTGCTGCTCGACATGGGCTTCAAGGAGATCGAGATCGGCTTCCCGTCGGCTTCGCAGACCGATTTCGATTTCGCCCGCTGGTGCATCGAGGAAGGCAATGTGCCGGCCGATGTGTCGTTGCAGGTGCTGGTACAGTGCCGGCCCGAACTGATCAGCCGCACCTTCGAGGCGCTGAAGGGCGCCACCAACCCGATCGTGCATTTCTACAACTCGACCAGCGAGTTGCAGCGCCGTGTCGTCTTCGAGAAAGATGTCGTCGGCATCAAGCGCATCGCCACCGACGCCGCCAAGATGATCACCGAGATGGCGGCCAAGGCCGGCGGCGGCTATCGCTTCGAATATTCGCCGGAGAGCTTCACCGGCACCGAACTCGAGGTCGCGCTGGAGATTTGCAACGCCGTCACCGAGATCGTCAGGCCGACGCCTGACAACAAGCTGATCATCAACCTGCCGTCGACGGTCGAGATGTCGACGCCCAACATCTATGCCGATCGCATCGAGTGGATGTGCCGCAACCTCGACAACCGCGAAAACCTGATCATCTCGCTGCATCCGCACAATGACCGCGGCACCGGCATCGCCACGACCGAACTCGGCCTGATGGCCGGCGCCGACCGCGTCGAAGGCACGCTGTTCGGCAATGGCGAGCGCACCGGCAATGTCGACATCGTCACGCTGGCGCTCAACATGTACACGCAAGGCGTCGATCCCGGCATCGACTGCTCCGACATCAACCGGATGAAGGACGTCTACGAATATTCGAACCAGCTGAAGATTCCCGAACGCCATCCCTATGTCGGCGAGCTCGTCTACACCGCCTTTTCCGGCTCGCACCAGGACGCCATCAACAAGGGCATGAAGGCCTTGAAGAAGGCCAACACGCCGCATTGGGAAGTGCCGTACCTGCCGATCGATCCCGCCGATGTCGGCCGCAGCTACGAGGCCATCATCCGCATCAACTCGCAGTCGGGCAAGGGCGGCATCGCCTATGTGCTGCAGGCCGATTACGGCCTCAATTTGCCGCGCAACCTGCAGATCGAGTTCAGCCAGGCGATCCAGGCGATCACCGACGCCGAAGGCAAGGAAGTGCCGGCAAAGCGTATTCATGACCGCTTCCTCGAAACCTATGTCGACCAGCCGGGCGCCCGGCTGAAATTCCTCGACCACCACACCTATCCGGATACCGAGGTGAAGGGCCGGCGCGTGGTCGAGGCGGTCATCCTCGACAATGGCAAGGAAACGACGATATCCGGCACCGGCACCGGCCCGATCGACGCCTTCGTCGATGCGCTGTCGCGCCATGTCGGCGTCGAGATGTCGGTGCTCGATTATTCCGAGCATTCGATGCAGCGCGGCTCGAATGCGTCGGCCATCTCCTATGTCGAGATGGAATATCCCGGCGGTAAGCTGTTCGGCGCCGGCATCAACACCAACATCGTCGCCGCTTCGCTGGAAGCGGTGACGTCGGCGGCCAACCGTATCGTCGGTCGCAGAGCGCGATAGCATCGGTCGTCGGCGGCGCGGGAGCAGCTCCCTCGCGCCGCCATTTTTTCAAGCCCGCACAAGGCTTTGGCCTCGACTGGCTCCCACGACCATCCCGTGACCGACACCGGCCGGGCCGTTAACCACCGGAAAAATATCCGGTGAGGTACGCGATCACATAATGCGTGTATACTTGTATGGCGGTGCGGGCATTATATGATCCGTGCCTTAACCTGTGCCGACTTCGAGAGGATCGACACTTGCAGCATGCCACGCCTGCCGCCCCCGCAGTGCGCGAAACATTGGAGCGACTGCTTGCCAGCGAAACGTTCGGAAGATCCGAACGGGCACGCAAGCTGTTGCGTTATCTTGTCGAACGCGAACAGGCAGGCGAAGCCGACAGGCTCAAGGGCTTTTCCATCGCCATGGATGTCTTCGGCAAGGATGGCGATTTCGATCCTTCGACCGACGCGGTGGTGCGGGTTCAGGCCGGCCGGCTGCGCGATTTGCTGCAGCAGTATTTTGCCAATGAAGGTGTTGCCGAGCCTGTCCGCATAGCCATTCCGCGCGGCGGCTATGTCCCGGCCTATGAGCTCAACGCAATCCGCTTGCCGGAGACGTCCCAATCCGCCATCCAGAACGGAGCGGCGGTGGCGGCTCCATCGGCGCAACGCGACACTGCCGAAAGTGCCATCCCGGCCGCTGCCTTGCCGGCACCGATGGTCGCGTCGGCGCCGGCGGTGGCACGTCACCTCAGATTTTTCTGGATGGCGATCGCCGTCGTCATTGCCATGCTCGGCGTTTTGATCCTGCGTCAGGGCAGCGGTGCGCTGCTGGCAGGCGGCGACCTTGCGGCCACGCTCGAGACCGCGGGCCTGACCGGCAGCGTCGCGTCGTCCAGCGAGGCCTTGCCGCTCGTCTACATCGCCGTCAAGGCCAGCGGCACGGATGCCAGCCGTGTCGCCGCAACGCTGCGCGCCGGCCTGAGCGGCTTCGATACGATCGACTTCATCGGTCGCGACACGGTCGACACGACCGATCCGGTCACCAATGCCACGAGCTTCATCTTCGACATTCTGCCTGGACCGGATACCGGTGACATCACTATCGAACTGCAGAGCGTGGCGACCGGACGGGTGCTTTTGTCGCGCAACCTGACCGCCGCCGACAGCGCACCCACCGCCGTCGAGAGCCGTATAGCCGGCATCTTGACGTCCGCTCTTCCCGATTCCGGCACGATCTATAGCTATCTCGAACAGAGCGGCATACAAGCCGGCCTGACGCGGTGCCTGTTGTTCAACGGCAAATACTATCTCGACCAGAACGCCAGGACCCACGAGGCCGCCTATCGCTGCCTCGAAAACCTCGCCGAAAACGGCGCCAAATCGTCGCTGGTTTATTCCGAGCTCGCTTCGTTGCAGCTTGAGGCCGTGAACGACCACTACGCCTACCCGCCGGATGCGACGATCGACAAGGCGCTTACATTCGCCCACCGCGCCGTGCAGATGGGACCGACCAGCCCCAACGCGCATCGCGCCTATGGCTACATCTATTCGCGACTTGGCAATGCCGACGAGGCGCTGCGCTGGATGCGCAAGGCCTATGACCTTAATCACTACGATATAGCCATGGCTGCCGCCTACGGTTACGGGCTGATTTTCGCCGGCCGGTATGCCGAGGGGACGCCGATCCTGGCCCAGGCCGTGGACGCCTCCAGCGGTCATCCGACATGGTGGGATTTTGGACTTTTCGCCGGCGAACTCATGCTTGGCGACACGAACAAGGCGGCGATCGCCAGTTCCTCTCTGAGAACAACCGCAACGAAATCGCACTATCTTGCCGCCCGGCTGATCGGCGCCAAGATCGCCGGTCAGGACAATCTGGCGCTCAAGCTGCTCGACGAGCTGAACGCCAAATTTCCGAAATTCGCCGCCAATCCGCGCGCGACCTTCATTGACCGAAAATATCCGGCCGATCTGACCGAGCGCTTGGTCGGCGCGTTACGCGCCGCCGGACTCGGCAGCGCTGGCTAACGCCAAGCGATATCGACGGCGCTGAGCATTGTCGATTTCGTACGCACCGATCATCGAATATCGGTTAGCCGGCGAGTTCTGTCATCAACCGTACAAATCGCGAAAATTTTACTGGCCATCCCACTAGACGAGGCGCAATCCAGCCGCAATTGACTGTGGTCTCGCGTTTCTCATAGCCCTGCAACAAGCCCCCAGCTTCATGATTTCATCGCTTCATGCCACCGAACAAGGTGCCGGTTCGAAGACCATCGTCCTACTGCATGGTTTCGGCGGCTGCCACGATATTTGGCACGAAGTGGTCCCGTCGCTGTCGCCTGCCGCTCGCACACTCGCTTATGACTTGCCGGGGCACGGGCTGTCGCTTGATTTCCCCGGCGCCGGCCCGGCCAAGGTGGCGGCAAGGGCCGTCCTGGCCGATCTCACCGCGCGATCTCTGAAGCGCGTTCATCTGGTGGGCCACTCGATGGGCGGCGCGGTGGCGGCGCTGATGGCGCTGGCCGAGCCCGAGAAGGTGGCATCGCTGACGCTTCTGGCGCCTGGCGGCTTCGGTGCGGAGATCAATGGCCCGCTGTTGCGCCGCTTTGCCGCCGCGAGGGACCCATCCGCCATCCGGGCGTGCCTCGTTGCGATGTCGGGACCACTGACGCGGCCCATCGATCACACCGTGGACGCCCTCGGGGACATGCGCGAGCGACCTGGCCAGGTGGGGAAACTCATCGAGATTGCTGCCGCCATGACCAGCGACGACCGGCAGGGCGTCATCCCGCGCGACCGGTTGGACACCCTGACCATGCCGGTGATGGTGGTATGGGGCAGCGACGACCCTGTGCTGCCCGTTACCCACACGGATAATCTGCCCGCGCAATTTCATGTGCACCACGTGCTGGGGGCTGGCCATATGCTGATCGAGGAGGCGCCGGGGCTGGTTGCCACGATCATCCGGCGCAACATGAACCGCCGCGCCAGGCCCTTGCGCCCGAAACTCGCCGCGACCGGTTGACACGTCCCCGGGCGACCTCGCCCGGACGCCTCCCCGCCTTGATCTCGCCAGTGCATTTTGCCGGCGGCTGTGTTAACTGCATGTTAACCAAACCCGCGAGGCCGACGCCGATGAAGGACGCAGGCGAGAAGATCGATCCATCTAGCAAACTGTCCGACGCCATCCGTGACGTGAAGAACGCCTTCGCTGACCGCGACGATGTCGTCGTCGACATGCGCGAGGCGCACCGCATGCGCCTCGACCTCCTGGCCGCGGACCTCGCACCCGTCTTTGCCGATGTTCCAGCCGACATGGACAATTTCGACTTTGTCGTCTCCTCGGGGCTACAGCCGCGCCTGTGGATCGACGCCGTCAGCCATGTCGCGATGGGGCGCGACCGCCGCACTTACCGCTTCCTCAAGGACACACGCGTTGGCCGGGTCGTGCTTGCCGAATCGACCGAGATGAAACCTGTCGCCGATTCCGTGACGCGTTATGTCGCCGAGCGCATCGTCGAGCGCCGGAGGATGATGGAGGGGGGCGTCGAGCCGGCGGTCGCCGGCATGAGACGCGCCAAGGTCGCGGAAGCCGAGCCGCCGCTGCGAGCGTCGGCGCAAGGCAGGGGCTGGTCGGCCTTCCTGTCCGGCCTTGGGCTGATCGCCGCCGGCGGACTGGTTGGTCTCGCGGTGTCGGCTGCGCTGTTCTGGGACCGCCTCGCGGCCATGGTTCTCAACTGGCGGCCATAGCCGCGTCGGCCTCGACACCGAGCTCCAGGGTCTGCAGATCGGCAGGCGGTAGGGACGGCCCGGTCAAGCCGCGCCGCGTCAGGTGGATGCGCCAGTTTCCCTTTTCGCCGTCGATCTCGAACAGATTGTACTGCGCGGCGGGATGTTTGCCGCCCGGCGCCTGGCCGGCGGCGGCGACGCCGACGAACGGGACCTTCGCGCCGCGGAGCCCGATCTGGAACAGCGATGGCAGATGCGAATGGCCGTGCAGCACAAGCTCCGCGCCGTGGCGGCGGACGATCTTGTGGAAGCGGGCGATGCCGAACAGCCGCTTGTGTTGGGAGACGGCGCCCCGCACCGGCGGGTGATGGATCATGATCGCACGGAACAGCCCCTGCTTCGCTGTGCTCTCAAGGATCTTGCCGAGCCGAGCCGCCTGCTCCTCCATGAAGAAACCATTGGCCATGAAGGGCGCCGTGGCGCGCGCCGTCGAGACGCCGATCAGCGCGACATTGCCGCGCACGCGCAGATAGGGGAAGGCATTGCGATCGACCGGCGTGTTGACACCGTCGCCGCTCATCCAAGCCGCCCATGACCGGCAGATCTTGTCGAAGGCACCGGGCACATAGGCATCATGGTTTCCCGGCACGACCGAAACATCATGCGGCGCCCCAAGCGTCTCGAGCCAATGTTTGGCCATCTCGATCTCGCCGTCGAGCGCCAGGTTGACGAGGTCGCCGGTGACGGCGAGATGGTCCGGGTTTTGCGCCTTGATGTCTGCGACGATGGCATCGATGACGGCATCGTGCATGTGGCGGCGGCGATTGCGCTGCCAGTTGACATAGCCGAGCACGCGCTTGGACGCGAGATCGCGATAGGATACATCGGGGAGCGGCCCCAGATGGACATCGGAAATATGCGCGAGCCTGAACATTCCTCCTTCATAGGCGACGCGCACGCGGCTTTCCACCCACGGTTTCGCTACTGATGGCGACCGATGAGGAGGCTCCGTTCCGCCAGACCGGCTGGCCGGGTTTCAGGGCCCGGCTGTTCCATCTCCATTTCGTGCTGCGGCGGCCGATGACGCTCGGTGTGCGCGGCCTGATCCACGATGCCGCCACCAATTCCGTCTTCCTCATTCGCCACACCTATGTGCCGGGCTGGCAGCTTCCCGGCGGCGGCGTCGAGATCGGCGAGACGATGACCGAGGCGCTGGCCCGCGAACTCGCCGAGGAAGGCAACATCGCGCTGGCCGCGCCACCGGTTTTCAGATCGATGCATTTCAACCGCCGCGCCAGCCCCCGCGACCATGTCGGCTTCTACCTGGTCGAGCATTTCAGCCAAACCGCGCCGAAACTGCCCGACCATGAAATCGCCGAGGCCGGCTTTTTCCCGCTCGATCGCTTGCCGGAAAGCACGACGCCGGCAACGCTGCGGCGGATCGCTGAGGTTTTTAGGGGCGAGCCGGCATCGGCTTACTGGTAGGTCAGGCTGCAGCCTTCCTGAACCGCCCCCGATCATGCCGCGCACCATAGTCGAGCGCCGGCCCGACCGGTATGATCCGGGTCGGATTGATGATCGCGTGGCTGCCGTAATAATGCGCCTTGATGTGGTGCAGGTTCACCGTCTCGGCGACACGAGGCACCTGATAGAGGTCGCGCAGATAGTTCGACAGGTTCGGATAGTCGGCGATGCGGCGCAGGTTGCACTTGAAATGGCCGACATAGACCAGGTCGAAGCGCACCAGAGTGGTGAACAGCCGCCAGTCGGCCTCGGTAATGCGGTCACCAACCAGATAACGTTGCCTGGAAAGGCGATCTTCCAGCGCATCGAGCGTCGAAAACAGCTCGCCGAACGCCTCCTCATAGGCCGTTTGCGTGGTGGCGAAACCGGCGCGATAGACGCCATTGTTGATGGCGGGATAAACCAGCGCGTTGATTGCGTCGATCTCGCCACGCAAGGCTTCCGGGTAAAAATCGAGGCTGGCATCACCCCATTCGTCGAAGGCCGAATTGAGCATCCGAATGATCTCGGAGGATTCGTTGGAGACGATGGTCTGTTCCTTTTTGTCCCATAGCACCGGCACCGTCACCCGGCCCGAATAGGCCGGATCGGCCTTGGTGTAGATCTGGTGCAGGAAGTCGAGGCCGTAGAGCGTGTCCCCTGTCGCACCGTCCTCGGCCAGGAACGTCCAGCCATCAGCACCCATGAAATGGTGCACCACCGATACCGAAATAATGGCGTTCAGCTTCTTCAGCGCGCGAAAGATCAGCGTCCGGTGCGCCCAAGGACAGGCGAGCGAGACATAGAGGTGATAGCGGCCGGGCTCCGCCTTGAAGCCGCGGCTGCGGCCTCCGGCCGGTGTGCCGTCGCGCGTGATCCAGTCGCGCCACTGCGACTGCGCCCGCACGAACTTGCCGCCACTGTTTTTCGTGTCGTACCAGCGGTCCTGCCATTTGCCATCGACGAGCAATCCCATGAATTGTCCTTTCGCGTTTCCCGTCATGTAGGGCGCGATGCGGCAAGGCGGAAATCATCCAGGGCTGAACAGATCGTCAATCGGTAGGGCCAGCGAAGGCATCGATTGCGGCGGGCGAAAATTGATGCTAGCGGACACTCCGCATGTTCGATTTTGCCTTGATCCGGTTTGACCGACGACGAAAGGGCGCCCGCGCTTGATGAAGCGCTGACTGGCGAATGCTGCCGTTTGCAGCAACCTTTCCTCCTCTACCGGAACGCAAAGACCATGAGCCTTGCCGACGTGAAGTACCTGCCGGAAACTCCGGCGCACGATCCTGAAATCGAAGCCATCAACGACGAGGCCTTCGGCCCCGGCCGTTTCGTGCTGGCCGCCTACAAGATCCGCGAGGCCGGAGGCCACGAGCGCGCACTGTCCTTTGTCGCGGTCGACGGCGATCTCGTCGTCGCCTCGGTGCGTATGACGCGCATTGCGGCCGGTGCCGGCCGAGCGCTGATGCTTGGGCCGCTCGCGGTGCGGCCCGCCTTCAAGAATCTCGGCATCGGCCGCCGGCTGGTGGCAATCGCGCTGGAAGCGGCCGCCAAGGCCGGTGCGCCCGCCGTGATGCTGGTCGGCGACGAGCCCTATTACGGGCCGCTCGGCTTCAAGCGCATTCCACGCGGCCAGATCTCGATGCCGAGGCCTGTCGACCTCGACCGCCTTTTGTCGCACGAGATCACGCCGGGCGCGGTTGCCAGGCTCATGGGCGAGGTCGGTCACGCCAGCCAGGCCAGGGTCGCCGAGCACGCCTAGGGCGACGGCGAACTGCTCCATCTTGACCTTGTCGGTCGATCCGGGCCTGATCCGTCCCTGTTTTCATAGAAAAGCCCATACTCACAGGAAGGATGACGCCATGACCCCCAACGGCCAGATCGCGATCGTGACCGGCGGCGGCTCCGGCCTCGGCGAGGCGACCGCTCGCGCGCTTGCCGCCAAAGGGGCCCGCGTCGCCATCCTCGATGTCGGCATCGAGCGCGCGGCCAAGGTTGCTGCCGAGGTCGGCGGCATCGCCGTCCAGTGCGATGTTGCAAGTGCCGACAATGGCGCCGCCGCCCTCGCCGATGTCGCCGCCAGGCTGGGCGAGCCGCGCATTCTGGTCAATTGCGCCGGCATCGCCATCGGGGTGAAGACGATCGGCAAGGATGGACCCCATCCGCTCGACCAGTACCGCAAGGTGATCGAGGTCAATCTGATCGGCACCTTCAACATGATCCGCCTGGTTGCCGACCGCGCCGCGAAACTCGAGCCGCTGCAGGGCGGCGAGCGCGGCGTCATCGTCAACACCGCCTCGGTCGCGGCCTATGACGGGCAGATCGGCCAGGCGGCCTATTCCGCCTCCAAGGGCGGCGTGGTCGGCATGACGCTGCCGGTGGCGCGTGATCTCGCCCGTTCCGGCATCCGGGTCTGCACCATCGCGCCCGGCATTTTCAAGACGCCGATGATGGCCGGCATGCCGCAGGAAGTGCAGGATTCGCTGGGCGCCGCCGTGCCCTTCCCGTCCCGCCTCGGCGAACCATCCGAATATGCCGCGCTTGCCCTGCACATTGTCGAAAACCAGATGCTGAACGGCGAGACCATCCGCCTCGACGGCGCCATCCGCATGGCGCCGAAATAGGGCGTGTCGCCCAAAGGTGCGAAATGCGGCGGGTGCCTCCCCTTGCCAAGTTCGGCACGTCGGCTGATAAGTGGAATAGGAAAATCAACTTAGCAGGACGAGAACCTTGGGCGACCGGAAGAAGGATGTGATCCGCGAGACCGACGCCGAGGCGATCCGGTTGGCGAAAACGCTTCTGCGCAGCGCCCGCTTCGGCGCCCTGGCGGTGCTGGAACCAAGGACCGGATCGCCACTGGCGAGCCGGGTCGGCATCGCCACCGACATCGACGGCGCACCGCTTGTCCTGGTGTCGATGCTCGCGGCGCACACGTCAGCCCTGCTTGCCGATCCGCGCTGTTCCCTGCTGCTCGGCGAGCCCGGCAAAGGCGATCCGCTGGCGCATCCGCGGCTGACGCTGGCCTGCCAGGCATCGCGGCTGGAGCGCGGCTCGCAGGCGCATGCCCGTGCCGAGCGCCGCTATCTCAACCGCAATCCCAAGGCGAGCCTCTATGGCGGGCTCGGCGACTTTTCGATCTTTCGCCTTGAGCCGCAACACGCCAGCCTCAACGGCGGCTTCGGCAAGGCCTATCAGCTCGAACGGCTCGACCTTCTCACCATTGGGCCCATCATCGAGGAACTCGCCGGAAGCGAACAATCGGCCGTCGAGCACATGAATGCGGACCATCTCGACGCGATCGCCGTTTACGCCCGTCATTTCGCCAAGGCACCCGGCGACGGCTGGACTATTGCCGGTTTGGATGCCGAAGGCATCGATCTGGTGTCGGGAGACAATATTTGCCGGGTATTTTTTCCGCAACCATTGGTAATGGTCTCGGAACTGCGTCCCGCTCTGGTTGCCATGGCCAGGGCCGGCAGGGCCGCATCGGAGATATAAGGTGCGACTAAATTGCATTTGATCAAAAGCAACGCTTGAGATTTGAAAGAAATGTTCTAGGCTTAGATGTGGTGCTGACTCGTCGGCACCTTCACAAGTGAATTTATGGATTCAGGCACCATTGCCCCCATGGCGCCTCGATGAGCAAACAGCATGGGGCATCAATGGTCTCGACAAAGCTAATCGCCAACGCCGAATCGGCTGCCGAATTTCTGATGCTGATGGGCAACGAAAAACGGCTGTTGATCATGAGCTATCTGATCGACGGTGAAATGTCGGTCGGCGCCATCGCCGAAAAGGTGATGCTCAGCCAATCCGCTCTCTCGCAGCACCTGGCCAAGTTGCGAGCGCTCGACATCGTGGACACCCGGCGCGATCGTCAGATGATCTACTATTCCTGCAAATCCGATGCGGTGCGCGAACTGCTCACCATGCTGGATGGCATTTTCGGCAGCGGCAAGGAAGATCTGTCCCAGATGGCGCAGAGGTTGCGCCGCGCCGGGACTTGACCGCACGCTGCCGCGGCCGCTTACCTCGCTGACGATCTCCGGAGCGTGGCTCGTGTGTCTTTCCCGGCACACGAGCCACGCTCTTTATTGTTGAGCGGGACATGATTGTTGAGCGGGACATGGACCCAATACGCATCGACGATCCACGCGACCCGCGTGTCGCTGCCTATCTCGATATCCGCGAGCGCGATCTGGCGGGCCGGCAAGGCCGCTTCGTCGCCGAAGGCAAGGTGGTGCTCGACCTGCTTTTGTCGTCGCGCCGCTTCAGCGCCGAATCCATCCTGATCCTGGAAAACAGGCTCGGCGGCCTGGAGGACATGCTGCGCAAGGCACAAGCGGACCTGCCGGTCTACGTCGTCGCCGGTGCGGTGATGGACGCGATTGCCGGATTCCATATGCATCGCGGCATCCTGGCCATCGGCCGCAAGGAGACGCCGCACCCGGCCGCCTCATTGCTGGATGCCTTGCCCGCTCAAGCCTTGGTCGTCGTGCTTGTCGGCATCGCCAACCATGACAATATGGGTTCGATCTTCCGCAATGCCGCCGCTTTCGGCGCCGACGCGGTGCTGATGGACACGACATGCTGCGACCCGCTGTACCGCAAGGCGATCCGGGTTTCGGTCGGCGCCGCGCTCAAGATCCCTTTCGCGTCCTTCGCCGACACGGCTGAGTTCACGGCGGATCTCGATCGGCGGGGCTATGACCAGTTCGCACTGTCGCCGCGCGGCCGGATCGACATACGCGATGCACCGCGCCGCGAGCGGCTGGCGCTCTACCTCGGCACCGAGGGCGAAGGCCTGCCCGAAAGCCTGCTTTCCCGCTTGCAAACGGTACGGATCACCATGTCGAAAGGCTTCGACAGCTTGAACGTCGCTGCCGCCTCGGCCATTGCCTTGCATCATTTCTCGCGCTGACGATGATTTGAGTGCGACGAAGGCGGCCAGCCCACACCCGTCAGCTGGCTTCTGCCTTCTGCAAGGCGCGCACGCGGTCGGCGAGGCTGCGGTCATGACCGGCGGAGCGGTTTTCCTGCGGTGCCGCCAGCGCCTTGGCGATCTGCGAATCGGGGCCCTCGAGCTTGGCAGTCAGATGGACGACCTCCGCAGCCAGTTCGTTCATCTGCTCACGCAGCGCGGCGCCATTGCCATTCGTCAAACCCGACGATGCCGCGGCGCCGAGGTCCGCCTTCAGGCGCTTGTTCTCACGCGCCAGCGCCATAAGCCTGGCCTCCAGCCGCTCGCGGTCGCCGTCGAGCCTGGCAATCGCCCGGTCCACGTCGTCGCGCTTGCCGGCCTCGTCGTGCCGACCCGCTTCATCGGGCTTGCCGACCAGCCGCAAGGCCGATGCGCCGTCCTCGGCTGTCGCTTTTTCCCGCAACCGCGCCAACTCCTTTTCGCGCCGATCAAGCTTGTCCTCACGGTCGGCGAGCGTTGCGAGCAGCCGCTCGACCTTCTTGTCGAGTTCGGCGGTCCTTCTCTTCTCGGCCTTCAGGGCATCGCGCGCGGCCTTGCTTTCGGCGGCGATCTCCTGGCTGCGCCGGTCCGCTTCCTTGCGCTGGCCGCGCAGCAGCGAGATGTCGCTGGCGAGCTTCTGCAATTCGGATTCGCGGGCCACGAGCTCGATCTGGCGGCTGCTGGAGGCAAAACTGGCCTCGTCATACATGTGCTCCAGCTTCTGGATATCGAGCACCCGCCTTTCCAGTTTTCGTTCGGTTTCCTTGAGCCGCTCCGAAAGCTGATGCAGTTCCTCTTCGCGTTGCCGCAGCGCTTCGTTCTTGGCGCCGAGTTCGGCGAGCGCATGGTTCTTGTCCGTGCGCTCGACCGCCAGCCCCTTCAGCGCCTCGTGGCCGCGATTGATCTCGACGAGTTGTTCGGCCACTTTCTCGCGCAACGCCTTGACGTTGATTTCAAGTCGGCGCGTCGACATGGCGTACTCTGCCCGGATCCGGTCCTTGTCGGCTTGGATTTCAGCTCGCGTCAGCGGGATGGAGGCTTCGATGCGCCTGCGGGTCAGGGCGACGGCACGCCGCCAGACGGCCGGAGCCACCATCAGCGCCAGAAAGCTGGCACAGAGAAAGCCGAGGGCAAAGAACAGGACCGACTGAACCAAAGGACTACCCGTTATCGACGACAACTTGGAAGGCTGGACCGTGCCATCTTGGCATGGCGGAAATCCGGCACCGCGGCAAGGGCTTGCCGCGGCTCATTCGGGTCGTGGCTCGGGAATCCGGTCGAACGGTCCGGGTCTCCATCATATCGGACGGATCAGAACGGATTCCAGGTCGCCCGCTCGGTCAGTTTCAAGTAGCCGAGATTGACGCCGAGCCGGGCGCCGACGCCGGTACGGATCGGCACCAGCAGCACATTGTTGTTCTTCAGCACGTTGAAGCCGACACCCGCCACCACATAGGCCGAACCGGCGACGCCGCCATAGCGATTGTAGAGATTGCCGACATCGTCGAGATTGTAGACCAGCATCATCACGCGTGACCCCTCGCCGCCGAAATCCCAGCCCAGCGACGGGCCTTGCCAGAACACTTTGTGGTCGCCGGCATTCTTGGTGTAGAGCGTGCCTTCGCCATAGGTCAGGCCGCCGATCAGCGCACCGGATCCCTCCTCGCCGAGCAGATAGCCGTTGGGCAAACCGTAGGAGGCGAAAATCTTCTCCACGACCGTGGCCAACCCGCCCGACGTCGCGCCGAAGAACTTGTGGCCGGAATCGACAATCTCCTGAGCGGTGTACTCCTGGGCCCGCAAGGGCGATGTCGTGAAGACGAGAACGCCCATGAGCGTGAACGCCATTGAGAGGGCACGGAGAAAACTCCGGTCATACAATCGGGAAAACATGCTTCCAATCTCCGTCATGAAGCACTTTCGCCGACGCCTCGCATCCGTACGGCTCTTTAGGCGGCCGTTAAGGATGACTGTTAGGGGCAAACTATGCCGTAATCCTTTTTCAACCATTAAACTCCCACATGAAGATGGCGGTTCGAAGGCTGTTTGGCCGCTCAGGGGACACGCAGCCTGCGTGAATGCGCCATATGCCATGACGACAATTTGGATTTGTTGCTGCACGCGCGGGCGCTGTGTATTCAGAAAGCCTTGGGTTGAAGCGTGATTCGTGTGGGCAGGCGCGAAGATCGATCGCTCGGCCACGAACTGGAAGATTTTGCAGGGATTTCGCCGATGGCCGAACTGTTCACCCTTTCCGCTCCCGACCTGGCGGCGCTTTTGTGCAGCCGCGTCTGCCACGACATCATCTCGCCGGTCGGCGCGATCAATAACGGGCTTGAACTGCTCGACGAGGGCGGCGCCGACGAAGACGCCATGCGGCTCATCCGCCAGAGTGCGAAGAACGCCTCGGCCCGCTTGCAGTTCGCCCGGATCGCCTTCGGCGCCGCCGGCTCGGCGGGCATGATGATCGACACCGGAGATGCCGAGGCCGTCGCCATCGCCTTCCTCAAGAACGAAAAACCGGAATTGGTCTGGAACGGAATCCGAGCGCTGCTGCCCAAGAACAAGGTCAAGCTGCTGCTCAACCTGCTCCTGGTCGCCAATGCCGCCATTCCGCGCGGCGGCAAGCTGGTGGTGACGCTCGAAAATCTCGAAACCGAGCCGCGTTTTTCGCTTTCGGCAAGCGGGCCGATGCTGCGTGTGCCGCCGAAATTCCTCGAACTGCATTCCGGTCACAAGCCGGAGGAGCCGATCGACGCTCATTCGGTGCAGCCCTATTACACGCTGCTGTTGGCCCGCGAGGCCAACATGACGATTTCGATCCATGCAACGGCTGAAGAAATCGTCCTTTCGGTGGTCTGAGATCGGCATGGCAGCGCGACCGAACAAAGTATTTCAATCTGAAATATGTTATTGACACGGCAGTCGGGCGCGATGACCTTTGACACGCCGGCAACGTCGAAGCATCCGCAAGGAAAAATTAGCCTAGCGGCATCTTTGCAAAAATTTTACCTAACTGCTTTTCAGCTTCTTTACCAGATCGGTCTAGGCTGCGCCGCAGATGCCCCGCACGACCGGATTGTCCAAGGGCAAAGAGGACCCGGAAATGAAACGCTGCATGTTCGTCGACGATTCAAGCGTCATCAGGAAGGTTGCGAAACGCATCCTGGGCGGTTCCGACATGATGGTCATCGAGGCAGCCAGCGGACTTGACGCACTGGAGATGTGCGCCGCCGACATGCCCGACATCATCGTCATCGATGGCGCCCTGCCGGACGTGCAGGCGATCGACCTCATCCGGCGCCTGCGCGCCATGGAAAGCCCGATCAGGCCGCAGATCCTGATCTCACTGGTCGAGCTCGATATCGCGTCGATCATGCGGGCCAAGCGCGCCGGCGCCCAGGGTTATCTGTTGAAGCCCTTTAATCGCCCGCAACTGCTCGAACGCTTTCGCGCCTTGAAGATCGCTGCCTGAACGGAAGCTATTCAGGCAACCCGCGTGGCGGTCCGCCGACCCGCGGTGCATATCGGCCCACAATGCAAAACCCCCGAAGGTTGCGTCCAACTTTCGGGGGTCAGTTCACATCGCCAGGTTTTTTAAGAAAAGCTCTGCCGGCCGCGCTCAGGCGCTGACGCGGATGTCTTCCGGTTCGCGCAGCACATAGCCGCGGCCCCAGACGGTCTCGATGTAGTTCTGGCCACCGGACGCCGCGTCGAGCTTCTTGCGCAGCTTGCAGATGAAGACGTCGATGATCTTCAGTTCCGGCTCGTCCATGCCGCCATAGAGGTGGTTGAGGAACATTTCCTTGGTGAGGGTGGTGCCCTTGCGCAGCGAGAGCAGCTCCAGCATCTGGTATTCCTTGCCGGTGAGGTGCACGCGCTGGCCACCGACCTCGACGGTCTTGGCGTCGAGGTTGACGACCAGATCGCCCGTGGTGATGACCGACTGGGCGTGACCCTTGGAGCGGCGCACGATGGCGTGAATGCGCGCCACCAGTTCGTCCTTGTGGAACGGCTTGGTCATGTAGTCGTCAGCACCGAAACCGAGGCCGCGTACCTTGTCCTCGATGCCGGCCATGCCGGAGAGGATCAGGATGGGCGTCTTCACCTTGGAGAGGCGAAGCGTTCTCAAGACCTCGTAGCCGGACATGTCTGGCAGGTTGAGGTCGAGAAGGATGATGTCGTAGTCGTAGAGCTTGCCCAGATCGACACCCTCTTCGCCGAGGTCTGTCGTATAGACGTTGAAACTTTCCGATTTCAGCATCAACTCGATGCTTTGTGCGGTTGCACTGTCATCTTCTATCAGCAGAACACGCATTTCATTCCCCTTTTCTGCCGCCGGACCATTTCACGACCCGTCCTGCCCCGGAGCAGTGGTTGCCTTGTATAGAGGCTGCCATCGAATGGTTAACAAAACCTAATTTCCCGTCCAGTACGGTATCAGATTTTTTAACCCCTTTCTACACCCTCTTGAATCTAATAACGAATCACAGACCAAAATTCCTAATGCGACACATTAATAACCTGGACTAAGTGACTCCAGGGACTCATCGACGCGGCTTCGCTTCGGCGGCCGGAATTTTTACCCGGCCTTAAGCCCTGACACGTATGATTAACAATGCCCGTAAACGAATGGTTACCGTCGGCAAAAAACTTTAGGGTTTTGTTTCCTATAGTGCGGGGAAAGCCGGTGGATACGGGCAGCGCTTGGGCCTTTCCAAGTGGTTTGGACGATATGTGCGGGTGTGCGTTTCCGGGAGTACCGAATCATGAAGTCACGTGAAAACCTCGTTCGGCTGAAACAGTTTCAGGTGAATGAGAAGCGTCGCCAGATGCTGCAACTCGACATGATGATCGCCGAGTTCGAGCGCATGGCCGTCGAACTGGAGCTTCAGATCACCGCCGAGGAAAAGAAAGCCGGCATCACAGATATCAATCATTTCGCCTATCCGACCTTCGCCAAGGCCGCGCGCCTGCGCCGCGACAATCTCAGGAACTCGCAAGGCGACCTCGCCCAGCAGCGAAGCGCCGCCGAATCATTACTCGGCGAAGCTGAAGCGGAGCTTTCCAAGGCTGAGATGCTGGAATCGCGCGATACCAAGATTCGCGAGGCCGAAACCGGTGGCCGCAGCGCCATGATCGGCTGAACCAGCCGACATCGGCGCTATTTGGCGCGCGCACAAGCGCGCACACTGTCGGGCGACAGCCTGAATTCCGGCGCCGGCGGCCGCCACGAAAGCGCGGGTGGCACGCAAGACCTAGGCCGCCCAGTCCACCTCGTTTCCGGCGATCGCCCTTGCGCGGGCATCCTTGATATCGGGGGCATGCTGCTCCGCCCATGATCTGATCTGGGTAAGCAGTCCCGCCAGGTTCAGGCCGAGCTCGGTCAGTTCATATTCGACGCGCGGCGGAATGACCGGATAGACCTCTCGCCGCACCAGGCCATCACGCTCCAGCACACGCAAGGTCTGGGTCAGCATCTTGGGCGTGATGCCTTCGAGCTTGCGGGCAAGCGCGCCATTGCGCTGCCGGCCGTTGCGCAGCGCGCAGACCACCAGATAGACCCATTTGCTGGCCAGCATCTCCAAAACGGTATGCGACGGACATGTCCGCCGGAACGCGTCGTAGCCAAGGGGGGAGTCGCAATCACTATCCATGAGGTGCCTATATATCAAAAAGGTGCATACTGGACAATAGGCCCTTACTCTCCAAATGATAGTGGCGTTAATCAAGCAGGAGAGATTTCATGCGTGCCGTAACCCAGAATTCCGTTGGCGGGCCGGACGTTCTTGTCACCGCCGAATTGCCCGATCCCACACCGAAGGCCGGCGAGGTGCTGGTCCGCGTCAAGGCGGCCGGCATCAATCCGGTCGATGGCGCGGTGCGCGCGGGCAACTATCCGCTGCTCGGCGAGCCACCCTTCATCCTTGGCTGGGATATTTCGGGGACGGTCGAGGCACTGGGCGCCGGCGTTACCAGCTTCAAGGTCGGCGACGAAGTGTTCGGCATGCCGCGCTTCCCCAAGCAAGCGGCGGCCTATGCCGAACTGGCGGCCGTGCCGGCCGATGAGATCGCGCTGAAGCCGACGCGGGCGGACCACATCCAGGCCGGCGCATTGCCGCTGGCCGGTCTCACCGCCTGGCAAGGTCTTGTCCGCCATGGCCGACTGAAATCAGGCCAGCGCGTGCTGGTGCACGCCGGAGCTGGCGGCGTTGGCCATCTGGCCGTGCAGATCGCCAAGGCGCGTGGTGCTTACGTCGTCGCCACGGCCAGCCCGGGCAAGCTCGACTTCGTACACAAGCTCGGCGCCGATGAGGTGATCGACTACACCAAGGGTGATTTCACCAGCCAGATCAGCGACATCGACCTGGTGCTGGAGCCGGTGGGCGGCGACCATGCCGATCGCTCGCTGAAGGTGCTGAAGCCCGGCGGCGTGCTGGTATCATTGCTCAACGTCAACGACGCCACGCGCGCCGACGCCAGTTCGCGCGATATCAGGGTCGAGCGCATGTCGGTCGTGCCCGACCGAGAGGGCCTGGTTGAGCTCGCCGGGTTGATCGACGCGCAAAAGCTTGCGGTCCACGTGGCCAGGATTTTTCCGCTCGATCAGGCTGGAGCCGCCCACGCCTTTCTCGCCACCAAGCCGATCGGCAAGGTAGCGCTGACGGTCTGAGCGGCGACGCCGAAAGCAAAAGGGCGCGGCATGCCGCGCCCTTCGATCATGGTGAGACCGGCCTAGTGCCGGTATTGCTGGATGCGCGTGGTGCGCAGCCCGGCAAGGCCGTATTCGTCGATCGACGCTTGCCAGGACAGGAATTCCTCCGTGGTCAGCTTGTAGCGCTGGCATGCCTCTTCAAGGCTCAAAAGTCCGCCGCGCACCGCTGCAACCACTTCCGCCTTGCGCCGGATAACCCAGCGACGCGTGTTCGTCGGCGGCAGATCGGCAATCGTAAGAGGGCTGCCGTCAGGCCCGATAACGTATTTGACTCTAGGTCTAACCAGATCGGTCATCGTACTCTCTACAAAAAACTCAAAGACCCAATCCCCGCCACGTTACCGCCACAGCTTTAAAAATTGCCTAAGCAGACCCTAATGACTAGGTAAGGATCGTGAACGCCGCGTTAGTCTTTTAGCGGGCATTTGAAATATCCGGCTGGAAACCCTGTTTAGCCGGAAGGAATGTACCCACTCACAGCGTCCGCCACGCGCCGCGGGTTGTCCTGCAAGCTGGCGCCGCATGAAAGCTTGACCTATATTCTCGACATTGGCATTTGAGCTGCCGCAGAATGAAAGCACCATGAACAGTCTCGACCTTCCCAGACGTCCCGAAGAGACCCGCATTGTCGTCGCCATGTCGGGCGGCGTCGATTCATCCGTGGTCGCCGGCCTGTTGAAACGCGAGGGCTATGATGTCGTCGGCGTCACCTTGCAGCTCTACGATCATGGCGCGGCAACGCATCGGGCCGGATCATGCTGCGCCGGCCAGGACATCGACGATGCCCGCCGCGTCTCCGAGACGCTGGGTATTCCGCATTATGTGCTCGATTATGAGGAGCGGTTCCGCAAGGCGGTCATCGACCCCTTCGCCGAAAGCTATGTCGCCGGCGAGACGCCCATTCCTTGCGTTTCCTGCAACCAGACGGTCAAATTCGCCGATCTCCTGGCCACGGCCAAGGATCTCGGCGCCGACGCGCTGGCCACCGGCCACTACATCCGCTCCGGGGCCAATGGCGCCCACCGCGCCCTCTACCGGCCGGTCGACGCCGACCGCGACCAGAGCTATTTCCTGTTCGCCACCACGCAGGCGCAGATCGATTATCTGCGCTTTCCGCTCGGCGGCCTGTCGAAGCCGCAGGTTCGCGCCATCGCCGAGGAGATGGGGCTGACGGTCGCCGCCAAGCAGGACAGCCAGGACATCTGCTTCGTGCCGCAGGGCAAATATTCCGACATCATAGCCAAGCTGAAGCCGGCTGCCGCCAACCCGGGCGACATCGTCCATATCGACGGCCGCGTGCTCGGCCGCCACGAGGGCATTCTGCGCTACACGATCGGCCAGCGCCGTGGCATCGGCATCGCGTCCGGCGAGCCGCTCTATGTCGTCCATCTTGACGCCGAGCGCGCCCGTGTCGTGGTCGGCCCGCGCGAGGCGCTGGAGACGCACAAGATCTATCTGCGCGACATGAACTGGCTGGGAGACGGCGCGCTCGCCGATGTGCCCGCCGGCGGCATCGAGCTGTTCGCCAAGGTGCGCTCGACCAGACCGCCACGGCCGGCCGTGCTGCGCCACGAGGCAGGCGTGACCTCGGTCGAGCTGGCCGATGGCGAATCGGGCATCGCGCCCGGACAGGCCTGCGTGCTCTATTCCGACGATGGCAACGAGGCCCGCGTTTTCGGCGGCGGCTTCATCGTGCGCTCAGAGCGCGGCGCCGAAGCCGAAGCGATGCTGAGCCGGCTCGCCGAAAAGCCGGCGCAAATTCCCGCCGAGTAGCTCTCCCTGTCCGTCGCACCAGAGGTACGACGCGGCCCTCCCTCAGGATGTGGATTTGGTGTGGGTGACGGTGCCCGCCGTCAGGATGCGCAACACCCTGATCGCCTCCTCGCCGCTGGTGCGTGGTTCGGCGCGCGTCCCGATGCACTGGATGAAATGCTCCAGTTCGCGCGTCAGCGGCATGCCCTGGGCAACCGCGACATAGGACGGCTCATTGGTGGTGAACGCCCACTGGCCGCTGTCCTGCCACACGGCGTGGCGATAGACGGCGAGCTTGCGCTCCCATGGCTCGACATCGTCGAACACCGCCATCGCCTTGGTGCCGACCACGGTCAGCCGCCGCTCGCGATAGGGGTTGAGCCGCGACGTGAAAAGATGGCTGCGCAGGCCGTTGGGAAAGCGCATATGCAGATGCGCGAAATCGCTGAGATTGTCGAGGAGTGCCGCCCCCTCGCCGCGCACCTCGATCGGCTCGGTGCCGGTGATGGCCAGGATCATCGACAGATCGTGCGGCGCGAGGTCCCATAGCGCATCGTTCTCGGTGTGGAACTTGCCGAGCCCCAGCCGGTGCGAATGGATGTAGCGTACCTCGCCGAGTTCGCCCTTGTCGATCAGCTGTTTGAGCGTCTCGAAGGCGGGATGGAAACGCAGGACATGACCGACCATGAACACGCGGCCATTGTCCTTGGCCGCCCGCACCGCGCGCTCGGCATCCGGCACCGTCAGCGCGATCGGCTTTTCCACCAGCACGTCCTTGCCATTCTCGACGGCGCGCACGGCAAGATTGGCATGGAACTGCGGCGGCAAGGCCATGATGATGGCGTCGATGTCATCGCGGACAAACAGCTGGTCCGGCGCGATCGCCAGGCAGTCCTGTTCGCTGGCGAAACCTTCGGCGCGGGCACGATTGGTGTCGGAAACCGCGTGCAACGCGCCGAGCGCCTTGAGGGTGCGGATGTGGTTGGAGCCCCAGTATCCGCAACCGAGGACTGCAATGCGCGGCTTCATCTGTTTCAAACTCTAAAAACTCGTGGCCGAGACATAGCGACGTGCCCCGTCGAACTCAACCCCGGCGGCTGCAAGCAGGTGTTCGCGCGGCAAAGCTTTTCTCCATGGAGAATATGCGCCGATATCGAATGCATCGAAGCTTGACAGGCTCGCCCTCCCAACCTTATATCCGCGCGACCTTGGCGAACGCCTCGAAATGCCTTTCGATTTAAGGCGGATTTCGGGCCTGTCGCCGCCCTGGCGGGGTAGCTCAGTTGGTTAGAGCACGGGAATCATAATCCTGGGGTCGGGGGTTCAAGTCCCTCTCCCGCTACCACTTCAAACCTGTACGGCCCGGAGACATAGGTAACAGTTTGTACCTAAGACATGCGGCTGATGGCTTGATCTCGCGGTCAGTCGGGCGCTTTTTTCGGCAGTGATGAAGGCGGTCGGTACAATCCAACTGCATGGGGCCGAGGAGCGCCCCGGTGTCCTAGAATAGTGCACGTCGGACGCAACCATGTGAAGCGGGGCAGGCCCCTGCCGATCAACCACGACTGACGTCACCCATCGTTGGCGAATAGCCCCGCACTCTGATAGCGTCCAGCTATTTTTCTCCTCAAGGAAGCCGCCGCGGTAGAAGACGGTGGTCGAAGCGATGCCGCCGATAAATGCCAGCATGACATTGATCCCTCATATCCTCGGCTGCAGCGCTGGCCCTGCCGGCCTTCCGCCGAAAGGCGACATCGCCTTTTCTTTCAACTCGCGGAACTGGCGCGACGCCTCGGAGAGCCTGTGGTCCCATTCGGGATTGGGTGTCTGGCCCTCGATAGTCTTGAAATAAACCTGCATCAGCGAGGCGATGGCGAAGGGCTCCACAAAAGCCGCCTTCAGCGCCCAGGCGAAAACGATGGCCAGAACGAAGCCCCAGCCGCTTAAATGGCTTGGCAGGAAGTAGACGACCGCGCCCGCCGGTGCCAGCATGAGCAGGAAGATGACGAAGGTGACGCCCCACAGGATCAGCGCCAGCCACACCGCGTTCTTGACCATCTTCGTGCCGTTCTGGGCATAAAGCACCACGCCCTGCCGGGCAGTCTCGAAGGGCGAGGACGAGTCCATGCGGATATTGTAGCCGAGGATGATCTCGTCGACATAGGTCAGCGAGATGCGGATCACCGTATTGGCGAAGCGCACCAGCCCGTCGAGCCCCGGCAGGAAGGCGGCGATGCCGCCGAGCAGACTGGTGACGGCGCGGATCGCTCCCTTTACCAATTGGTCGACGGCGAAGAGGATGTTGGCTTCCGCGAAGCGCTGCGTCACGACCGCTTTCGCATAGGCGATCTGGGTCTGTCCGCCCGGCACATCGCGACCGTCGAGCAGATGGACCATGACGGCGATGTGGCTAGCCTTAAGCACATAGAGGATGTATTCGCGGATCCAGTAGACTGCGATGGAAACTAGTGCGAAGCCAAGGATGCCGCCGCAAAAGGCCGTGCCTTCCGGCCCGCCATCGGCGAAGATGTGGCCAACACCCCAGCCGATGCTGGCGCCTGCGCCCGTCGCCGCTATATAGGCGAGCGTCATGGCGAAATAGACGATCATGCGGAAAAGAATGAATGGCCATGTCCTGAGCATGATCGCCCCGGATCTGGCGACCGAGAAGTCCCACATCACGCTACCCTCCGGATAAGGCGGCGAGCGCAGGAAGCCGCGAAGAGCCGCATAGTCCGCCCGTCACGGCCACCGTTGAACTCTGCGCAACCATTTCGATCACCCGAGCCTTCAGCGATTACGCCGACCCGCGAGCCGGCCGCGTCATTGCGGCTCCCATCATAACCACCGGCCAGCTCGGGTGAGCTCGCAAGCGCATAGATGCAGGGCATCACAAAGATCGCCGCGAGCCTACCCATGACTTGCCGCCTCCCCTTGCAATGCGGCTACTGCCGCGTTCCGTTCCAGCTGCCTTCGACGGTGTCGGGATTGTTGCCGAAATCGTAGCCGCCCGCGAACGACTGGCCGTCGCTGGAGAGCACGAACTTACCGCTGCCTCTGGTGCCGTCCTTCTGGACCCAGGAGAAGCGCAGCACGTTGCCGCTCACCTTGCCGGTGATTTGCCCGGCGCTGCCGTCATTACCTTGGTAGCGGCCGGAGACGCCGTTGCCGTTCTGCTGCAGCGAGAGGCTGTAGGCGACGTTATCGGCGTTGGCGCTCCAGCTTCCGCCGAAGCCGGCCGTCGCCGATGCCTGCGTTCCCTTCGACTTGGCGAACCCCGCCGCGCTCTTGGCGAATCCGGCTGCCCCGCCGCCGAACTTCAGGAACCGGGCAGAGACGCAGCCGGACACCGGCGCGCTGATCCGGCACCAACCGCCATCGCCGCCGCCTTGCTTGTTTGCGATGATGCCTGCAGCGCCGCCGGTCTTGCCGCACGGACCGGCCACCGACACAGCCTGGCCTTCCGGAACCGTGCCGGTCACCTGGCCATCGGGAGCATTGCGGACATTGAGCTTATCCAGCCCCGGCTGGTTGATCACCACCGTCGCCGTCCCGCCGCCACAGGAGGCATCGGCCCCGCCACCACCGTCACCCGCCGCGGCGGCGCTACTTCCACCGCCGGCCTTACAGTCATTCAATCGCTGCTTGAACCTAGCCTCTTCGGAATCGGCGACACCGTCGCCGGAATGCGCCACGCATCGCTGCAGCCAATAGGCGTGGGGATTGTTCCAGGGGGCGGTCTGGACGAATTTACAGCCAAGGCCGCGCGCCTCGCTGGCAATGGCCGACATGCGATCGCCATAGGCGACACACGCGTTGCCCCTGCCGGTGTGCTTGATTGGCTTCTCCGGCAGCGGAGGGGGTGGCGGTGCGGCCAGAGATCCTGTCGTGATACAGGATGTGCCCGACCAATTCGCCGAAACAACGTCGTCAGATTTCCTCCGAGCTCTGACTCTGAAGCAGTATTTGGTATTTGGATCTACATCACTGATCCTGAAGCCGACTCTATTGACTGTGCCCTCGTTGTTCGGAGCGGGTATGGTGTGGAAATCAAAACAAACCGGGCACCAACAGGCTACCTGCTTCGCCAGGCACTCAAGCGAATACGACGGCGGCGCATACTTGTTGCCATTTTTAGTGATCTCAACCTCGAAGCCGACCAATTCGGGAAAGTATCCAGGGTGTCGCTCGGTGGCTGTTCCGCTGATTTTAAATTCCTTCCCCGCCGTGTTTCTCCACAGCAGGCCAATGTCAATTGTTTCGCGCCACCCTTTCACATCTTGTGTTTTATTCCGAGATTCGCCCATTTGCAGATCCGTCGGCGTTCCCGGACGATCGCGAGCGGACGCTGAGGTGGCGATTGCCACGCATGACATGACCATAAGGCTGACGATCGATGTCCGTAGAACTGAGATGAGGGGCATGATGCACTCCAAGTCCGGTTGAATTGGTGCGTTGATAACCGCAGCCGAAATCCAGTCAGGTTGTGGGCGAAGCTCCCACTCGTCACCTGTTCCCCAGGGCACGTCACTTTTCCAAAAGGCATTGAGCTGGAAGAGGCTCGACCGTTATCGCGCCGTCTGGCGCCCGACTTTCCCCCCTCGTATTTGAGTCTGAGATCCACAAAGCCGTCCTCGCCGCTCGACTCGCCCTTGTCGGCGAGCAATCCGATGCTCAGTCCCTCTACCACATCGGCGCCCGCCGGCGCCGGGGCGCGCTTTTGCAGGCACGCATCGCGCGCGTTGAGGAAAGCATCGTTGTCGTCCGGCTTCGACGCCGGATCGCTGGTTTGCTCGATGCACGCTTCAAGGTCGGCGAGAGTTGGCAGCTTGACACGAACCTTCGCGGTGCCGTCCAGAGCCTCGCCGGCCTCACCCTGAATTGACGTGAAGGATCGCTTAACAGCGATCGAAAAGTCCTCGAATGGTCCGGTGACCGTAACGGGGCCGGCGTCGCCGCCTGGATAAGCAAACGTCATCGGCAGACTCCACCTAGGGTTCATGACATCGGCGCGCCCACATGTGAGCTTGAGGGCTCCGGCCAGCGTGCCGTCCGGCAGCAGGAGAACGCCAAATGTTGCCAATGGCGGCAGGAATCGACTGATGATGTAACCTATCTCGATCATGCGCTCCCTTGCCTACTGCCGCGTTCCATTCCAGTTGCCCTCGACCGCGTCGGGGTTGTTGCCGAAATTGTAGTTGCCCGCGAACGACTGGCCATCGCTGGAGAGCGTGAACTTGCCGCTGCCGCGGGTGCCGTCCTTCTGGACCCAGGAGAAGCGCAGCACGTTGCCGCTCACCTTGCCGGTGATTTGCCCGGCGCTGCCGTCATTACCTTGGTAGCGGCCGGAGACGCCGTTGCCGTTCTGCTGCAGCGAGAGGCTGTAGGCGACATTGTCGGCGTTGGCGCTCCAGCTTCCGCCGAAGCCGGCCGCTGCAGACTCCGATGTCTGCTTTCCCTTCGACTTCGCGAACCCCGCCGCGCTCTTGGCGAACCCGGCTGCCCCGCCGCCGAACCTCAGAAACCGGGCTGAGACGCAGCCGGGCACCGGCGCGCTGATCCTGCACCAGCCGCCATCGCCGCCGCTTGGCTTGTTTGCGATGATGCCTGCAGCGCCGCCGGTCTCGCTGCATGGACCGGTCACCGACACAGCCTGGCCTTCCGGAACCGTGCCGGTCACCTGGCCATCGGGACCATTGCGGACATTGAGCTTGTCGAGCCCCGGCTGGTTGATCACCACCGTCGCCGTCCCGCCGCCACAGGAGTTATCGGCTCGGTCACCACCGCCATCTGCCGCGGCCGCGCTACTTCCACCGCCGGTCTTACAGTCATTCAATCGCTGCTTGATTTTAGCCTCCTCGGAATCGGCGACACCGTCACCGGAATGCGCCACGCATCGTTGCATCCAATAGGCGTGGGGATTGTTCCAAGGAGCGATCTGGACGAATTTACAGCCAAGACCGCTCGCCTCGCTGGCAATGGCGGACATGCGATCGCCGTAGGCGACACACGCGTTGCCCCTGCCGGTGTGCTTGACAGGCTTTTCCGGCGGCGACGGAGGGGCCGAGGCTGTTCCCGCCTTCACACCCGAGACGCAACAGCCGTTCGGCGTTGGCGGCGGCACAGCCGATTTCAGCCAGCATATTGGTTTCGGACCCTGAACGCCGGGCTTGATGTAAGTCCAAGCCTTGCAGTTTGCGTCGGATTCGCACGCCGATTTGCAGGGTCCGAAGCCTGCGATTGTAGCCTCCAAGTCGAACCGGTCGTAATCGTGTCCCGGTCGATCGACACCCGTTTCGGCAGTCGAGTCTCCTCCGCTTCCGCCGGTGCTGGCAGAATGGAGGGGCGGGAATCGTCGCGTGACCTGGCGCCAATTCCCGCAACTTGACGAGAGTCCATATTTGCCGCCGTAGCAACCCTGTGCCGAATAGCTCACGGTGCCATCCGGCTGAACCGCCAGCCTTAGGACTGAACCAGTTTTCCATTCCGTCTGGGGTTGTCCGGGCACGATAATGTTAAAGACGTCAGTATTTCCATCTGGCCACAGGGTAATCTCGAGGATGCGTGAGTTCCCGTTGAACGTCAGGCGCTCATCCACACAGACGCCTGAGAATGACGTGCAGTCGCTGGCATGCGCCGGGTCTGGTTGGGGAAGAGACATCAGCGTCAATACCGCGAGGAGCCCCCACAAGCGGCGCGCCGTTCGCTCGAAAGACATGGCTCAACTCCTTCGGGTACCGGTTGAAGCTGCGTCCGACGAAAACATCTGGTCCTCGCGATCATTGCCGCGTCCCGTTCCAACTGCCCTCGACGGCATCGGGGTTGTTGGAGAAGTTGTAGGTGCCGTCGAACGACTGGCCGTCGTCGGCGAGCACGAACTTGCCGCTCCCGCGGGCGCCGTCCTTCTGGACCCAGGAGAAGCGCAGAATGTTGCCACTCATCTTGCCACTGATATTTCCGGCGCTGCCGTCGGCGCCCTGATAGTTGCCGGAGACGCTGTTGCCCTTCTGCTTGAGCGAGAAGCTGTAAGCGATGTTGTCGGCATTGGCGGCCCAGCGTCCCGAGAAGCCGGCCGCCGCCGCCGCGGGCACCTGCGGCTTGCTCTTCGGCTTCGCGAAGCCGGCCGCACCCCCGGACAGGCCGGTGTCGCCACCGAACGCAAGAAACTGGGACGACACGCAACCGTGCACCGGCGCGCTGATCTGGCACCAACCTCCGGCGCCGCCGCCTTGCTGCGTCTTCGGCTTGGCGAAGCCCGCCGCCCCGCTGATCGCACCGCACGGGCCGACCACCGACACGGTGCCGCCTTCCGGCACTGTGCCGACCACCTGGCCACCGGGACCGCTGCGCACGTTGAGCTTGTCGAGGCCCGGCTGGTTGATGACCACCGTCGCCATTGCATTGCCATCGCCGCAGGTGCCATCCGCCTGCTGCATCGGCGGCATGTCGCCCATATCCGCCGGCGTTTGAGGCGTGCCGCCTCCCCCGGCCTCATCGCCGCCGGCCGGTCTGAGCGTCTTGTGCTTGTTGCCGCTGCTTGTGCCTGCCGCGGGCACGAAGTCGACATTCGAAGCAGCTAAAGCCGGCGACTCCAAGATAAGCAGGGTAGCTATGCAAAGGAGAAGGAGCCGGAACCCGCCGGCACCAGTCCGGCATTCTTTGGCAGCCATTTGACGGTCCTTCTCGCTTACTGTCACGTGCCTTGTCCTGCCTAACCGGCGTTGCTTGACTTGGCCGCGGCGCCGCCGCTACCGCCAGAAGCACCACCGCCCAGGTCGTCCCGCTGTAGTTCGACGCGGCGGTTCTTGGCACGCCCTTCTTCGGTGTCATTGGATGCGACCGGTTGCGTCATGCCGGCGCCATCAGAGGCGAGGCGATCGGCGGCGATGCCGTATTGGGAGACAAGCGCCGCAACGACGTTGGCAGCGCGCCGCCGGGACAGATCGAGATTGTAGTCTGCGCCGCCCTGGCTGTCGGTGTGGCCGACGACGCGCAGCTTCAGGTCCGGCTCCGACGTCAGTAGCTGCGCGATCTCGTCGAGCGCCGGCTTGGACTCAGGCTTGATGACGTCCTTGTCGAAGTCGAACAATATCCCATAGACCGCAATCTTTCCGGTGTCGGAGAGTGCCGTCCCGATCTCCTTCGCGGTGACCACCCGGATCTTGCCGGTCTCCATCTCCTTGGTCTCGACGACCCGGACGACGGCGACGTTGCCGCTGCTGCTTTCACCAAGATAGAGAGCCGCGTAGACCGCTCCCTCCTGGCGGTCGAGCCGGGCGAGGAGGTAGCGTCCGCCTTCCTGGAACCAGTTCTGAACGTAGTCATCCGCAAGCTTGGGAACGGTGAGCGGATCGCCCACGGCCTGGCCGAGAAGATATCCACCTTCGGGCTGGCCGGATTCGAAGCAGGAGCCATTCTTGGTGGCGCAGGTGAAGACCTCCGAGAAGCCCTTCGCCTTCAGGCCTTCCTCGTAGTTGCGGAGCACCTCGAGCGTCGAACGGCCTTGTGGCAGTGTGTAGTAGATGAGCGTGATGTGGCCTTCGACCGTCTTGAAGCCAGTGCCGCCATTGGTGCTCGTCGGCGAAAAGGGAGCTTCGACGAGGTTTGCCTCGTCGAATTCCGTCGTCTTGTAACCGACGATCTCGGAGCCGTCGTAGCGCCCGACCAGCGGGTGATCGGAACTACCTTCGACATCGGCCGCCCGTACAGGCAGCGCGATGCCCAGACCGCCTATGATCAGCAGCACGGCGATGGAGCCGATCCCCTTCGCGCTGGCCATGGTTCTCATCGTCTTATACCTCGAGGCAAACGGGATTGGTGGACTGCTGCGCCGACAAACCGCAGACCGGAACCGCCAACGCGACGCGCAGCGGAGACATTCGGCCGAAAGCAGCTGTAGCGCTGCTCCCATTGCTGGGGCCGTGATCTGATTGGGGAAATTGAATGATTGTATGCCGGATATTGGCGCCATGACTTGGCCATGTTCGATCCCAATCTGCTGCGCGTTTCGGCGTGATGACACAGGGGGGATCGCCTGCTCGAATATGCCGGCGTGCTTGGGATCCTCTTGCAGGTCACAAGGATGGGCATTAGCTCGACGCCAAGCACGATGATTGTCGTCCCGCTTCAGCAGGCTCTCAGCGGATTGTGAACCGCGGACAATGCTTCCCAGCATCGTCACTCCCCCTTGCCGACGGGCCTTGCTTTGGTGGACGAATTGCGGCGTCGCTCTCGTCTGCGGGACAGCACCAAGCGTCGCAGGAGAAATTGCCGCGAAAACCGGGCGTCGCCTATCATCATATGATGATGGAAAGCGGCGGACTGCGTTCGAAGGAAGGGGCCCCCTCTGGAAGGCTCGTCAGCGCGGGAGCGGGTGCGCCGACTTCAGGAGGGCAACCAGCTGGCTTTGCTGGTTTGTACCGGTCTTGCGAAAAACGCGGTTGAGGTAAGTGCGCACGGTTGAGAATTGCAGCCCGGCTTCGGCTGCCGCCGCCTTGAGGCTATGTCCCTTGGCCAACGCGATCACAAGATTTACCTCGGCAGGTGTCAGGTCGAACAGCCCGGTCAAGATGGTCGGGGACGGGACGAGAGCGCTTGCCGAGATCGCCGTCGCCACGACAAGCAGATCACCTCCGTCGAAAAGGTCATGCGCGCTCCGTTTGAGCGGAAGGACATGCACCACCGCCGGCGGTGTGCCCCGGACAGGGATAGATCGCGGGGGCAGTTCGCCACGCATCGCCTGCAGCGCGGCCTGGAACAGACGGTTGCTCTCAGTGTTGGCGAGGGCGACGCCGCCGAATGCCGTCGGCAGAAAAAGCGACTTCTCGCGGTCGAACAGGCTGTTGGTCACCCGAACCCGCCCGTTGGCGGCGAGAACAGCGGCCGGAAGCCCGATCCTGGCTAACGCGTCGACGGCGCCGCGCGCCTGCACAAGACCAAGCCGGGCTGCCGCGAGCGTGGCGCGCGCCATGTCGGGTCGGATCCTGTCGAGGACTTCAAGCTGGTGCTCTTCGTAGCCTCCTTCGTCGAGCCCGCGCTGGAAAACAAACATCGCGATCTCACCTGTGGGCATGGCAATAGCCGCGCAAGCATTCACGCCCAGGCCACGCTCGCGCAGCCGAATGCGCATAGGATCATCCCGCACCTCGTCGGCCGTCATGAATCTGTCTACATCCACGAAGCTTGCCGGACGAACGGCCCCCATACGCGCAGCGGCTGTGGACAAGCGCAAGCTTTCGTCCTCAAGGAACTCGTCCATCAAATCCTGCAGCTGTGCCACGGCCTTTCCCCGAATCGGCATGCCATCCGCGAATACAAAGAGCGCACCGCCTTTTGATGCCGACACATTGGTGATCTGCCCGAGAACAGCGGGCCACTTTTCCGCTATGAACGCAGCTTCATAAAGCGCATCGAGAATTTCTGTAAACATTCGCGCCCATCTTACGCAGCCTACTTATTGTGCTGCGAACGAGGACAATAGCAAATTGCCGGCCAAGGAGGTATCTCTCAGGCCGACCGCGTTCGACGCAGGGTCAGATGAAGACGCCGAGAAGCCGTTCGTCTCCGGGCTTCGTCGTACGCCGCAACACGTTGCGCAGAGAACTATCGACGTCTTGCTATCTGCCCAAATCGGTGTCGTCACTCGTTGCGTCGTCACCCATGTGTCCGGTACGATACGTCACCTATGTCTCGGGTCGCTCATTCAACTATTGCCGCGTGCGACAAAGCGGCGCCAGCCGCCGAATGAGGAGATGTCGGAGGCACCGTCCAAGCCCGCGCTTTCGACCAGAAAACCCCTGGCGGGGGTGCCGTCGTCGAGTTCGACCGTGCCGATGCCGAGCGGAGCCGGAATAGCGGCGACGAAACGGCCGAAAGCCTCAGGCCCAAGCCGCCAGACCTCGACGTCGATCCGCATGCCGCCATCGGCGACGCGGATCAGGCCGGGCTTGGGCACCGACTGGCCGGCCAACGCATAGAGCTTGTAAGCGGCGGCGGTCCTGGTCGCGCGCAGGAATTGCGCGCCGAGCTGGTTGAGCTGGCCGTTGAGCGGCATGCCCGACAGATGCGCGCCGACCACCACCAGGTCGATCATGCCGTCGCATGGCGGCACGGCGGCCGGCCGCGGGCCGAGCTGCGGCCAACCCGTTGCGCCGAGCGGCAGGCCGCTCTGCGCATGCAGGTCGCGGGCGAGCATCGCCGTCAGCGCATCGCGGCCGGCCGGCGCCAAGAACGTGACGCTCATCGGCAGGCCGTCGCCGCGTCTGCCTGTCGGCACGGCGACGCCGCACATATCGAGCAAGTTGACGAAGTTGGTGTAGGTGCCAAGCCGGCTGTTGGTCACGACCGGATCGGCAAGCACCGCGGCTGTGGTGTAATGCGTAGGCGCGGTCGGCACGCAGAAGAGGTCGACCGAGGCGACGACCGGGGCGAGCTTCGCCTTGTAGGCTTGCAAGGCATAGAGGCCGCGAAAGGCGTCGGCCGCCGAAAGACTTCTGGCGCCGCCGATGATCTTGCGCGTCACCGGATGCATGGCAGCCTCGTTGGCGTCCATGAAGTCGCTGATCGCCGCGTAGCGCTCGGCGACCCAGGCGCCTTCGTAGAGAAGATTGGCGGTGGCGTAGAAATCGCTGAACGGAATTTCGACCAGCCGGCAGCCAAGCGTTTCCAGAAGGCCAAGTGCTGCCTCGAAGCCGACCTGCATCGAAGCGTCGCCGAAGAACTTCAGGTCGCTTTTCGCCGGCACCCCGACGTTCAGCACGGGCGGCCGGGCGGCAAGCGCCGGCACCTTGATCGCGCGCGAATAGGCGTCGGCCGGGTCCTCGGCCGCCGCGACGCCGAACACCGTATAGGCATCTTCGACGGTGAGTGCGAACACGGAGACGCAGTCAAGTGTGCGGCAGGCTGGCACCACGCCGGCGGCCGAGAGCGCACCGACAGTCGGCTTCAGCCCGACGATATTGTTGAGGCCGGCGGGGATGCGGCCGGACCCAGCCGTGTCGGTGCCGAGCGCGAAGGAGACGATGCCACGCGCCGTCGCCACCGCCGACCCTGAGGACGAGCCGCCAGGCACAAGGCTGGCATCGACAGCGTTCCTCGGGATCGGGTAAGGCGTGCGAACGCCGACCAGTCCGGTGGCGAACTGGTCGAGATTGGTCTTGCCGACGACCAGCGCGCCGGCCGCCTTTAGCCGCGCCACGACAGTAGCGTCCGTCTCCGGCACATAGGCGTATTCGGCGCAGGCTGCTGTGGTCGGCATGCCGGCGACATCGATATTGTCCTTGACCGCGAACGGGACGCCCCACAGCGGTTTGGTCGCTGGATCGAACGGTCCGAGCTCTTGTGCCTGCGCCAGCATGTCCGTCTTCCCGGGCAGATGGATGAAGATGCCGGGATCGTCAGCCGCCACGATGCGGGCGTGCACGGCATCGATCATATCCGCGACAGTCACGCCGCTGGCATAGGCCGCGTGCAGACTGACGATATCGAAGCGGATCTCACTCATGTGGCCTCCCCCAGAATAATTGCCGGCAGGTCCCACTGGATCAGCACGACGCAGCCGTCCTTAGTCCACACCGAGTGCTCGGTCCCGACCGGGTTCAGGATGACGCTGCCCCGGGGATAATCGCCGTTCTCATCGCTCTGCGTGCCCTCGAGCACGACGATGGTTTCCAGCCCGACATGGCGGTGGCGTGGCACGCCGGCGCCGGCCCGGTAGTCGAGGATCGCCACCGACGGCTCGACCGGTCCGCCCTTGAGCAGCCAATGCACCGTGATGCCGTCGCGAAAAGGTTCGAACGCCAGCTCGCGCCAGCCGCCACTGACGAGACCGGCAAAACTCAGATTAGCCATTCGCAACTCCCTGCAGCACCTGGTCGGTCGTCGCCGTCCAGCCGACGATGGCGCCTTGGGCACGGATCATGGCAAGCGCCGCTGCCTTGAACTCCGGAAAATAGCTTTCCGTCGCATCTTCGGCGAGCAGGCACTCATAGCCGCGATCATTAGCCTCGCGCATCGTCGTCTGCACGCAGACCTCGGTGGTGACGCCGGCGAAAACCAGTTGCTGCGCGCCAAGCCGCTTCAGTTCGTCACCGAAGCTCGTCGCATAGAAGGCGCCCTTGCCCGGCTTCTCGATGACGATCTCGCCGGGCAGCGGCGCCAACTCGTCGAGGATCGCCGTTCCCGGTTCGCCTGATATCAGCACGCGGCCCATCGGTCCGACATCGCCGATACGGATCGACGGATTGCCGCGGTTGCGCTTGGCCGGCGGCAGGTCGGAGAGGTCGGCGCGGTGGCACTCCATCGTGTGGATCACAGGCAGGCCGGCGGCACGGAACCCCTCGATCAGCTTCTTCACTGTCGGCACGATCGCGGCGATGCGGCTGACATCGTTGCCGAGGCTGGCGCCAAAGCCGCCGGGCTCGGCAAAATCGCGCTGCATGTCGATGACGACCAGCGCCATCGTGTCGGGCTTGAACGAAAAGGCGAACGGCTGCGCGTCGATTTCCGCCATCAATGATGTCCCGCCATATGCTCGCCGATGGTCTGCACGCTCGCCCGGCCGATCGGCGTCTCATAGACCAGCGCGCCATCCGACATGACGAAAATGCGGTCGGACAATTCCAAGAGCTCGTCGAGGTCTTCCGACATCAACAGCACGGCCGCACCCGCGTTGCGCGCCTTCATGATGCGGGCGCGGATTTCGGCCACCGCCGAGAAATCGAGGCCGAAGCAGGGGTTGGAGACGATCAGCAGGTCGACCTCGCCGGTCAGTTCGCGGGCCAGCACCGCGCGCTGCACATTGCCGCCCGACAGCGAGGCGATGGGCGAGGACAGCGAGGCGGTCTTGACCTTGAACTGCTCGACCAGGCGGGCGCTGAAGGCGCGAATGGCGCCGGTGCTGATCCAGTTCACCCGCCTGCCATTGCCGTCCATGTCGAAGGTGCGGAAGGAGATGTTCTCGGCCACCGTCATTTTCGGCGCACAGGCATTCTTCAGCGGCTCTTCGGGAATGAGCCGCACATTGAGCGCCCGCGCCTCGGCACGCGTCGCGGCATAGGCGGCACCGCGCACCAACACCTCGCCGGCGTCACGCGGACGCTGGCCGGCAAGCACTTCCAGAAACTCCTTCTGGCCGTTTCCGGAAATGCCGGCGATGCCGACGATCTCGCCGGAGCGCACGCCGAGGTCCTCGATGCTGATCGACTTCAGCCCGGTTCGATCCGGCGCCTTCAGCGATTTGACCTTGAGCACGATCTCGGCATTGGGTTTCGGCGTCGCGCGGCTGTCAAGCGTGACGATCGGCTGGTCGCCGATCATCATCGCCGCCATCGCCTTGTGGTCGAGGTCGGCGACGCGGCCAGTTCCCGTCAGCTTGCCCTTGCGCAACACGCTGACATCGTCGGCGAATGCCGTGACCTCATGGAATTTGTGCGAGATCATCAGAACTGTGAGGTCGCCGGCCTTGGTCATGTCGCGCACCAGCCCCAGCACCTCCTGCGCTTCGCCCGGCGTCAGCACCGATGTCGGCTCGTCCAGCACCAGGAAGGAGCGGCCGAGATAGAGCTGTTTGATGATTTCGAGCTTCTGCTTCTCGCCGGCGGCAAGCTCCGCCACCTTGGCGTCGAGCGGCAGCTTGAACGGCATGCGCTCCATGAACACGGCAAGATCGCCCCGCTCCTTGCGCCAGTCGATGATGCCGGGCACCTTTTCCCGCGAGATGACAAGGTTCTCAGCTCCGGTCAGCGACGGCACCAGCGTGAAATGCTGGTAGACCATGCCAAGTCCGAGCGCCGAGGCATCCCTGGGGCTGGTGATCTTGACCTCCCGGCCATCGACCAGCATGTCGCCGGAAGTCGGGTGATAAAAACCCATCATGCATTTGACCAGCGTCGACTTGCCGGCGCCGTTCTCGCCGAGCAGCGCGTGGAACGAGCCTGCCGGCACCTTCACCGATACGGCGTCCAGCGCCGTGAAGGCACCGAAGCGCATGGTCATGCCGATGGTTTCGACGCCGAGGGCTTTTCTGACGCTGTCACTCATAGCGCCCTCCTCACGGCAGCTGCGCGATGAGCGCCTTCGAATTCGACACCGTGCCGAAGACGCCGCCCTGCATCGTGATCATCTTGATCGCCGCCAGATGGTTGCCGTGGTCGGTGGCCCCGCAGCAATCCTCCAGCATCATGCATTCATAGCCGCGGTCGTTGGCCTCGCGCATGGTGGTGTGGACGCAGACATCCGTGGTGATGCCGGTGAGCACGATGTTCTCGATGCCGCGCTGGTTGAGGATCAGCTCAAGATCGGTGGCGCAGAACGAGCCCTTGCCCGGCTTGTCGATGATCGGCTCGCCCTCGATCGGGTAGAGGTCGGGGATGATGTCCCAGCCCGGCTCGCCGCGCACCAGGATGCGCCCGCACGGACCTGGGTCGCCGATGCCGGCATTGATGCGGCGCGAGCGCCAGCGCTTGTTGGCCGGCAGGTCGGCGAGATCGGGCCGATGCCCCTCGCGCGTGTGGATGATGGTGTAGCCCTTGGCCCGCATCACCGAGAGCACGGCCTTGATTGGTTCGATCGGAGCCCGCACCAGCGACAGGTCGTAGCCCATGTGGTCGACATAGCCGCCCGGCCCGCAGAAATCGGTCTGCATGTCGATGATGATCAGCGCCGTGTTGTCGGGCCGCAGATCGCCGTTGTAGGGCCACGGATAAGGCTCTGCGTCGATCGTGTGCTGGGAGATTTCGGCTCTGGCGTTCACGGGCAAAACTCCAGTCATTTGGTGATCGACAATTCGCCTGGCGCGCCGGCGAGCGAGCGTGTCGGCGACGAGGTGGCGATCATGATGATGAGGGTGAGGATGTAGGGGGCGGCATAGAACAGATAGTAGCCCTGCGTCACGCCGACTGATTGCAGCGCCGGGCCGAGCGCGCCTGCCCCGCCGAACAGAAGGGCGGCGGCAAAACAGCCGAGCGGGTTCCAGCGCGCGAAGATGACCAGCGCCACCGCCATCAAGCCCTGGCCCGACGAGATGCGTTCTGTCCAACTGCCGGGATAGTAGAGCGACAGATAGGCCCCACCGATGCCGGCCAGTGCACCGCCGACCCCGGTTGCCAGCAGCCGCACCGTATTGGGGTTGAGGCCCATGGCGCGGGCAGCATCCGAACTGTCGCCGACGACGCGCACGATGAGGCCGGCGCGGGTGTTGCGGAACGCCCACCACAGGACGACCGACAGCACGGCCCCGATGAGGAACAGCACGTTGACGTCGAGCGCTGCCTGCACCTGCGGGACGTCGGACCAGCCGCCGAAGGGAATGGCAGGCAGGTTGGGCGCCTTCGGCTTGATGAACGGTTTGCCGACGAAGAAGGCGAGACCCGAGCCGAACAGCATCAGTGCAATGCCGATGGCGATGTCGTTGACCTTCGGGAATTTGCAGACCCAGCCATGGAACAGGCCGAAGCAGAGGCCGGCGCCGGCGGCGGCGACGAGGCCGAGCCAGGGCGAGCCGGTCATCACCGCGATCGCATAGGCCGTCATGGCGCCGAAGACGAGCGTGCCTTCGAGCCCGAGATTGATGCGGCCGGAACGCTCGGTGATCGCCTCGCCCAGCGAGACGAAAATGAAGGGCGTCGACACGCGGATGGCGCCGCCGAGGATGGCGAGCGGCACGCCCCAGAGGCCGATCTCGGTCGCGTCCATCAGGCAGTCCCCCTGGGGAGATCGGGCCTCGTCCAGAGATCGGGATTGAAGGCCTTGAAGCGGCCGTAGAAGGTTTCGCTGAACAGGATGACGATGAAGATCATGCCTTGCAGCACCAGCACGGTGGCATCGGGCAGGTCCATGCGGCGCTGGATCAGCCCGCCCGAGGCATCGATGCCGCCAAGCAGGATGGCGACCGGGACGATGGCCAGCGGATTGTGGCGGGCGAGGAAAGCGACGAGGATGCCGGTGTAGCCATAGCCGGCGGCGAGCGAAGCGTTGGCGCTGCCCTGCACGGCGGCGACCTCCAGCATGCCGGCGAGCCCGGCAAAGCCGCCGGCGAGTGCCGTGAAACCGACGATGAGCGGCCCAACGGCCAGCCCCTGCACTTGCGCTGCCCGCACATTGCCGCCGGCGATGCGCGCGGCAAAGCCCCAGCGCGTCTTTTCGATGAGCACCCAGGAGAGGAGGCAGGCGACGACGCCCACAATCAGTCCCCAATGCACATCCATGCCCGGAATGTTGCCGATGCGGTAGATGTCCGCCAGCGGCTGGGTCGACGGCTTGTTGAGCGAGGCCGGATCGCGAAGCGGCCCCTCCACCAACTGGTTCATCAGCGCGATGGCGATATAGGCCATCAGCAGGCTGGAGATGGTTTCGTTGACCGCCCGATAGTGGCGCAGCGCGCCGACGGCACCGATCCAGATGCCGCCGGCGGCCATGCCCGCCACGCCCATGGCAAGAATGACGATGAAGGAAGGCGCGCCGCTGAGCGCCACGCCGATGGCAGCGGCGGCGACGCCGCCGAGCACGATAGCGCCCTCGCCGCCGATGACAACGAGGCCGAGCCGAGCCGGCAATGCCACGCAAAGCGCCGCCAGCAACAGCGGTGCGGCCCGCGAAAGCGAGTTCTGGATGGAGAACCACGAGCCGAAGCCGCCCCGCCACATGGTCTCGTAGAGCAGGACCGGCGACTTGCCGACCAGGGCGATGAACAGGCTGAACAGCGCCATGCCGACGATCAGCGCCGCGAGCGGAATGACAATCGTCTCTGCCCGCCGCGCCATCCATTCCAGCACCGCCGGATAGCCCCTGGCGCCGAATAGTGCCGGCATGCCGGCCCCTGTCACCGTATCCGTCATCGCTCCGTTCCCCTCGGATCAGGCGGTCGAGCCGACGACGCCCTCGACCAGATAGTCCATGCTTTCGAGCTCGATGGCGGCCTCCGGGAACGCCTGGCCCGCGGTGGCGACCACAGCCCCTTTGTTGCTCTTCAGCGGTCCCTTGATGACGGCGAAGCCGCCCTTCATCATTTCGGCCAGCGTGGCGTCAAACTGCTTGCGCGCGGGCTCGCCGACGGCGGGGCCGAGCGGGCTCATCTTGACGAAACCGTCAGCCAACCCGCCGCGCGTGAAGTTGGGCAGCGGCGTGCCGGCGACGAGGTCGGCGACGAACATCTTATAGACTTTGGCCCAGTTCCACTCGGCCCCGGTCAGGTATTTCTCGGGCGCCAGCGGGCTCTGGTTGGCGTGATAACCGCAGACAAAGGCGCCGCGCCCGGCGGCCGTCTCGACCATCACTTTGGGGCTGTCGACATGACAGGTGATGACGTCGGCGCCCTGGTCGACCAGCGCGTTGGTGGCTTCCGCTTCCTTGACCGCCAGCGACCATTCGCCGGTGAAGATGACCTGGCAAGTGATGGACGGATCGACCGAGCGTGCGCCGAGCAGGAAGGAGTTGATGTTGAGCAACACCTGCGGGATCGGCTTAGCCGCGACGAAGCCGAGCTTCTTGGTCTTCGAGGTGTGGCCTGCGACCACGCCGTTGAGATACTGGCCCATGCCGATATAACCGAAATACGAGCCGGCATTCATCGGGTGCTTGGCCTTCTCCCACATGCCGCCGCAATGGCGGAACTGCACGTCGGGGAACTTCTTGCACATGGCCAGCATGTGGGGGTCGAAGTAGCCGAACGAGGTCGGGAAGATCAGCGAGGCGCCGTCGAGGTTGATCATCGATTCCATCGTCTTCTGAACATCGACCGTCTCCGGCACGTTCTCCTCCTGGACGACGGTGATACCCTCGATGCCCTTCAGCGCTGCGGCACCCTCGGCATGCGCCTGGTTGTAGCCGTAGTCGTCCTTCGGCCCGACATAGATGAAGCCGACGGTGGTGGCGGCGGCGAATGCCTTGCTGATGGGAAAGGCCGCGGAAGCAAGCCCTAAAGCTGCTCCAGCGGCGGAGGTCTTGAGCAACTGGCGACGGCTAAGCATGAATCTGTCGGTCATCTCTTATGCTCCCCTGCAGGACCCTTTCCGGGTCGGTTAACGCCTTCTCAAGAAAGTGCATGCAATCGCTGTGCCAATTCGATCGTCAAAATTTCATAAATAAAATCAATGAGCCTCATGAGGCAGCATGCACAAGCGAAAGGCAATTGCATGCACTTTTTGCCTTGAAAACAGACAATTTGACACGCAGATTAAAACATAGGCATAGAGGGTGCGGCCGAGTCGGGTCGTGCCGTTCGGCCGCAGGATTTCAGGAACCTGGAACACCGAAGCACGGGAGGCGAAGCAGTTTTGTCGGGAAAGCGCAGCTTGATCCGGACGGGCACGACGGTCGATCAGATGGTGAGGGCGATCGGCGACCGCATCGTCACCGGCGTGCTGCGTCCCGGCGAAAAACTCGACGAGGTCTCGCTTGCCGCCCGCTTCGAGGTTTCACGCACGCCGGTGCGCGAGGCGCTTGCCCAACTCAGCGCCATGGGCCTCGTCGAGCGGCGGCCCAACCGGGGCGCCATCGTCGCCGTCGTCACGCAGGAGCACCTCGCCTCGATGTTCGAGAGCATGGCCGAGTTGGAAGGCATATGCGCGCGCTTCTGCGCCGAGCGCATGACCGGCAGCGAGCGCCGCGCGCTCGAGACCGAGCATCAGGCCTCGGCGCGGCTGGTACGGCTGGGTGCCGAGGAAGACTATGAGTATTTCAACACCGAGTTCCACAGCCGGCTCTATCGCGGTGCCCACAGCACGCACATCTACGAGTTGACCGCGATGACGCGCAGCCGGCTGGCCCCCTTTCGCCGCGCCCAGTTCAGGCTGGCCGGACGCCTGGCGAAATCCTGGCAGGAGCACGACGCCATCGTCACCGCGATCCTGCGTGGCGATGGCCCAGCTGCGGGCAAGGCCGCCATGGAACACGTGTCCATCGTCAGTGAAGCGAGCGCCGTGTTTGTCGTTGACGACCAGGCGCGAGCCGCGCCGCTACACCCTTAGAGGCATATCGAGAAGAAATGGTTCCACCCGGCCGCACTGCGCGCTCATGGCCTCGTCGCAGCCAGGGCCGGGATCCGCTTTCAGGGTCGATTGATTGCGCGGCCGCCGTCGCGATCGACGTCCTTGGGTGCGTATTCGCCTGCATTGACGTCGAAGCCGGTCCAGCCGTCCGCCTCGTACATCCTGCGGCGTTCAGCCAGGTCGACCGATCGGGACTGACCCAAAATCTCCTCGGCATTCGGCACGAGTTCGTCGTCCACCTTGGCCGTCACCAGGGTGCCGCCGCGGCGTACACCTTCCGCATAGACGTGTGCGTCGCGCTCGGGCACACCCGACTCTGTCAGACCGCCGATAATGCCGCCGGCCGCTCCACCAGCCACGGCGCCAGCAACCGCCCCCGCGGCGGTGGCGGCGAGCCATCCGGCCGCGACCACCGGGCCGACACCCGGGATGGCCATGACGCCCAGCCCCGTGAGCAGGCCCCCGGCACCCCCGATCACAGCTCCGATTCCCGCGCCGCTGCCAGCGTCTTCGGCGGCCTCGGAACGGTTTGCCTCATACCAGTCATCCGAGTTGTTGGCGACGATGCTGATATTGGAATGTGGGACGCCCGTCGCCTCAAGCTCGCCGACCGCATCGGCCGCGTCGTCATAATTGTCGAACAGTCCGGTTACCGTCTTCATGTGATTTCTCCTGATCCATGCTCATTTGCTCGAGGCAACGACGTTGCCCTGGTAGTCGACCCCTACCTTGAGGTTTTCGCCTCCTTTGGCCGCCTGGCCGCGCCAGATGCCCTGGTCGTCCTTGGTAAGCTTCGATACGTTCGAATATCCCGCATTCTCGATCCGGCTCTTGGCCTGGGCTTCGGTGAAGCTGTTTGCGCCGGGGACGAGAGCGGCGGCGTTGGGAATATTGTCGGTCTTCACCGCCGGCGTTGTCGCTCCCGTGATGGCGTCTTGCCTGGCGGCGATCTTCTCGATCGTCTGCTGGTGCATCTTCAACGTACCGACCGTTTGCTGGGCAAAGGTCTTGAGTGCGGCGTTGTCACCGCCGCTGGCATAATTTTCAAACAGCTTGACGGCGTCGTCATGCGCGTTGCGCTGCAGGTCGACGTAAGCCGGATCGATCGGCCCCTGCGCATTCTTGAGCTTGTCCAGATCGCCCTGGTGCTGGGCATCGAGCGCCGGCGGTACTTTCAGTTTCTGTTCGCCCGCGATCGCTTCCAGCTTGGCGTTGGCGGCGCCGTGATCCCGGATCATCATCTGGGCAAAATCCTTGATGCGTTGGTCCTGAACCTTGTCCAGGGCAATCTGGCTCGAGTCGACCTCGAACTTGCCGCCGACGGCAGCCTTGTCGACGAAATCCTGGGCGCTGTCGGCAGCAAAGGCGGGCATTGCGAGAACAGCGCAAGCAACTGCGACGGAGGCGAGAAGATGTCGTGTTTTCATCGGCTTTGTCCTTGTCGGTGAGCGAATTTTCGTTGCGACCTAACAAGCCGGGATGCGCTTTGTTCCCCCATCGAAACGGCATGCCAGCGGACCATTCAGCGGCAAAATCCGTGAAGGAGCCGTCGGGCGTGGCTGCAAAAAAACGCCGTGAAAAACGAGTGATTCCAGGCATCGCTATTCCAACGCCAGGTACGCTGGAACAAATCGGCGGTCGCGGAGTTAGCGTGCGGTCTGCGCGGCTCGTCCTTGGGCAGGCTTTGTAAAGCAACGGGCAGGTCTTGGAGGGGCAAGTGCGTGCGGGCCATTTCAGAAAGCCGATCATCATTCAACCTGGCCGCATTGACCGAGACAGGGTCGTGGTCTCTGTGTCCGATGCCGCTGAAGTGCTGCTGCGGGACTGGCCAAAGCCGAAATCCGAAATGCGTCTTGCCGCGCTCAGGGCGTGCCTTGCCGTGATGCGTGGCGAAAAGCCTCCAAAGGTCGCAAGACAGGCGTTCATCGTTGCGGCCAAGGACGCCAGGATTCTGCTCGAGCAAATATAGCCGTCTCAAAACCACCGCTGCCGATTTGGCAGAGTTTGGTTCGAAAGAGAGAGGTCATGGCCAAGATGTCAAATCCTACCCCTGCCTCTGCCAGAGGCGAGATTGAGGCGGGAGCGACGCAGGACAAAACGCCAGGCTTCGATCCCGCCATTGTCCCGCTGGAGACCGACGCCGAGGCGGCCGACACACAAAATCCGGTCGCTGGAGCAGAGCCGCCACGTTCCCGGCCAAAATTCGAGAACGACGCCAGCTTCGCCAATGCGATGCGGCCGATCGAAAGCGAACCGGAACTGCGGCCTCGCGGCAACTGGCCGCTGTTTGTCATTGCAGCTGTCGTTTTGATAGCCGCCGCGGTCTTTCTGGGCGCGAGCATGCTGCGCTGAAAATGTTCACGACGATGCGCGGCGGCGACCTATTCGCGACGATCGGGTGCGCTCTTCATGCCGGAGAGTTCGGTCATCGGGCACAGCAGCCGCGGGCGCGCCGGGTCGGAGATGTCGAGCTTGTCCCAAGGGATGCGGTACAGACCATCGCGGCGGCGCAGCCGAACCAGATCGAGCACCGCCACGCCTATGGCTGACGCCGAAAGACGCTCGAAAGCAGCGTGGATCCCGACGTGGAATTCGGTAACGACGAAATCGTCGCCATCCCGTTCGGCGCGGATTTCCTCGATGTAGCCGATGCTCTTGCCTCGCTGCGAGAGCACGCGTCGCCCAGCCAGACGTTCGAGATTGACGATGGTCATCATCAAGCTCCCGGAATGCGTCCGATGACATGATCGCGCAACCAGTCCTGCCAGGCGAAGATCGACGTCTGACGCACATCCACATCGAACTCGATGTCGGTGCCGATATCCCTCACCTTGTGCCAGGCGATCCGATGCGGCTCGCCATGGCGCTTGCCACCCAGCTTTGCCGCGAGTCGCGCCATCCATCGCCCGGGTCCTGCGCCGAGGCGGCGCGCCAAAGTGATGGAGCCGAGTTCGATCGCAATGATCCTTGGCGGCTTGCCCTGCCGCAACTCCGCCACCAGCCCATCGATCTTGCCGATCTTGACCTGTTCGCGGTCAACCACCTGCTTGTCCAGGAGATCACGCAGCAATTTCATCATGTGCCTCCGAATATTTGCAGCGGGATCGTCACCACGGCCAGCACAAAGCCGAGCGCGATGATGAAGATGACCGCGGCGTTGGAGAGAATGCCGTTGCGATGCTCGCCGACGTAGCGTTTGTCGTTCAGCAGAAACAGGAATGGAACCACGGTCAGCGGCAGGCTGGCCGCCGTCAGCGCCATGGAAAAGATGGTGAGCCTCAGCGGATCGAGACCAAGCATGATGGGGATGGCGGCAAGAAACAACGATACCGTGTACACCGCGCTGAACCCTGGGTTGTCGCGCGGCTTGCGGTCCTCGCCCCACGTCCAGCCGAAGCCTTGAGCCACGAGGTAAGCCTGCTGCAGCCCGACTTCGAGCGTAGCGCCGAAGCAGGCAATGGCGAGAGAGGCTACGAACAGGACGAAACCCCAGAAGCCGAATACCGGGATCAGCATCAACGGCAATTGGTGATAATCGTCCACCTGGTCGATGCCGTGCGTCGCCAGCACGAGGGCGGCCACGATCAGCACGCCGACCGAAATGGTGCCGCCGAAAGACATCCCCAGTCCCGCTATGGCCCGATTGGCACCGAGATAGCTCTTGTCCCACTGGTCCTCAATGGCCCCGGAGGAATAGAACATGAACAGGTACGGCGATATCGAGGCGCCGAGAATGCTGACCGCCATGAACCAGTAACTGGCGGTATCGTGGGCTGGCAGCGACGGCACTGCGCCAGCGGCGACCGCTGTCCAGTCGGGTTTCAGCATCACGGCCGCGACGACGAAACACAAGGTCACCAGGCCGAGCATCGACACGCCTTTCTCGATAAGGCCGAACGTGCCTTTCCAGAGCAGCAGCCACGCCAAAAAAGCCACCGGCAGCGCCCACCACTGGAAGCCTATGCCGGTGGCAAGTTCGAGTGCGATGGCAACGCCGCCGATCTCGGCGGAGAGCACCATGAGACTGAGCAAGAAGGTGGCAAGCAACGGCCACACAAAGACGTTGAAGCCAAATCTCTCGCGAATGCCATCGCAGATCGTGTGATGGCTCACCGCCGCGAACCTGCCGGCCATTTCCACCAGAAAGATGATGCAGATGGTGCCGAGCACCACGGCCCAGATCAGTTGGAAACCGAAAGTCGCGCCTGCCTGCGCCGCCGTCGCCATCGATCCGACTTCGAGGAAGCCGCCAACGCTGGTAACGACGCCGAGCGATATTTCCACGAGCTTCTTCATGGCTTCGGCGCGAAATATTTTGCATAGGCGGCGGCAAGCGAGCGCGAGGCCAGTTGAAGATCCTGTTTTGCTTTTTGGACCCCCGCTCGATTGCCTGCCTGCAATCCCGCCCCGGCGTGAGCCACCGCGACCGACAGATCCTTGACCGCTGTCGCCAATGCAGCCTGCTCGGCGGGTTCGGCCGTTTCGGCCGATCGGATTTGCGCCTCGGCATCGGCCAGTGTCTTGCCGACCGATTGCAGCGTGCCGGCGGTGTATGCGAACGGCGCCGCACCGCTTGTCCAGGCATCGAGCACCATCGATACGGTCTGTGCGGCGGAGGCCGCAGTTTGTGATTGCTGCTCGATCCGATCGGAAGACGAGCATCCCGCCGAAACGCCCAGAAGCAACAGGGCGCACAGATAATCCAGCCTGAGATGACGGCCACTGAAGGTCAACGCCGGCGTTTGGTGCGCCACAGGAATAGTCTCCCCGCAACCGAAGCGAATTCGTGATCGGCATGAATTGATCTAGAGTGCCCCGTGTGCCCGTCAATCAATGATCGCACGGGTGCCATCGCAAGACATGGACCGTGACAGGGAACCGCCGGCCACGATTGAAACCAACTCAAGCGGAACAAACGATCGCTTGCGGTATTTGGAATACGAGGCGAACCGACCTCAACCCGTCCTGATCACCGCATCGACGTGGATGGACTGCTGGCACGGAGGATTCCGCAATGCCTCGTCTCATAGCCTGGATAGTGATCGTGGCGGTCGTGATCATCGCGGCCTGGTTGTGGTTCAGCGGCCACAAAGCGAGCAACGGGAGCCAACCCGCGCCCCACGCGATAGACCAGAACGGCTAGTTCAATCCTGCTCGGCCGCGCCTGGAGGGTTCTCGATCCTGTATTCGTGGACCAGGCCGAGAACCTGATTTCTCACTATCTCGCGCGCCTCGGGCTGAATGAAAGGCATCAGCCGCTCGACGGTTTCGACGACCGCCCGCGGCAGATCCGCAACGGCATCGGTAAGCGCGCTGCCATGTTCATACATGTTGTCCGTCAGCTTCTTGTCCAGATCGGAAAGTATGCCCATCACCACACTCCATGTCCGTGTCACCCTCTGATAATGGGCAGTCCGGCAGAGATGTTCCGCACAGGGCGCCAGCGCCCAGACGGCTGGGACATCGTTTCCGCTGAGCGCTTCACCGCAAGGTCGTCTGGCCCGGGTCGCGTCGTCTGGCTTTCGGTGGAATGAGCCTGCCGCCATTGGCACGTAACCCCCTGACGAATTCTTCCAGATAAGGGAGCAAGTCGAAAAGCAGGATCACGGCCATCACGCAGACGATATAAGTCACCGGCAGCGGCTGCGATTTCCAGGCAAAATCAAAGCGCGCGGGTTTCCCGTCCTGCCCCGAACAATGCGAGAAACTGTCCCCAATGAAGGGACACGACGCTGACCAGCCCCATCAGCGGGATCATCTCCAGAAAGCTGTGCAGATGCTGTTCGATCGGCGTTACCGTGCGCGCCGATGTGGCGTAGCGAACGTCCCACATCGCGGTGGCCTCATGAATGAAGAAGGTGACGATCATGATGGCTATGACCAGGGCGTTCACGTCGAGGAACATGGCGGCAAGCAGCGGTATGTCGACCTCGATGAACATCAGGAGATGGATCAACGATTGCTTGGCGCCGGTCGTCGATTCGATATGCGAAGCGCGATGGCAGAGCCAGTCTGCAAAACCAGCTACCAACCAGACCGGGAGAAGAAATACATCAGGATCAGAACGGTGGGATCTGACAGCACAACGTCCTCTCGTCCGAGTTCATATGAAGGATAGCGACACTGGTGAGCCAAGCTGGGGTTGTCTGGTAGTGGTCGATCACTGCTGCCCCGGCATTTCGGTATTTTCCTTGGGATTTTTCTGGACGCCCGCGGCCGGTGAAGTATCCGCGGGAGCGTTGCCGCCCTGGTTCTGCTCAGGCGCCCGTTTCAAGGGCGAAGTGCGCCAGCCCATGTCGACGTAGTGAAAGCCGATCAGGAAACCGATGATAATGACCGCGGCTATCGCCAGCGAGATTACCGCGTTGCGTCGCTCCATCGTGCTGCTCCCTTCCCTTGCCGAACAGCCAATGACCAAAATAGTTCCACACGCAGGCGCGAACCGATGCCGAGACACCGGTGATCGTCCGTACCAACCTGGCAAGCGCGGCCGAATTGCACCAGCGACGTTCGCTTCACGGACTCGGGAACAATCAAGCAAGGGCGAGGTTTGGTATTGGCATTCGCAAGGACGACCGTCATGGAACCCGCCGTTACCGATCATGTCGAAATCAAGAAATATGACCACCCGACGGGTGGATGGGGATCCCTGTCCTCCTTGATCCGCAAGGCATATGGCGAAGGCCTGCTGATGTCGGGGATATGGAGCACGCTGCTCAAGCAGAACAAGGCAGACGGCTACATGTGCGTTTCCTGCTCATGGGCCAAGCCAGCGGTGCCGCGGCCCTTCGAGTTTTGCGAAAATGGCGCCAAGGCCACCATGTGGGATCAGACGAAGCTGCGTTGCGTTCCGGACTTCTTCGCACGGCATTCGGTCACCGAACTGCTCGATTGGCCGGATCGCGACCTGGAAAAGCAAGGCAGGCTCACGGATCCGCTGCGCTACAACGCTGTCACCGATCGCTATGAGCCGATTTCCTGGGATGAAGCCTTTGCCGAGATCGGCATGGAACTTCGGCGGCTCGATCCGAAGTCGGTCGTCTTCTACACATCCGGCCGCGCCTCGCTGGAAGCTTCATTCATGTATCAGCTCTTCGCCCGCATCTACGGTTCGTCGAACCTGCCCGATTCTTCCAACATGTGTCACGAATCGACCTCGGTCGGGCTTCCCGAGTCGATCGGCTCGCCGGTTGGGACCGTGCAGCTCGAAGACTTTTCCAAATGCGACATGATGTTCTTCTTCGGCCACAACACCGGCGTGACGGCGCCGCGGCTGTTGCACCCGCTGCAGGAGGCTCGTCAACGCGACGTGCCGGTGTTCACCTTCAATCCCTTGCCGGAGCGAGGGCTCAAGCGCTTTAAGAATCCGCAGGATCCCATCGAGATGTTGTCGCCAGGCCCCGGCACCAAGATGTCCAGCGACTTCTTCCAGGTCCGCAGCGGCGGCGACATTGCCGCGATGACCGGGATTGCCAAGGCGGTGCTGGCACTCGATGACGCGGCTCGGGAGAATGGAAATTCGCGTGTCCTCGATGTCGAGTTCCTCGCCGAACACACGCATGGTTTTGCTGAGTTCGAAGCCTATTTACGCGCTGCCGAGTGGAAAGACATCGTCACACGGTCGGGCATCGCGCGAGCGGATCTGGAGCATGTGGCTGAAGTCTACGGCCGCTCCAATGCGGTGATCGGTAATTACGGAATGGGTCTGACGCAGCACAGGCACGGCACCGAGAACGTTCAGATGTTGTGCAATCTGCTGCTGATGCGTGGCAACGTCGGAAAACCCGGCGCCGGCATTTCGCCGCTGCGTGGCCACTCCAACGTCCAGGGCCAGCGCACCGTCGGCATATCCGAAAAGCCTGAACTCGTTCCGCTCGACAAATTCGCGGAATTCTATGCTTTCGAGCCCCCGCGCGAAAAAGGCCTCGATACGGTCGAGACCTGCGAAGGCGTCATTGCCGGCTCGGTGAAGGGCTTTATCGGCCTGGGGGGTAATTTCGTGCGCGCCGTGCCTGAAACCGGCCTGGTCGAGAAAGCCTGGCGGGGACTTGGCCTGCATGTCGAGATCGCGACCAAGCTCAACCGCAGTCATCTCATCCCCGGGGCGGTAACTTATCTGTTGCCTTGCCTGTCGCGGCTGGAGAGAGACCGGCAGGAAAGCGGCGATCAGACGGTTTCCGTGGAGGATTCCACCGCCTGCATCCATGGCTCCTTCGGATCGCGCCCGCCCGCTTCGCCAAATCTGCTTTCAGAGCCGAAGATCGTCGCCGAGCTGGCCAAGGCTACCGTACCGGGCACGAGCTCGATCCCCTGGGACGAGTGGGTTGCCGACTATTCCCGCATTCGCGATGAGATCGAACGCTGCATCCCTCAGCATTTTCGCCAGTTCAACAAACGATTCCTCACGCCGGGAGGCTTTCATCGCGACATCAAGGCGTCGAAACGAATTTGGGAGACGCCGAACAAGAAGGCCAATTTCAAGCTTCCGACGACGCTCGAGACGAATCCCGACATCGATATATCGGGGTACAAGGTCCTGACGCTGATAACGGTGCGTTCCAATGATCAGTTCAACACAACTGTCTACGGTTATGATGACAGGCTGCGCGGCATCCATGGCACACGCATGGTCTTGCTGATGAACGAGGCCGACATCCAGCGGTTCGGATTGACCGCGGGGCAGCAGATCGATCTCGAAACCCATGCGGATGACGGTGTCGAGCGGCGCGTCCGGGGCTTGCGCGTGACATCCTATTCGGTGCCTGAAGGCAACTGCGCCGGCTATTATCCAGAACTCAATCCTCTGGTGCCCCTCTGGCATCGCGCCAAGAAAGCCCACGTTCCCGCCGTTAAGTCCGTTCCAGTCAGAATTATTGGCTGAAACCAGACAGACGTCGCTTCGCATTTCCCGGCGGCGTCACAAACCCGGACAAGCAGCGGGCCCACCTGGACCGGATGGCTCTTAACCGCCAGGCGGCTTGGGCGATGCCGGCTGTGTTGGCTGCGTGCCTTGCTGGTCCCCGCCAGTACTGGTCTGTGGTGTCGGATTGGTATCCGTCGCCGGATTCTTGTCGACAGGCTGGCTGTTCGTCGTATCCGTCTTGGATTTGACGGGGTCGGCATTGTTGTTGCACGCCGCCAAGGCGAGCAACGCCGATGCCGCACACAGTGACCACAAGGCTCTCATACTGACTTTTCCCCAATGAGTTCGGGTAAAGCAGCCGACAAGTGACCTATTCGATCGAACCGCACGGAAAGTCCCTGCTTGACGGCACTTCGGGCCAGCAAATGATCGAGTTCGGTATCTTCGATCGGGCTGCGAACCACCTGACGGATGGCCTGGCACGCCAGCTCGGTCGAGACAAAATCATACCTCCTGCTTCTGGCGAGAACATATTGTTCGACCAGCATCTTCAGGCGCCTGAGCGCGATTTCATCGGCATAGTGCATTTCGGTTCTCCTGCGCGCCGAACTGCCGAACGAGTGGGTTGTTCCGCCCGAATTCAAAACACGATCGCTCGGCTGACGGAAAAGCCCGCGCCTCCCGGCAAGGGAGCGCGCGGGCTGATCAGGCTGAGGGGAACCCGATCGCGCAGCGTCAAACAAGGGGAGCGACGACGCCGCACGACACCGAACCTGCATCGACGTCAGTTGTTCCACTTCGCTTTATTCGAGTTGTTCGCGCCTGAACGGAAGATCCGCTTTTGGCCAAGGTCCAGAACGGCGCGATCGACGCGTCCTTCGTGATCACGCATGGGGCCAACCTCGAAGCCGTATCCGATCTCTGCAAGACGTTTGCAGCCGCATGGCTGGGACATCCACACGGGCACAAGAACCGCTCCGTCCTTACTCGTGCCGCCCTCGGCAGCGTGGTGTCGTTGCGGTCTCGGAACTTTCGATCGCGCCGACGATTGACCTGCCTACATGAGATGTTTTCCCTTGCAAGGAAAGGAGCCACAATGACCAAGGAAGGTTCAACCTCGAAACCCGCCGTCCGATCGCCGAATGCCGGTGGCCTGCCGCACCCAAGGCGGGATGCCAACGCAACGGATGCCGGCGCAAAGCCGGTGACGCCAAAGACCGCCGGCGCATCCCGGCCGTCGAGCGTTCCGCTGGATAATCCGGTTGCCAATCGAAATGCCGGCCGGCCACGCCAGGCGAGTACCACGCCCCGGCCTACCGACAAGCCGCTGGATTGATCGCGACCGGCTGGCCTGAAATCACGACCGTTTCTTGGCTGCGCGAAGCGACGCAAGGTCAGCCACGGCAGTGAGGATGGCCGCCTCGCTTGCGGGCTTTGCCACGAATTTGCAGTTTCGAAACGGGACAGGAACATCACGCTCCCCAAATCCCGTTACGAACGCGAACGGAGTGCCGCGAGCCAGCAAGACTTCCGCGACTGGCAGGCTCGTTTCGCCGTTGAGCTGAATATCCAGCAACGCCAGGTCGACCTTGTCCGCCTCGACAAGTTGAAGCGCGGCGGCAACGGACGAAACAGGGCCGACCACGGGATAACCCGCTGCAAGCAAGTCAGACGCGACGTCCTCTGCGATCAGCCACTCGTCCTCGACCACCAGAACGTGCGGTCTGTCGCTCATGGCGCGTCCTTATGGTTTGCCGAAAAAGCGATCTGAACCTCGAGACCGTCCTTGCGGAAGGAGGTCTCGACATCGCCGCCGAGCCTGTAGCCGATTTCCCCCTTCAACAGGTTCAGCCCAAAGCCATTGTTCAACGGCTCCCTGACGGGAGGGCCGTCCTTTTCGCGCCAGCCAAGCGTGAAATTGTCGCCATCCATCGCCCATTTGACGCCGATCCTGCCTCGGGGTTTGGACAGGGCGCCATACTTGGCCGCATTGGTGGCCAGTTCATGAATGGCCATGCTGAGGGAAAGCCCTTGCTGCGGGCCGAGTTTAACGTCGTCGCCATCGAGTTCGATCCGTTCGATGCCGAACGGTTCGAGTTCCTGGTGGAGCAATTCCTTGACCGAAGCCTCTTTCCACCTCTCGCGGGTCAGCAGTCCGTAGGCCCGGGACATGGCGTGCAGCCGACCGATCAACGCGTCCGCGAACTCTTCCTTCGTATCGGAACTGTCCCGCATGCGGTTGGCGATGCTGGCGATCACCGCGAGCATATTCTTGACGCGATGGTTCAGCTCCGAGATGAGCACCTGCTGATGCTCTTCCGCCCGCGCCAGGGTGGTAACGTCGACCAGTGTCACCACGACGCCCTGTATCCTGTTGCCCTTGTCCCGATAGGGGTTGATGCGGACCATGTGAAACAGGCCCCTGGAATCGCGCGCAAGATGGTGGTTCAGGGTCTCGCCTGTCTCGAACACCTTGTCGATGTGCTGCTTCAACTCGGGGTAATCGAGTTGGCTCGACAGATCCGTCAACGGCCGGCCGACATCGGAGGGGCGCAGGCTGAAGAAGGACGAGGCCGCCGGCGTGAAGGTCCGCACCACAAGACTACGGTCGAGAAAAATGGTCGCGATATCGGTGCTTTCGAACAGGTTCCGCAGATCACTGTTGGCGTGATCGAGCTCTTCTATCTTGCTGGTCAACTCCGCGTTGATGGTGTTGAGCTCTTCGTTGAGCGACTGCATCTCCTCCTTGGACGCTTCGAGTTCCTCATTGGTGGATTGCGCCTCTTCATTGACGGAGACGAGTTCCTCGTTCGAGGATTTCACCTCTTCGAGGGCCGTCTCGTATTCCTCTATGGTGGATTGAAGACGTTCTCTTGTGTCGCGCAGCTCCCGCTCGAGATCGGCGGTGCTGTCGCTGTCACGACTGCCGCCGTCCTCATCGGGTCGGGCCTGCGTCGGTCCCGACGGCTCGAAGAGCACAAGGTAAAGCGGCTCTCCATTGCCCCTCTCGGCGAGCGGCTCGATCGTCAGCCTGATCGGTTGGACGCGTTCGTCATCTTCCTCGACGGCGAGGTTGTCCCGCACGACAGTGCGGCGTGTCGTCGTCGCCTCCCTCAATGCGGCGCGCAGCTCCAGCCGAAGCCCGCGGCGCGCCATCGTCAGCAACTGCCGGCTGGGGATCCCTTGCGGCGCTTCGAGGTATCTGCCGGTCCTCGCCGAATAGTAGACGACGTCGCCTTCGGCGTTGACGAGGACATGCGGCGGCGCGAACCGCTCCAGCACCTGCGCCTCGACAGCCTGGCGCAGCGGATAGCCGACCGTTCCCTTCTTCAAGCCAGCGGTTTCGGCGGGAAAAACGCCGGAAGGAACATCGCCGATCAGGGCCGGCAGCCTGATGTGCGGCGAGACATGCTCCCGGGCCTGGAAGAGGCGATGTTTCTTGTCGACTGTGGCAAACAGATTTTCGTGCTGCCCGACGCTTTCAGACGTGCCGAGGAAAAGATAACCACCGGGCTTCAGCGAATAGTGGAAGACAGGAAGAACGCGGCTTTGAATGGCTGGGCCGAAATAGATCAACAGGTTGCGGCACGAAACCAGATCCATGCGCGAGAAGGGCGGATCGCGGATGACGCTATGTGGCGAGAAGATGCACAGTTCCCGGATCTCGTTGCTGAGGACGTAGCTTTCGCCATCGCCGTTGAAAAACCGCTGTTTGCGTTCCGGGGAAAGTCCTTGCATCAACGCTTCGGGATAGCGTGCCGCGCGCGCCACCGCCAGCGCCGGCTCGTCTATGTCGGTGGCGAAAATCTGGACGCGAGGCACGGCCGAAAGCGTTTCCATGTGTTCACGCAGCAGGATGCCGATGGAGAACACCTCTTCGCCTGTGGCGCAGCCGGGAACCCAGACCCTGACTGTATCGCTCGCCGTCTTGCCGTCGAAGAGCCGCGGGATGATCTTTTGTTCCAGCAATTCGAAGGCGTCGGGATCGCGGAAGAAGTTGGTGACATTGATCAGCAGATCGCGAAACAGGTTCATCACCTCGCGAGGGTCCTTCTTCAGCCAGTCGATATAGGCGCCGATGGACTGAATCTGGGCGATCTGCATGCGCCGCTTGATCCGGCGCAGGAAGGTCTTGGTTTTATAACCTGAAAAGTCATGACCGGAGTGGCTGCGCAAGATCCCGTATATCTGTTCGCGGACCTGATCTATGTCGGCCGTATGAACGTCCTCTTCGTTCGTCAGCCCGTCCAGCGCGTCGAAGCCGCGGGCGTAAGCCTCCAGCTTCGCCCCAATCTCCTCGGCGGGCACGGCGACGTCGATGAGCCCGCTGGCAATGGCGCTCTGCGGCATGTCGGGATTGCGCGGACCGTAGCCGTCAGCCGCTTGCGCCACGGTGAGCCCGCCCCGCTCCTTGATGGCCTTGACTCCCAAGGTTCCATCGGAATCACCGCCCGACAGAATGACGCCGACCGCGTATTCGCCCTGGTCGTCGGCCAGTGCGCTGAAGAAGATATCGACGGGTTTGCGCTCTTGGGTAAGCCCATTTGGCCGCCTAAGGCGCAGCATGCTATTCTCGATGACGAGAGTGACGTTTTCCGGCATCACATAGACGTGGTCCGGTTCAACAGCCACGCCGTCCTCCACCACCACGACAGGCATCTCGGTGTAGCGGTCGATAACCTCATGCAGCAGGCTGTTGCGCTTGGGACTGAGATGCGTGATGATCACGAACGCCATGCCGGGCTTACTGGTGATGCCCTTGAACAGCCCTTCCATCGCGGGAATGCCACCCGCGGACGCGCCGATGCCGACGATGGGGAACTTGATTGATCGGGCTGTCACGGCATATCCCTCTTCCCCCGACCCGACATGAACTCCCTCAAGGTCGGTTCGGACAGGACATAACCATATAGCGCGCGGACAGGATGGAACAAGACAGCACGGATGACGTTGAACCCGACATCCATGGTGGTTCAATGACGAAACGCTCTGCTGGCCTGAAGCTCCTGGCACCAATGGCGCCGGGGGGCGCCTCAATCAATCGAATATCTCCATGCAGGGCCCGTCGCGGATCGCATGCTGGTGCTTGCGAAAAGATTGCAGGCAGCGCTGGACGACAGAAAATGGGGAACAACTTCCCTGCATCCTAAACTCCGTTCGAAGAAAGGATGAGGACGTGCGCGATCTGCGGGGATTGCACATTCTGATTGTCGAAGACGAATGGGCGGTGGCCGGAGATCTCGCGCGGTTTTTCAGCAACATGGGCGCCATCATCCTCGGACCCGCGGCTACCGTCGAGCAGGCTTCCGAACACACCGATCAGGCCGAAGCTGCAATCCTGGACGTCAATCTCAACGGCCGACGCGTGTTTCCGATCGCGGACAAGTTGATGCGTCGGGGCATCCCTTTCGTGTTCTTCAGCGGCGACAACGACATCGCCATTCCCGAGCATCTTCGCTACGCCAGCAATTTGCGAAAATCCTCGGGCAGCAGGGCCGTGTTCAATGCCCTTTTTCCGGCGCCGGCGTCGGAACGAGCTGGCATCGCCGTGCCCCCTCCGCCAGACGACGTCTTCGCGCTTTTGCCCAAACTGCGGCTCGCGGCGCGTCTTTTGCTGGGAGACGTCAACGCATCCGACCGGCTGGTCGAGAGGACACTCGAGCAAGCGATCCGGAACGTCGACCACAGGCGGCTTGGCCAGTCGACCGAAAACTGGCTCAACGACATCATGCGAGAGGTGGTGAAAGACCACGGCGCAAAGCTGATGCATTGAATTTTGTCCTCCGAGCCCGAGGCTAAGTCGCTTCCCTTGGGGGGTTGCGATCGTCCGTCATCCGCAACTGTGTTCAGGGGCCTGATCTTGCCGGATCGCCTTTCTGGCTCAACGCCCGAAGCAATGGAGCCGTCGATTGTTCCATCGAATTTCGAGATTTCTGGATGGGTCAGGATCAGCTGCCCTCTCAGCCCTTGCGATCGCGATCGACGAATTTGTTGAAGCGGCTGGCTTTTCCGTCGCTGGTCTTGGCCTGATACAGGAAGGCCAGATCATTCTCGTCGAATATCCGGAAGAACTCGTCCCAATCGATGGGCTCGAATGCTTCCTCGGGCTCGCCGAAGTCGATCCGCAGGATACCGCCCTCGCCCTTGGTGCGAACCACCGCCGGGCGACCCTGCCGCTCCTCGGCCCATTTGCGAATTTCGTCGTGATTGGTGGTCGTCTGGGACTGCGACATTGAAATCTCCTTGATCATCGGCCTCGCCCTATCGGCGTCACGGCGGCTGTCGAGCGTCCTAACAGCACACCGGCGGCAATGTTCCAGCGTCAAGGGCTGACGGCGGTGTCTTGCTTCGCACGAAGGTCTGGAAGGGAACTTTGTTGAACCACAGGGAACAAACCTTTTGCCGAAAAGTTCGGGGCGCCGAGGTCACTCGTCTGAGGAGTCGTCGTGAAACGCATATTGGTTACAGGAGGCTGCGGCTTCATTGGTCGCCACGTCACACAAGAACTCATCGCCCAGGATTATTCGGTTCGCATTCTCGACGCCCTGCTGGAGCAGGTGCATGCGGGCGAAGCGATCGCGCTTCCTGCCGGAGCCGAACTGATCAAGGGCGACATCCGCGACCGCGAGGCCGTCGCCCAGGCGCTGGAAGGCGTCGACGCTGTCATTCACCTGGCGTCGGAAGTCGGCGTCGGGCAATCGATGTACGAGATCGCGCGCTATGTCGGCACCAACGATCTCGGCACGGCGACGCTGCTCGAGGCGTTGATCAAACACCCGGTCGAGCGGATCGTCGTCGCCTCCTCGATGAGCGTCTATGGCGAGGGCCTCTATGCCACCCCCGACGGTCGGCGCATCGACAATGCCCGGCGCAAGCCGAGCGACATCAAAAGCGGACAGTGGAATCCACTGTCGCCGGAGGGCGAACCCCTTTCGCCGGTGCCGACAGACGAAGAAAAACCGGTCGATCTCGCCTCGATCTACGCGCTGACGAAATACGCCCAGGAGCGCGCCGTGCTGATCTTCGGCGAAGCGTACGGCATCGATGCGGTCGCGCTGCGCCTGTTCAATGTTTTCGGTGCGGGCCAGGCGCTGTCAAATCCCTATACCGGCGTGCTGGCCAACTTCGCTTCACGTCTCGCCAATGGCCAACGGCCGATGATCTTCGAGGACGGCGAACAGAAGCGCGATTTCGTTCATGTGCAGGACGTCGCCCGCGCCTTTCGCCTTGCGCTGCAGCAACGTCAGGCAAAGGGCCACGTCATCAACATCGGCAGCGGCCGGGCCTATGCGATCAGCGAAGTCGCGCGATTGCTGGCAGAGGCCATGGGAACCCCGAACCGCTCGCCCGAGCTGCTCGGCAGGGCGCGCGCCGGCGATATACGCAACTGCTTCGCCGATATTTCCAAGGCACGTGAGTTGCTCGGCTTCGAACCGGGCCGCCGATTGGAGAACTCTCTCGGCGATTTCGTTTCCTGGGTGCGCAACACGGCGGCCATCGACCGCAGCGCCGAAATGAAGCGCGAGCTCGAAGAGCGTGGGTTGGTGTCATGAGCCCGGGCGCACGCAACCATCGCGAAGCGCCGGTCGCCATCGTCGGCGGCAGCGGCTTCATAGGATCGAACCTGGCCGACAGCCTGTTGTCGGATGGCGAACCGGTGCTGGTGGTCGACAATTTCAGCCGTCCCGGCGTCGAACAGAACCTTGAATGGCTGGCCCAGAAACATGGCGACCGCCTCGCCGTCGAGACCATCGATGTGCGAGATGCCAACGCCCTGGCGCCGGTTCTGATGAGGTCCAAGGCGATCTTCCATCTGGCCGCGCAAACGGCCGTCACCACGAGCCTGGTCCGGCCGGACGAGGATTTCGACATCAACCTTCGGGGAACGTTCAACGTGCTGGAAGCGGCGCGACTGAGCGGTGAGCGCATCCCGGTGGTTTTCGCCAGCACCAACAAGGTCTATGGCAGCCTTCCCGATGTCGCGGTTCGCGAGGACGGCGACCGCTACATAGCTTGCGACAACGCCATCCAGGCCGGCGGCATCGATGAGGCCCGCGGCCTGGATTTCTGCACACCTTATGGCTGCTCCAAGGGTGCGGCGGACCAGTATGTACTCGACTATGCCAAATCCTACGGCATGCCGACGGCGGTGCTGCGGATGAGTTGCATCTACGGACCGCGCCAGTTTGGAACCGAGGACCAGGGCTGGGTGGCGCACTTCCTGCTCAGCGCCCTGACGGGACGGCAAATCACCATCTATGGCGACGGCAGGCAGGTGCGCGACATCCTGCACGTCTCGGATGCGGTCGCCGCCTACAGGGCCGTGCTGGACCAGATCGAGACCGCCAGGGGCCAGGCATTCAATCTTGGCGGCGGACCAGAAAATGCGCTCAGCCTGCGTATGCTGTTGAGCGAGATCGGCGGCCTGACCGGCCGTGAGCTTTCGATCCGCCATGATGGGGAACGGACCGGCGACCAGCCCTTCTTCGTCGCCGATACCCGCAAGATCGAGGCCGCGCTTGGCTGGAAGGCGCAGGTCGCGTGGCGCGAGGGCATTCGCGATCTTGCCGACTGGCTGCGGCGCCACCGGCTTGAGCTTCGCCCTGAAGCCGTGAGGTACGTCGCATGAGAATAGCCCTGGTCAATCCTTTCTGGACGTATGACGACAGCATCTATTTCGGCTGCCGCCAACCGCATCTGCCGCTGGAACTCGGCTATTCGAAAGCCATGCTCGAAGCGGCCGGCCATGAGGTGCTGCTGCTGGACGGGCAGTTACAGAAGCTCGACAATTCCGAGCTCTGCGAACGCGTGGCTGAGTTCGCGCCGGCGATGACGGTTGTCAGCACCGCGCCGACCTATCTGTTCTGGCGCTGCGCACCGCCGGAGTTGCGCGTGCCGGCCGATTTCCTCAATCGTCTCGACGGGCGTGGCGGACGCACCGTCGCGGTCGGGCCGCATGGCTCGGCGACGCCGGCGCCGACGCTGCGCAAGCTTGGCGTCGACATTGTCGTGCGCGGCGAATGCGAGGAAATCGTCGCGGAACTTGCCCGGCGCGACGATTGGAGCGCGGTGCCCTCGACCGCTTATCTGCGGGACGCCAGTCTGGTTTCGAACGGCGGCGTTCATGTCAGTTCCTTTGTCGATCATCCGCCGCTTGATTGGCCATCCGACTGGATCGCCGCCCATTCGCATCACCATCACAGGTTCGATGACCAACAGCATGGGTTCGGCGCCGAGGTCGAGGCATCACGCGGCTGTCCCTACAATTGCAGCTTCTGCGCCAAGATCGATTTCCGCGACGCCTATCGCCGCCGGAACCACGAAGCGGTGGTGACCGAAATCGATCGGCTGATTGCCCAAGGCGTCGGCTATATCTACTTCATCGACGAAATTTTCCTGCCGCAAAAAGCGTTATTGGAGGCGTTGGTCGAGCGCGATGTGAAATTCGGCGTACAGACCCGCATCGATCTATGGAAGCCCGAGCTGCTGGAATTGCTGGGCGCGGCAGGCTGCGTCTCCATCGAAGCCGGCCTCGAAAGCCTGACGGTGGAAGGGCGGGCCATGCTGGCGAAGCGCTGCCGGCTGGGCACCGAGGAACTGGCCGCGCTGCTGGTCAAGGCCAGACGCCACATTCCCTTCGTCCAGGCCAATCTGATCGGCGTTGTCGAGGACGATCCTGCCCTTGTCGATTACTGGCGAGCCCATCTGATCGACAAGGGCGTGTGGGCCAATGAACCCGTACCGCTTTATCCTTATCCGAGTTCGCCTAGCTATCGCGAGCTTTGGGGCGAACCCGACGATCTCGCCTGGGAGCGCGCCCATGATCATTACCTCGCCTCGTTCCAGAAGTTCAGCGACATCCAGGAAAAGCGCCCGCGTCCGCTGGCGGAGCTGGAGGCGGCATGTTGCGGACACTAAGGCCGCGCAAGCGCCGCATCCTGATGACCGTCGACGCCATGGGCGGGGTGTGGCGCTATGCGCTTGATCTCGGCCGGGAACTGGTCAATGGCGGCGACAGCATCGTGTTCGCCGGGCTAGGACCGCAACCATCCAAGGAACAGGCCGAAGAGGCGCGGTCCTTCGCGACGCTGATCTGGCTGAACACGCCGCCGGATTGGATGACCCACGACGCCGGCGATCTCGACGGTTTGCCGGGGGAATTGCGTGCGCTGATGCGTGACCACGCCATCGACGTCGTCCATCTCAACGCGCCGACGCAGGCAGTGGAATTGGATGCGCCCTGCCCTGTCATAGCGGTCTCGCATTCATGCGTGACGACATGGTTCCACGCCGTCAGGGGACAGGCGTTGGACAGCGCATGGACCTGGCAGAAAGAGCGCAACAAGCGCGGCTTCGACAGGGCCGACGCCGTCATCGCGCCGAGCCGCAGCCATGCCGAGCTGCTCGAGACCTGCTATGGCCCGATCGCACGCCTGCATATCGTCGGAAATGGCGCCCGTCCGGTCCCGAACGTCGAAAACCGCCAGCCGCTGGTCTTCGCCGCCGCCCGTTGGTGGGACGAGGGAAAGAACGTGATGGCGGTCGACCAGGCCGCCTCGTTGACGCAATGGCCCATCTTTACAGCCGGTTCGATTCACGGCCCGAACGGCGAGCGTGCCACCGTCAATCACGCCGTTTCTCTCGGCGCGCTGCCGTATGACGAGGTGCGCTCCTTGATGGCCCGCGCCGGCATTTTTGTTTCGCCATCGCTTTACGAACCGTTCGGTTTGGCGGCGCTGGAAGCGGCTATGTCGGCAACGCCCCTGGTGCTCTCGGACATCTCGACCTATCGCGAGATTTGGGACGGGGCCGCGATGTTCTTCGACGCGCGCGACCCGCACGATCTCGCTGCCTGCGTCAATCGTCTTTCCAGCGATGCCGGGCATAGGCGAGAGCTCGGCCAAGCCGCCCTTCGCCGAAGCCGCGGGTACACGCTGGCGCGGCAGGCCGCGGCCATGCGAGATGTCTACGAAAAGGCGGCGCTAGCCGTGGCGGAGCGCTGATCATGCGCTTCTTGTTCTACACCCACTCGCTTGTCTCCGACTGGAACCACGGCAATGCCCATTTCCTTCGCGGCGTCATGCGCGAACTGGTGGCGCGCCGGCATCAGGCCATCGCTCTGGAGCCCGCGAACGGCTGGAGCCGGTCAAACCTGCTGGCCGAGAAGGGATCCTTCGCGATCGAACGCTTCCGCAAGGATTTCCCCGAATTGATGCCCGTGACCTATGATGCCGGGTTCGATCACGAAGCCTGGATCGCCGAGGCCGACGTGGTGATCGTCCACGAATGGACCGACCCGGAGCTTGTCGCTCGCATCGGCCATGCCCGGGCCGATGGCGGCAACTTCATCCTTCTGTTTCACGACACCCATCACCGGGCCGTGTCGGCCACCGAGGCAATCTCGGCGCTCCATCTGGAGCATTATGATGGCGTTCTCGCCTTTGGCGAAGCGTTGCGCGAGAGCTATCTGCGCGCCGGCTGGGGCAAGCGTGTCTTCACCTGGCATGAAGCGGCGGACGATCGCCTGTTCAAGCCGCACCCGGAAATCCACGCCACGTCCAATCTGGTCTGGATCGGAAACTGGGGCGACGACGAGCGGACCGCCGAACTCAGGGAGTTCCTGATCGAACCGGTGCGCGATCTCGGCCTTGAGGCCACTGTTCACGGTGTCCGCTATCCCAAGCCGGCACTTGCCGATCTGGCCGCCGCCGGTCTGCGCTACGAAGGGTGGATCGCCAATGCCGACGTGCCGAAGGCCTTCGCCACGCATCATGTCACGGTGCACATCCCACGGCGCCCCTATCGTGAAAGATTGCCTGGAATTCCGACGATCCGCATGTTCGAGGCACTCGCCTGCGGCATCCCGCTGATTTCAGCACCGTGGTCCGATGTCGAGCGGCTTTTCAGGCCCGGCGTCGACTTCCTGTTTGCCGAGAATGGCTCGCAAATGCGGCAACACCTACAGGCGGTGCTGGCCGATGCCGATTTCGCGGCGTCGCTGGTGGCCTCGGGCCTTGAGACCATCCGCTCGCGCCACACTTGTCGTCACCGCGTCGACGAGTTGTTCGACGTGCTCGGGCAATGCACGAACCTGCACACCGTGGACCCGACCGCCGCAAAGGAAGCCGCCGAATGAAGATCGCATTCTATGGATCGAGCCTTTTGTCGTCCTACTGGAACGGTGCCGCGACCTATTACCGTGGATTGCTGAAGGCGCTTTCGCAACTGGGCTATGAAATTACCTTCTATGAGCCTGACGTCTATGACCGGCAGAAAAACCGCGACATCGAGGCGCCGGACTGGTGCTCCGTCGTCGTCTATGAGGCGACCCGGCACGCGCTGATGGAGGTGGCGGCGCGGGCCGCCGAGGCCGATATCGTCGTCAAGGCGAGTGGTGTCGGCTTCGAGGATGAGGCGCTGCTGCGCGCCGTGCTCGACCACGCTCGCAGTGACGCGCTCACCGTATTCTGGGACGTCGACGCGCCGGCCACGCTCGCCCAGTTGCGCGACGAACCGGACCACCCGCTCCATCGTGCGCTGCAAGAAATAGACCTTGTATTGACCTATGGCGGCGGCGATCCCGTCGTCTGGGCCTATCGTGCCATGGGCGCGAACGAGTGCGTGCCCATCTACAATGCGCTCGATCCCGAAACGCACCACCCGGTCGCCGGCAATGCGCGTTTTGCCTGCGATCTGGCGTTCCTCGGAAACAGGCTGCCGGATCGTGAAGCCCGTGTCGGATCGTTCTTCCTCGATCCTGCGAGCCAACTGCCGAAACAACGCTTTCTGCTCGGCGGATCGGGCTGGGGCGACAAGCCGCTCCCCGCCAATGTCGGCTGGCTCGGCCATGTCGGCACCCGCGATCACAACGCCTTCAATGTCACGCCAAAGGCCGTCTTGAACATCAGCCGCGACAGCATGGCCGCGAACGGTTTTTCACCGGCCACGCGTGTCTTCGAGGCGGCCGGCGCCGGCGCCTGCCTGATCACCGATGCCTGGTTGGGCGTCGAGCTGTTCCTGAAACCCGGCGAGGAGATCCTTGTGGCGCGCGACGGCGACGATGTCGCCGAAATCATGCAGGCGCTTACCCCCCGTCGGGCAAAGGCAATCGGCCAAGCCGCGCTTCGCCGTGTTCTCGCCGACCATACCTACGCACTGCGCGCGGCCGTGACCGATGCAGTCTTCAAACGCCATTTGACGCAGGGGACCGTGGAGGCGGCCGAATGACCACGCAGCTCGACATCGTCTTTCTCGGCCTGTCGCTGTCCTCGTCCTGGGGAAACGGCCACGCCACTACTTTTCGAGGTCTGCTGAAAGGTCTTCACGAACTCGGCCATCGCGTGACTTTTCTGGAGCGCGATGTGCCGTGGTACGCCAATCACCGCGATTTGCGCGATCCGGACTTCTGCGCCTTGCGCTACTACGAAACCGTACTGGAACTTCAGGGCGACCATGCACGGTGCCTGGAACAGGCCGATATCGTGGTCATCGGCTCCTTCGTGCCGGAAGGGCGGGCGGTCATCGACATCGTCGCTTCACTTTGCAAAGGACAACTCTGCTTTTACGACATCGACACGCCGGTGACCCTGGCAAAGCTGTCGGCGGACGATTGCGACTATCTGGGCTGGCGCCAGATCCCCTACTTCGACATCTATTTCTCTTTCGCCGGCGGCCCGGTGCTTAACGATCTGGCGCAGACCTTCGGCGCACGCCGCGCCGAGCCGCTCTACTGTTCGGTCGATCCGGAACGGCATCACCGCACCGCCGACCCGGTCCGCTGGGATCTCGGCTATCTCGGCACCTATAGCGGGGACCGGCAAGCCACGCTCGACGCGTTCCTGCTCGAACCTGCACGGCGCATGCCGGACCGCCGTTTCGTCGTGGCCGGCTCGCAATATCCCTCCGACATCGATTGGCCCGACAATGTCGAGCGCATCGAACATCTGCCGCCGGCCGGGCACGCCGCGTTCTACAGCCGCCAACGCTACACGCTGAACGTCACCCGCCGTTCAATGATTGCAGCGGGATGGTCGCCCAGCGTGCGCCTTTTCGAAGCAGCCGCTTGCGGCACGCCGATCATCAGCGACCGCTGGCCAGGCCTCGACAGTTTTTTTCCCGCATCGACGATCCACACGGCCAAGAAGCCGGACGATGTCGTCGTCATTCTTTCCCGGGAATCGGCTCGTACACGTCTCGCCATGGCCGACCGGGCACGCGAACTCGTCCTTGCGTCCCACACCGGTGTGGCCAGGGCTCGCGAATTCATCACGGCGCTTACGCAAAAGGAGGCGGAGGTCCTCGACCTCGACATCGGAAGTGCAGCATGACTGGCAGACAGGAGAAAATCGCGATGCGACGAACAAAAAAGGCGCAAAGGGCAAAGACGGTGCTTGTCGCCGGTGGCGCGGGCTTCCTCGGTTCGCATCTTTGCGAAGCATTGTTACGCGATGGCTGGCGCGTGATCTGCGCCGACAACTTTCTCACCGGTCGCATGGAGAACATCAACGCGATCATGGACAAGCCGGGGTTCCGGTTGATCGAGCAGGATATCTGCCGTCCGTTGGAGCTTGGTGAGCCGGTGGATCGCATATTCAACCTGGCATGCGCCGCCTCGCCGCCGCGTTACCAGGCCGATCCGATCCACACCACGCGAACTTGTGTCATCGGAACATTGAATCTGCTCGAACTCGCCGCCCGCAACGATGCCCGATTGCTGCAGGCCTCCACGAGTGAAGTGTATGGCGATCCGGAGCAACATCCGCAGAGGGAAGATTACGTCGGCCATGTGAACTGCACCGGCCCGCGCGCCTGCTACGACGAGGGCAAGCGCACCGCCGAAACACTTTGCTTCGACTATCTGAGAGCCGCCAAGGCCGACGTTCGTGTCGCACGTATCTTCAACACCTACGGTCCGAGGATGGATCCGGCGGACGGCCGCATCGTCTCGAACCTGATCATGCAGGCGCTCGAGAAGCGCCCGCTGACGATCTTCGGCGACGGCTTGCAGACACGATCTTTCTGCTACGTCTCCGATCTGATCGACGGGTTGATGCGTCTGATGGACTTCGATCCCAATCCGGGCAAGCCGATCAATCTGGGCAATCCCGGAGAGTTCACCATCATGCGGCTGGCGGCATTGGTGAAGGCGATGACCGGCACCAAATCGGAGATGACGTTTCTGCCGCTGCCGCAGGACGATCCTCGACGCAGGCAGCCCGACATCTCGCGCGCGAAAGCGCTGCTCGGCTGGACGCCAAGAGTGCCTCTCAACGAGGGGCTCGCCCGGACGATCGGCTATTTCGCGAGCCTCGAAGGCGTTCCGATCGGCAACCAAATAGCAGGTCGCGCCACGAGGGCGAGGTCCACATCAGGCGGGCTGCAGAACCTCCCTGTCTGATGCTGGACCGCAGCCACCCCTTCGCGGTCGATTCCGGCGGAACATCCGCTCAAGCTTGTGGTTTGGCGAGAGGACCAGATATGGAGGACATCCTCATGCGACCCAAGCGATCCGCACCGGATATCGACAAGATGGCGGAACAGGAGACGGCCGCCTATTTGCGGCGAGCCTCGATCACCTATCTGGAGTGCTGCGTCAGCCTGATGATGACCCACCTGCAGCGGGAAGAAGTGGCCAGAATTCTCGAGCAGGAAGCCGACATGCTGCGAAGCCTGGATTGAGGGGGAACTGTCACGCCCTGGCCTTGTCCAGGAACCGTATCAGTCCTGCCTCATATCGGTTGGCTGTCCCTGCCAGCCTTGCTCGTTCCCGTCCGTCCTCGGATTGAGCGGCCATGCTCCACAGCCCCAGCTGAAACGCCAGGTAGCAAGGTTCGAAATACTCGACGAGCCCGACGTCAATGCGGTCACCCATGCCGCCGATCAACGTCGCCGCCTCGCCTTCGGACAAACCATATTCGACGTAGGCGCCGGCAATGTCCCATTCTATCGGCTGGCAGCCGATCAGATCGTGTCCCCGGCAATGGTCGACGGCATCCGTCTTGACCAGCGTGCCGTCTGCACCGATCAGAAACTCCCAGGGGTGAAGCCTGCCGTCGATCTCGACGCGTTCCAGTACCTGCTGGACAGCCTGTTTCGAGAACCAGTTCCATAGTTTCGCCGCCTGGTTTTTGCCCAAAGCCTCGGAAGCGTTGTGAACGGCCATCTCCGCGAGGGCGGGCAATGAAGCACCCGGTTCGCGGGTTCGCAGATTGGTCGCTCGCCAGGCCAGATAGCGTGTGAACTCCGCGACAAGTCTTTGTCTGGGCAGCGGCAGTTGATCCATCGTGGTGCCGTCGGCCCACCGTTCAACCAGGAAACCGTGGCAGAGTCCGGCGACTTGCGACCCGAATCCGGCCTGATGCAACATCGTCGCGACCCGCATCTTGCGCTGCCCGGTTTCGCCGAGGCCAACAAACTTGACAAGCCAGCGATCTGGACCCGCGGACGCCAGGAACTTTCGCCGTTCGGTGCCGCGAGTGCTCGGTGGCCAGCGCTTTTCGTCGGCATAGTGAAGGGTTCGCCACGCGCCGCCGAATATTTCGGTCAAACGCAATTCCGGACTGCCGACCGCCTCGGCTACCCAATCGCGCAGCGTTGGAATTTGCGAGCTTTCGGGAAAGGTGCGTTCAAACGTCATCGCCACATGTTTGCGGCAGCGCATCCATGTCTCCCGGACGTCCTGCGACGCTTCTGCGCCCGGATCGCCCGAATGGCTGGGGAACAGGTGAATGCGGCTCCTATCGATACCCAGGTCCCGCAGCCACGTGACGACGGCGTGGATAGAACTTCCCGACAGGCCGGGACCTTCGTCGACGACAGCGAACCGAGCCGACGGCTCGTTCCTCCAGGCAGCGACCAACCGCGGATCGGCATTGACCCGCCGATCGAAAGGATGGCCGATCGGACGCAGACTGATCGGCGGCGGCGCACCGATGGCGGCGGCCACCATGGCCGCAAGCCCCAAACCGATACTGCGGATGCCGATCACACATGTGTTCGCGTCGAGACCTGATTCCTGCGCCGCGCCCAGATAGCTCTCGGGATAAAGCGCATAATGCGCGTAACCCTCGGCCGAACCGGTCAAAACCTCTGTCTTGCAATCGAGCGCCGCCAGCGATTGGAGACGTCGCGGATCGATGCCACCGCCTAAGGCGAAACCGCTTCGCCACGACTTCGCCACCTCTGCCGCAAGCCCGACCAGCAACTCGGCGCCTTGCCGTTGCGAAGGCGAATTGGTGTCGACGCCCAGGACCTTGAAGTCGACATCGGCGAGCCCCTGAACCAGCTGTGACGCGCAGATGAATAGCCCGACCAATGCAGCATGGCGCCGGATGCCGCGAGACATCCGGTCGAGGCTTTGGGCCAGGTCGATCGCTGCCTCTTGAAGTTGTCGTGCGTTCTCGGTCCGCTTGTGGTCGCCGTAGACGATCATCGATCGATTTCCAATGCTTGCCGTGCGGGCAACGCGGCGGGTGCAGCTTCGATCCATGCCGTCTCGCGCAATTTTTCGAGCGACCAAGGAACATTCCGGCACGGTGGTGGTTCGGCGCAAGGAACTTACCTTTGAACAGCATAGGGCGGCAGTTTCGTGGGATCGAAAAAGGTTCGTGTTGGCATCGTTGGAGTCGGCAATTGCGCATCCTCCCTGGTGCAGGGCCTCTCCTATTATCGTCATGCAAAAAGCAACGAACCGATCCCGGGGCTGATGCATGCCGATCTCGGTGGCTATCATGTCGACGACATCGAAATTGTCTGCGCATTCGATGTCGCCAAAAGCAAGGTTGGCCGCGACGTCGCGGATGCGATCTACGCTGCCCCGAACAACACGTTCCGCTTTGCCGACGCGCCGACGACCGGTGTTCGCGTCGAACGCGGACCGACGCTCGACGGCATCGGCAAATACCTGCGCGACGAGATCGAAGAGGCGCCCGAACCGGTTGCCAATGTCAGCGATATCCTGCGCGACAGCGGAGCCGACGTGCTGGTCTCCTACCTGCCGGTGGGTTCGGAAGAGGCGACACGCTTCTATGCTGAATGCGCGCTCGAGGCCGGCTGCGCCTTCGTCAATTGCATTCCGGTTTTCATCGCGTCGCGTCCGGAATGGCGCCGGCGCTTCGAGCAGCGCGGGCTGCCGCTGGTCGGCGACGACATCAAGAGCCAGGTCGGCGCGACCATCGTGCACCGGCTGCTGGCCAACCTCTTTCGCGAGCGCGGCGTGCGCATCGATCGCACCTATCAGCTGAATTTCGGCGGCAACACCGATTTTCTCAACATGCTGGAACGTGAGCGGCTGGAATCGAAGAAGATCTCCAAGACACAATCGGTGACCAGCCAGCTCGATGTTCCGCTGGAGCCGGGCAACATCCATGTCGGACCGAGCGACCATGTGCCTTGGCTCACCGATCGCAAATGGGCCTACATTCGTGTCGAAGGCACCACCTTCGGCGGCGTGCCGCTGAATGCCGAGCTCAAGCTGGAGGTGTGGGATTCGCCCAATTCAGCCGGCGTGGTGATCGATGCGGTGCGCTGCGCCAAGCTGGCGCTCGACCGCGGCATCGCCGGGGCGCTGACCGGTCCTTGCAGCTATTTCATGAAGTCGCCTCCCGAACAGTTCACCGACGCCGAAGCCCGGCAGCGCACGCTCGCTTTCATCGCCGGCAAGGATGAGCCTTTGCTGGATGCCGCGGAATGACCACCACGTTCTTCCTGATCCGCCACGCGGCGCACGACAATGTCGGCTCCTATCTTGCCGGGCGCATGGCCGGCGTTAGCCTCGGCGAGGCCGGCAAGGCTCAGGCCGAGCAGCTTGGCCGCCGCATGGCCCAAGAGACGATTGCAGCCATCCTGTGCAGCCCGCGCGAGCGCACGCAGGAGACGGCACTGCCAATCGCTTTCGCCTGCGGCGTCGGCGAAATCGCGATCTGCGCCGAACTCGACGAGATCGACTTCGGCGACTGGTCGGGAAAGACTTTCGACGAATTGAACGGCGACGCCGGTTGGCGCGCCTGGAACGACCAGCGCCAGGAGGCTAGGACCCCGAGCGGCGAGACCATGCTGGATGTCCAGCAGCGCATGGTCTCGCTGATGAACGGCGTCCGCGAACTGCATCAGAACCAGTGCGTCGCCCTGGTCAGCCACGCCGACGTGATCAAGGCCGCCGTCTGCAATGTGCTTGGCTTGCCGGTCGGCGACTGCTTCCGCTTCGACATCGATCCAGCCTCGATCACGACCATCGTGTCAGGCGACTGGGGCTCCAAGCTCCTGCGAATGAATGAAGCGGCCTGACGAGGAAATTCCGGATGCGGATGGTCATTTTCGGTCTCACCGTCACGTCTTCATGGGGGAACGGCCACGCCACGCTGTGGCGCGGGCTGATCCGCGCTCTCGCCCGGTTGGGCTGGTCCATCACCTTTTTCGAACGCGACACTCCCTATTATGCCGGGGCCCGCGATCTGGATCAGCTCGACGGCGGCAACGTCGTCATCTATCCGGACTGGGAGGACATCCGCCGCGTTGCGGAGCGGGCGATGAAGCAAGCGGATGTCGTCGTCGTCACCTCCTACTGCCCCGACGCCGTTGAGGCTTCGCGCCTGGCCCAGCAGGCAAGTCGCGGGCTGCGTGTCTTCTACGATCTCGATACTCCAGTTACACTTGCCCGCGTCGAGCACGGTGAGCGTCCGCCCTATTTCGGACCAGAGGGCCTTGCCGATTACGACCTCGTCCTGAGCTACACCGGCGGCTCGGCGCTCGAGGCGCTCAAGACCGTTCTGGGTGCGCGCCAGGTGATGCCGCTCTACGGGCATGTCGATCCCGACCGGCACCGGCCGGCCGAGAAGCGGGCCGAATTCGCCGGCGATCTGTCCTATCTCGGGACCTACGCGGCGGATCGCCAGGCCGGCGTCGAAAAGCTGCTGGTCCGCCCGGCCATGCGCCTGCCCGATCAGCGCTTCATCATTGGCGGCGCACAGTATCCGCAGGAATTCCCGTGGAGCGACAACATCTTCTTCGTCAGGCATCTGCCGCCCGCCGACCATCCGGCGTTCTTCTCATCGTCGCGGCTGACGCTGAACGTCACCCGGGAAGCCATGGCACAAAAGGGCTGGTGCCCGTCGGGACGGCTCTTCGAAGCGGCCGCGTGTGGGGCTGCCATCATCACCGACGCATGGCCAGGCCTCGCGGACTTCTTCGAACCCGGCCGCGAAGTCCTGTTGGCGCATGACACGGATGACGTGGTCGCCGCGCTGCAATTGCCCGAGCACGAACTCGACGGCATCCGAAGGCGTGCCCGCGAGCGGGTCTTGAGCGAGCACACGTCCGCCAGGCGTGCAGCGGAACTGGATAGAATGCTGGCCGACGCCTTGCAAAATCCGGTCGGCGAACCGATCGAGGAAGCAGTCTGATGTTGGGCATTGTGCCCGCTGCCGGACGCGGCAGCCGCATTCAACCGCTCGGTTTCTCGAAGGAGCTGCTGCCGGTTGGCAGCCGGATCGACGGCCAGACCGAACGTCCCTGCGCTGTAAGCGAGTATCTGGTGCGGCGCATGGTCCAGGCCGGCGTCGACAAGATCTGCTTCATCATCGGATCGGGCAAATCCGACATTCTCGAATACTACGCAGCCGGCTACGGCGACGCGGCGGCGCTCTTTGTGGTGCAGCCCAACCCCATCGGTCTCTGCGATGCGATTTTCCGGGCAGCGCCCCTCGTGGCGCCCGACGAGGTCGTCCTGGTCGGCCTTCCAGATACGATCTGGTTTCCCGAGGACGGATTCTGTCATTTGCCCGACGATCAGCTTTCATTTCTGCTCTTCCCGGTGGACAGCCCGGAATTCTTCGATGCCGTCTGTACCGAAGACGACGAGCGCGTGATCGAAATCCAGGTCAAGCGACAGGATGCCTCCACGAACTGGGTTTGGGGCGCGTTCAAGATGCCCGGCCAGATCCTGCATCGGCTTGCGGCACTCTGGCGCGAGCGGGATGGTCGTGACGAATATATCGGTACATTGATCAACGCCTACCTTGCGGCCGGGGGTGTAGCCTACGGGATCAAAGCCGGCTCCGCTTATGTCGATGTCGGCACTTTCAACGGCTATCGCACAGCCCTGCGGTTGCTTGAAAACGGCGTCCCGTCAGCTCATCAACAGTCCGCAACGATCATGCCCGGCACGCATTCGCATGTACCCGTCGTTCCGGGCGAAGGAGCCTGAACATGTTGCATTCCCATGCCGAAATCCGCCGGCGCATCGACGCGCTCGGCCCGTGGTTCCACAACATGGAACTGGCCGGCGTCGAAACCGCGCCCGACCATTTTCTCGGCAATTACCCGCTGATCAAATGGCGCAAATTCGCCGATGCCATACCCGCCGATCTGGCCGGCAAGACCGTGCTGGATATTGGCTGCAATGCCGGCTTCTACTCAATCGAGATGAAACGGCGAGGCGCCGCCCACGTCCTCGGCATCGATTTCGACGAGGCCTATCTGGCGCAGGCCCGCTTTGCCGCCGAGATCGCGGACTGCGAGATCGAATTCCAGAAACTGTCGGTCTACGACGTCGGTGCCCTGCGCGAGACATTCGACGTCGTGCTGTTCATGGGGGTGCTTTACCATCTGCGCCACCCCTTGCTCGCCCTCGACCTGATCCGTGAGCACGTCGCCGGCGATCTGATGATCTTCCAGTCGATGCAACGAGGCAGCAAGGAGCTGCCCGAGCTGGAAGAGAACTATCATTTCTGGACGCATGATTTGTTCGACCGGCCGGAATTTCCCAAGCTGCATTTCATCGAACACCGCTATGCCGACGATCCGACCAACTGGTGGATACCGAACCGGGCCTGCACCGAAGCGATGCTGCGCAGCGCCGGTTTCGAGATCGTTCTACATCCCGAGCAGGAGGTCTATTTCTGCCGCGCTGCCGGCGCGCCGACCGGCGGCGGTGCGATTTACCCGTCGAAAGGAAAGCTCCGTGATTGAAGCCGCGATGATCTGGAACGAGCCCAACAACAAATCGCATTGGGACCCCGAGCTCGACCCCGATTGGAGCCGCTTTGCCAGGATGGCGGTCCTGTCGGCGGACGCGATCGCGTCCGAGAACCCGGCTCTGACAAAAGTGCTTGGCGGCATCTCGCCGATAGACCCCGGCTTTATCACGCGCATGAAGGAATACGGCGTGCTGGACCATGTCGATGCCGTCGCGGTGCACGGCTTTCCTCTCGACTGGAACCTGTGGCAAATTCAGGAATGGCCGCAGAAGATCGGCGAGATCGCGACCGTCACCAATCTCCCCATCTGGGTCAGCGAGGTCGGCGTATCGACCTTCGGGGCCGAGGAAATACAGGTCTGGGGACTGAAGCGCACCGCCGAATTGCTGCTCGGCAACGCACCACGTATCCAGTGGTACAGCCTCTACGACCTTCCGCGTGAATGGGAAGCGACGACGCGGCATCGCGAAGCGGAGGGATCCTCCTACTATCGTCATTTCCACATGGGGCTGCTGCGCCAGGACGGCACGCCGAAGCCGGCGCTGGAGGAATTCCTGCGCTACACACCCGCAATGGGGCTGGTGCAGTGGTTTCATTTCGAGGACCCGCGACTGGACGACGCCGTCGCCTGGATGAAGCGGCTCGGCGTCACCAACATGCGCACGGGGCTTTCCTGGGCCGACAGCTTCAGGCCGAATGCGTTGGACTGGTTCGATCGACAGATGGAGGCACTTGCCGATTTCGACGTCACGGTCACCTTCTGCTTCACGCCTGAGCATCGCGGAATGATGCCTCACCACACCAGTCCCCCGCTAGTGCCCGAGGAATTCGCCGAGTTCTGTGCAACGATGGTCCGCCGCTACGCGCCCGTCATGACATCCGCCTCGCGCCCGACGCAGCGGGCCTCGGCTGCGTGAGGCTCTCATGCGACCCGGTCCGCGATCATTGGATGCATTGACCGAAGTGGAAGCTCACGGGTCCACCAATTCACTGCCTCTGGCACCGTGGCTCGGCCGGCCATGACGCTTACCGTCCTCAATGTCGCCTATCCCCTCGCGCCTGTCGGACCGGATGCGGTCGGGGGTGCCGAGCAGGTCCTGTCGATGCTCGATCGGGCACTGGTTCGCACGGGTCACCGGTCGATCGTCGTCGGCTGCCGGGGCTCCAGCGCGAGCGGCACGCTTGTGGAGACACCGGCGGAAAGTGGCGTGCTCGACGAGGCGGCCAAGAGCCGCGCGCAGCAGGCTCATCGCGACGCGATCGCCGCTGCCCGCGCCAGTTGGCCGATCGATGTGGTTCATCTGCACGGCATCGATTTCGATGCCTATCTGCCAGACGATGGCCCGACCTTGGTGACGCTTCACCTGCCGCTGGACTGGTATCCGGCCGAGGCACTGCGCCCGACACGCGACGACCTGTGGCTCCATGCGGTCTCGGCCGCCCAGCAGAAAACCGCGCCATCAGGCGCCAGGCTGGCGGCGCCGATTCCGAACGGCGTCGACATAGAGGCGCTCAGCCTGCCGCTAGCGAAGCGCGACTTCGCACTGGTTCTCAGCCGTATCTGCCCGGAAAAGGGCATCCACCTGGCGCTGGACGCAGCCAAGCAAGCAGGTGTGCCGCTGGTTGTCGGCGGCAAGGTCTATCCCTATGAAACGCACGCGCGCTACTTTCGCGACGAGGTCCAACCTCGCCTCGATGGCCGCCGCCGCTTCCTTGGTCCGCTCGGTTTCACCGCCAAGCGGCGCTTTCTCAACGCAGCGCGCTGTCTGGTCATCCCGAGCCTTGCCGCCGAGACCAGCTCACTTGTCGCCATGGAGGCGCTGGCCTGCGGCACACCGGTGGTCGCCTTTCCGAACGGTGCGCTTCCCGATGTCATCGAGCACGGCAGGACAGGCTTTCTCGTCAATACGATCGACGAGATGGCGCAAGCCATCATTGCGGCGTCCAGCCTCGACCCCGAGACATGCCGGGCCGAGGCGCGGCGGCGGTTTTCGCTGGAACGAATGATCTCGTCTTACATGGACGCCTATCAAGCGCTGGCACGACTCGGCACCGATGCCGGGCGCCTCGCCGTCACACCGTGAGCAAGCCTGTGTTGCGCAGCGAGATCATCGATGATCCGGCGCGATTCGATACCCTTGCGCCGCATTGGTGGAGATTGTGGGAGCAGAGTTCCTCGGCGACGCCGTTTCAATCTCCCGCCTGGCTGTTGCCATGGTGGCGCACATTCGCGCCCGGCGACCTGGCGACGGTCGCGGTCTGGCGCGGAGGCGATCTGATTGGGCTGGCGCCGCTCTATCTCGAGCACGGAACCGCTGGGTCGAAACTTCTTCCGGTCGGCATCTCGCTCAGCGACTATCTGGACATCCTGTGTGTCCCCGGCACCGAGGCTCAGGTCGTCGCGATCATTGCCGAAAAGATCCTCTCGGTCGGCTGGTCGCAATGGATTCTGTCGGATTTGCCGGAAGGCGGTGCCGGTCTTGCGGTTACACACCCCGATCTGAAGGCGGGGCGGCCAGCCGCACATGGCGCTTGCCCCGTGCTCGCCATCGCCGGCGACGAAACCCTTGCGGGCTGCGTGCCCTCCCGACGCAGGCGGCAGTTGCGACGGGCGCACCAGGCGGCGTCCAGACGCGGCCGGACCGCGTTGTCGTCGGCACGAGGCGATGCCCAAAGGTTCCTCGACCAGTTGATCCGCCTGCACCACGCGCGCTGGGCCGGGCACGGAGGTGGCGTGTTGGCCGATGTCGCCGTGGAGCAATTCCACAGGCGCGCAGTACCCTTGCTCGACGCTCGCGGCCTGGTCCGATGCTGGCTGTTGGCAATCGATGGCAAGACCGTCGGCGCCTATTACGGTTTCCACCATCGCGGTCGTGCCTACGCCTATCTCGGCGGCTTCGACCCTGCCTATGCCGAGGAGAGTCCAAGTGCGATCCTGATCGGCCACGCGATCGCGGAGTCGATCCGCGAAGGTGCCCGCGAGTTCGATTTCCTGCGTGGTCAGGAGGCCTACAAATACGGCTGGGGCGCCATCGACAGGTGGACGATGCGCAGGATCTGGACGCGGAGCTGATAGCATGAGTGCAGCCGGGTCAAAATCCGCCCAGCGCCGGATGGCGATTAGATCGATCGTAGAAGGCTGCATGGCCGATGGTGTTTGCGCCGAAGCCGTCGTCGCCAGGCTGGCGCTTCACCTGGGGATGGAGATCAGGGTGGCGGAATTGGCGGAGATCGTGCTGGAGGTCGTTCCCTCGAATTCGCAAGAAACGGAACGGCTGCGAGAGGTAGCCGGGCTGCTTCGCCGCAAACCCGGCGCCTTTGCCACCTTGCGAGCGACGGGAGCGGCCGTTCGGCACGCACGCGACGACGACGAGACCGATGCCGCTGTCGTCAGGCGGCTGGCGTTGAGCTTCGATGCGGCGGCGGCGATTTCGCAAACAGCGAGTGTCCAGCTCGCATCGCTCGGTGATGAGGAAAGGCTGTCGGCCACGACCGAGGAAGTCGCTGCATGGCTCAAGGAGCAGGACTTCACCGGAACCGGCCGGGACATTCTGGACATTGGTTGCGGCATCGGCCGTTTCGAGCGCGCGCTTGCCAAATCATTCAAGCGGATGGTCGGCATCGATATATCCTCGCGGATGATCTCCGTTGCCTCCGACCGATGCGCCGCGTTGGGCAATGTCGAGTTGCGGCAAACCTCCGGTCTCGATCTGACCGAATTCGACGACAGCAGTTTCGATTGCGTGCTGGCGGTCGACAGCTTTCCTTATCTGGTTCTGGCCGGCATGGCCGAGCGGCATTTCGACGAGATCGCACGCGTTCTGAAACGGCCGGGCTGGCTGGCCCTGCTGAACTATTCCTATCGCGGATCGCTTTTTTTGGACCGCGCCGATATCGGCCGTCTGGCGGAAGCTCACCAATTGCGGGTCGTCATCAATGGCGAGAAGCCGTTTCGGTCATGGGATGGCGACGCCTTCCTGCTTGCTCGAGGCGGCGGAACATTACCGCGCGCCGCCAGTTCGGACGTCGAACCAGAGGCGCTGAAGAGCGTCACCGATCCGAAGGAGAAAATCATGGCATCCGGCGACAAAAAACATTTCGGCCGCGGCACCCAGGGCAAGGGTACCGGCGCCGGCGCGATGACCGACCTGCCCAAGGACAAGGTCGGAGAAAACGCGGTTCTGTCCAATCGCGACAAGAAACAGCACAGCGAGGAGCGCGGACTGGATGGCAATCGCATCAAGTCCGATCAATATCAGGACCATGCCGCGAACCAGTTGCCGAAGGATTGAACGGCGTCCCACCGCATTCTTGGCCCGTGGCGATGTAAGGCTAAGGAAATAAACCTGTGCAAGGGCCGCCGGCAATCATGCCGGCGGTGGATATCGCCTTGTAATCTCGAGCATTTGTCACCACACTAAGGTCAAGGGACTGCTATTATCAAGAGAATTTGGATGTCTCGTTCGAGGGATGATACGGTGGACCCGCAATTCGGTCTGGCTATGGACCAGGAGATCACTTCTCTCCTCGACGCCATAGAGCAGGAAAAAATTCCAGACCGGCTGACCAGGCTGGCGATGGAGTTGCAAAACGCGCTGATCGAGAAGCGTCGAGGTGACGTGAAGAACTGACTATCTGCGGCTGTCACCCTCGATACCGAGTTGACCATCCGATAGATGATTTCGTCTTTCCATCAATGTCTGCAGTGAACTCTCCCCAAGCAACTCGAGAATATTGGCGCGGGCACGATTCAGCCGACTTTTGACCGTCCCTACCGCGCAGCCGCATATCTCGGCCGTTTCCTCATAGCTTACTCCCAGAACGCCGATCAGCATCAGAACCTCGCGTTGGTGTTCGGGTAGTCTTTGAATGGCGCCGTGAACTTCCTTGCTCTGAACGCTCCATTCCTGGGTCGCTTCCGAAATCGGCCTTGAAGATGCACAGTCGAGCAGGCCTGGCGCTTCCCGGGCAGCAATCTTGATCCGGGTATAGTAAGTGTTGCGCATGATGGTGAAGAGCCACGATTTCATGCGTGTGCCGGGTTCGAACTTGTCGATGTTCGCGAGCCCCTTGGTCAGCGTCTCCTGCACCAGATCGTCGGCATCGTCGGGGACGCGACAGAAGGTACGCGCGAAAGCCCGGAGGGCGGGTATGAGGTCAACGATGGAAACTTCATTGGTTTCCTGGTCGGCCGAAATGTAGCCTCCGGATGACAATGGTCCAGCTCCCAGAAGAAAGAGTGTACGAATGCAGCCCCTGCTAAATGCATGGAAGTTTGGTTCGTTCCTCGCGCCGAGGACAACTCTTCAGAAATTCGGCAGGCCGCAACGATGACGCCTCCTTCGATGATGGATCCGCGGCGCACTCCGTTCTTTGTGGGAACAAAGCCGCACACCGGCAGTTTGACGCCTGCGGCCTGGTTTGCAGCCGCGCCTTTGGCTCACATTGCGGCCTTATGATTGGCCGGTCTCTTTGGCTGCCTCTTCTCGCTGCTTTTTCAGCACCTCGTCGGTCCCGACCAGCTTCTTTGCTCCGCCTGGAATGGCTGTGGACACGACCGCTGGCGGATCGCTCGCGGGAAAAGAATCCTCCAACCCGGCCTGCAGTTGATCCTCAAGCGTCTGCGGTTCTTCGGAGCGGCCGGGCGTCCTGCGGGTTTCGGTCTTTTCCAGCGACTGCTTCTTCTTTGGCGAATCGTTCGCTTCCCGGATCACGGCATAAAGCTGCTCGATCGCGAATTCTTTGATCGTGTCGAAATCGGCCCGGTCGTCCTTCGTCGCTTCGATCTGGGCGACCATGGCCTTCTCGAACCGCTCAAGGCTTTCACCTCCACAGGCGTGGGAAAGCCGCAGCAATGCTTCGTGCAGCATCATCGGAGTGAAATGAGCTGAAGCCTCAAGCCTGAGTTGCCGCAGACGATCCGGAGTGGCGGCCTGGAAGTTTGACATGGCGGTGTCCTCTCTCTCACAAGCGTGTCAACGACAATTGATCGCCGATGTTCCGCCACGCCTGAAGATACTTCACGTCCCGCGAATCACAGGAACCAGCTTGCCGCCAGACCCGCCGACGCCGAAAAAATCGCCAGGGTCGTCGCGCCACCCAGGATGTTCGTGCTTTTGCTGTTGACCTTGTCACCCATGATCTTGCGATTGTTGGTCATGATGAGAATGAGAAGCAGGAGCGGAGGCGTGGAAAACCCTTGCACGATGCCCGACCAGACCATGGCTTTCATCGGATTGAAGCCGAGGAAATTGAGACCCACCGCCACCAATGTGATTGTCCCGATCGCCATGTAGAATTTAGGGGCCTGCCGGGGTTTGGCATTCAACCCATTCTTCCATCCCATCGCTTGGGCGAAATCGAAGGCAGCGCCAGCCGTCATGACCGGCACAGCCAGAAAGCCGACGCCAATTACGCCTGCGGCAAAAAGAATTCCCGCCGCATCGCCGGCAAGCGGCCGCAGCGCTTCGGCGGCCTGCGCCGCGGTGTCGATCTGAGTCTGGCCGGCCTTGTAGAGCGTCGACCCTGTCGAAAGAATGATGAAATACATGATCAGATTGGAGAACGTCATGCCGATCAGGATATCGCGGCGGGATCGGCGGAGTTCGCCCTCGGTGGCGCCCTTGCGCTCTTCAAGGGTCGTTCTGCCCTTGGCAATCTCCTCCTCCACCTCCTGGTTCGACTGCCAGGTGTAGAGATATGCGGAGAGCGTCGTCCCGACGATGGCGACCAGGATGGACAGGTATTCGCGGCTGAACTCGATCCTTGGCAGCAGCGTGCCGCGAAGGACCGAAGCCGCATCCGGTTTGGCAAGCAGCGCGGAGACCACATAGGCAAGCAGCGCCAGCGCCAGCCATCGGAACACATCGCGGATCAAGGTGTAGGATCCAAATACCTGCAGGGCAAAAATGACGATCGCGACGACAATGACGATCAGTGGACCAGGCAGCGGAACGAACAACATAACGGCCGCCGACATGGCGCCAAGGTCGGCGGCTGCCTCGATCGTATTGCCAATCAGCACGCCCGTCAGAACAGACCATAGCAGCCAACGCGGATAGAAATCGGATATGACCTTGAATAGCCCACGACCCGAAACCTGACCAAGTTTGGATGAAAGATAGACGACGAGATACATCATCGGCAGAGTAACCGGTGCCGTCCACAGCAGGTCGGGCCCAAATCGGGCTCCGGCACTGGCGTAGGTACCGATCGCCGAACAATCGTCGTCAGCCGCGCCGGTAATCAGTCCAAGCCCGAGGGCCCGGACAACGCCGCCTTCCTTTCGCTCGCTTTTCCTCTGGCCGGCACTATCCAGTGGCTCGCTCATTGGAAGCGCATCTTTACCGAGGGCATGCAAAACGTCATGACAAACATTCCAACCAGGTGCCGACAAAGCGGGATTTGAAGCTGCGCCAAGACGCGGCTCGAACCACTGGTCAGGCTTTTTGTTCCTGGAGTGCGTTGGGGTCCCGACAGCCGCCCGGCCGCCGCTTTCCGACATGTCACGATTTCTTGTGATGAAGGAACCAACCCGTGCTTCACCGGTTCGGCCCTATCACCGGAGCGATCCTGACATGGCAAATGCAGCAGAAATTCTCGTCGACACACTCATCGCGTGGGACGTGGACGTGGTGTTCGGCTTGCCGGGAGACGGCATAAACGGCGTCATGGAAGCGCTGCGCACCCGGCGGGACAAGATAGCCTTCGTGCAGGTCCGGCACGAAGAGTCGGCTGCCTTCATGGCGTGCGCCTATGCCAAATGGACAGGAAAGCTAGGCGTCTGCCTGGCAACGTCCGGTCCCGGCGGAACGCATCTTCTGACCGGCCTTTATGACGCCAAGCTCGACCAGGCTCCGGTGCTTGCGATCACGGGCATGCAGTTCCACGATCTGATCGAGACGTTCACGCAGCAGGATGTCGATCTGACGCGCGTGTTCAACGATGTCTCCGTCTATAATGCCCATGTCTCCGATGCCGCGCATATGGAAAACGTTGCCAGCCTCGCCTGCCGAACCGCGCTGGCGCGTAAGGGCGTCGCCCATCTTTCGATTGCCAGTGACGTGCAGGAGCAAGAGGGCGATCCCTCAAAGCGCAGCAAACGCAACCGCCCGGCGCACACGCCGCAGCAAATGTTCGCCGGCCACACCATGCCGCTGGACGCCGAGCTTGACGAAGCAGCCGCCATTCTGAACCGCGCCTCGCGAGTGACGATCCTGGCCGGACGCGGCGCCATCGGCGCGGCCGCGGAACTCGAACATGCCGCCCATCTGCTGCAGGCACCTGTCGCAAAGGCCTTGCTGGGCAAGGCGGTGCTGCCGGACGACCATCCTCACACGACCGGCGGGATAGGCATCCTCGGAACCCTGGCTTCACAAGAAGCGATGGAGACCTGCGACGGTGCTGATCGTCGGTTCCACCTTCCCCTACATCGAATACTACCCCAAGCCCGGGCAGGCCCGTGGCGTCCAGATCGACTGCGATGCGCAGCGCATTGGCCTGCGCTTTCCGGTCGAAGCCGGTCTTGTCGGGGACGCCGCCGAGACACTGCGCGCGCTCAATCAACGTCTGACCCAAAAGCCTTCCGGTGAATTCCTGCAACACTCCCAGGAAACCATGAGGAGATGGCGCCAGATGATGAGGCAATCCGAAAACGCGCGGGCGCATCCGCTGAAGCCGCAAACGATTGCCCGGGCGTTCGGCCAAAGACTAGCCGACGACACGGTGCTGGCCACCGACTCCGGTCAGAACACGGAGCTTGCCGCCCGCCATGTCGATCTTCGAAGCGGCCAGGCGTTTGGCGTATCCGGATCGCTGGCATCCATGGCTTGCGGCCTTACCTATGCCATCGCCGCCGGCATTGCATTTCCCGGTCGACCGGTCGCCGCTATCGTGGGAGACGGAGGTTTTGCCATGCAGCTGGGCGAATTCTCGACGGCGGTGCGCTACAAGACTCCGCTGAAGATTCTGGTCGTCAAGAACAACATGCTCAATCAGATCGCCTGGGAGCAGATGATGTTTCTGGGTAATCCGCAATTCGGTTGCGAACTGCAGCCGATCGATTTTGCCAAGGCGGCGGAAGCGATGGGTGCAAGCGGTTTTCGCATCGAGCGGGCCGATCAGATCGAGACTATTCTCGACGAGGCCTTCGCAACCGAAGGTCCGGTTGTGATCGAAGCGCTGGTCGATGCCTATGAGCCGTTGATGCCGCCCAGGATGCCGCTCGACTATGCCAAGAATTTCCGCCAGGCCTTGCCGCAGACGCCGGGGCACGAGCGCATCGAAGAAAATATTGCCCGGGAGCCGGCGAAGTCGATGATGGATGCCTAGAGCAATTCCCGCGAAAATGCGAAGCGGTTTGCGTTCGGAATTGCGTAACAAACATATAGAGCATCGGAGGCGAACCTGTTTTCGCCGGAAATACTCTGGAGCCGCGAAATGCAGCCAGGAGAGCAATGCCCCAGAGGCGGAGGATGAGCTTCGACGCACTCTTCTCGACCTCTATCTGCTATGGCAGCGGCGCCCCGCAAGCCGGTTGGACGCTGGCGTTTCCGATTACATTTCCGCTCGCGGCGGCTGTGTCGCTGTACATTGCTGGCGCCAGCCGGCTCTGGCGTCGGAGCGGACGCGGACGTCCTTTGCGGTCGCGGCAGGCCTTGCTGTTTTTCGCCGGCTGGGCCGCACTGGCGGTCGCGCTTGTAAGCCCGATCCACGCATTGGGCGAACATGTGTTTGCCGCTCACATGGTCGAGCACGAACTGCTGATGGCCATCGCGGCACCGCTGCTGGTCGCTTCCCGACCGATGGCGGCAATGATGTGGGCGCTGCCCGCGCGGCTGCGCCAGACGCTCGGCGCGGCTGGGCACACAAACATATTTCAGGTGATCTGGGCTGTCATGAGCCGCCCTGTGGTCGCGACTTTCCTGCACGGAATCGCGATATGGACATGGCATGTTCCAGCGCTGTTTGAGGCTGCGCTCCAGCAGGGCTTTCTGCACTATGCCCAGCATGCGAGTTTTCTCGGCACCGGGCTTCTGTTCTGGTGGGTGCTGCTGCCCCGCCCTGGCCGCGAACAAGACTGTGGCGGTGCGGTCATGCATCTTTTCTTCACCTCGCTGCACACCGGCTTGCTCGGGGCGTTGTTTGTCGTTTCGCGCAGGCTGTGGTACCCGGAAAATGCCATCGGCTCGAAACTGTGGGGCCTCAGCCCACTCGAGGATCAGCAATTGGCGGGCCTGTTGATGTGGATTCCGGCCGGCCTGATCTATGGCGGAGCCGCACTGCTCCTGGCCGCTTTCTGGATTGGAACAAGCGGGCGGCGGCACGCTTCCCACCTGCCCATCATCTAGAGCCGCGCTTCCGCCGTATGCCGAAGAACGGCCGCCCCTCGCCTTGGTTCGACAAAGTATTCCCTGAGTTCGCGCTCTTTCCAGGGACGGTAGCGTTGCCAAGCATCCTTTTGCAACCAACCGCGTTATGGCCTTGGCAACGATGGTGGATCCTTCATGGCAAGGTGCGTGAGTCCGGTGGCCCGCCCTCGTACGCGGAAACGACCGCTGATGCCGCTCACCTGCACATGGCCAAAACAGTGGGCCAGCACAGCGCCAATGCTGGTCCTGGCTGGATGCAGCGACTGGCAGTCCGCGCTTCATCCACACGGTGCGAATGCCCGAAGGATCCTTGACCTGATCTGGTCCTTCAGCGCGGTTGCGACGGGCACATGGCTGCTTGTCATGCTGGTCTTGGCGGCAGCGCTTCTGCGTCGCCGTCTGACCGAGACAACGCATTTGCCACTTGAGATCGATGTCCGGCAGGAACGTCGGTTTACGCGCCTTGTCGCAAGCGCCATCGCTTTGACCGTTCTCGTGCTCGTCATGCTGACGACGATGAGCTTTTTCGCGGGCAAATCCATTGCTTCGCTGAGCGGAACGGAAACGCTCACCGTCCGGGTCACCGGGCATCAATGGTGGTGGGAGGTCCGTTACTTCGGGAATGAACCGTCGCAAGCGCTCGTCACGGCAAACGAGATCCATATTCCCGTTGGCGACCCGGTCAAGGTCGAGCTCGATTCGCTCGATGTCATTCATAGCTTCTGGGTGCCAAGCCTCGCCGGCAAAAGGGATCTCATCCCGGGCCGGCCAAGCGAGCTCACGCTTATTGCGGACAAACCCGGAACCTATCGCGGCCAATGCGCCGAGTTCTGCGGCTATCAGCACGCCCATATGGCCATCACCGTCGTTGCGGAAAGCCGCGAAGCTTTCGATGCGTGGCGATCCAGGCAGGACGCCGCGGCGCCCGCGCCCGCCGGCGAAGAAGAACGCCGCGGCCAGCGGGCTTTTCTTTCCACCGGCTGTGCACTCTGCCACACGATAAGAGGCACACCGGCCGGCGGAACGCTTGGACCTGATCTTACCCATCTCGCAAGCCGCCGCGCACTGGCTGCTGATACGTTGGCCATGACCCCAGGGGCGCTTGCTGCCTGGATAGCCGATCCGCAGTCCATGAAGCCCGGCGCCAAGATGCCGCGCATTGCCCTCAGCGCCGACGATCTCAATGCCGTCGTCACCTATCTTGGAAGCCTCGAATGAGCGGCGTTGCGGGAACGTCAGCCGAGCATGAACAGGAGGTGCTGAAAGGCGTGCGGGACACCGGCCTCGATGAGGCGAGGCTGCGCGCCTTTCTGGCGCATGCCTGGCGAACGCCGAAAGGCCTTTATGGCTGGCTGGTCACTGTCGATCACAAGCTGATCGGCCGGCGCTATATCGTGACGGCTTTCCTGTTCCTCATCCTTGCAGGTCTGTCCGCGCTGGCGATGCGGTTCCAGCTTGCCCGGCCCGAAGCCGGCTACATCGGTCCCGATCTCTACAACCAGCTGTTCACCATGCATGGCACAACGATGATGTTTCTGTTCGCCGTGCCGGTGATGGAGGCGTTCGCCATCTACCTGGTGCCGCTGATGATCGGCACCCGCAATGTCGCCTTCCCGCGCCTCAATGCCTTCAGCTACTGGGTCTATCTTTTTGGCGGGCTGATGATCTGGATAGCCTTTGCCTTCGAAACTGGCGCCGACGCCGGCTGGTTCTCCTATGTTCCGCTCGCCGGACCTGAATACGGCATCGGTAAGCGCCCCGATTTCTGGGCGCAGATGGTGACTTATACGGAAGTGTCCGCACTCGCGGTCGCTGTCGAGATCATTGCGACAGTGTTCAAACAACGCGCGCCGGGCATGTCGCTCGACCGCATCCCGCTCTATGTCTGGTCGGTCCTCGTTACCGCTTTCGTCATACTGTTCGCCATGCCCGCGGTGATGGTATCGAGCACGATGCTGATCCTCGGCCGGTTGGTCCGCACGAAATTTTTCGATCCTGCCGCGGGGGGAGATGCACTGCTGTGGCAGCATCTGTTCTGGTTCTTCGGTCATCCCGAGGTCTACATTATCTTTATTCCGGCGACCGGCTTTGTCTCCGCGATCCTGCCGACCTTCGCCCGGCGCCCGGTCTTCGGCTATCTCGGGATCGTGCTGTCGCTGGTCGCGATCGGCTTCCTCTCCTTTGGCCTGTGGGTGCACCACATGTTCGCCACCGGTCTGCCCCAGCTCGGCGAGAGCTTCTTCACCGCTTCCTCGATGATGATCGCCATTCCGAGCGGCATTCAGATCTTCTGCTGGATCGCGACGATCTGGGGCGGCCGGCCGAGCTTCGCCACGCCCATGCTTTTCGTGCTCGGCTTCATCTTCACCTTCGTGATCGGCGGACTGACCGGGGTCATGGTCGCCTCGGTACCGCTCGACCTGCAGGTGCACGACACCTATTTCGTGGTTGCCCATTTCCATTACGTGCTGGTCGGCGGCGCCGTCTTTCCCCTGCTCGGCGCCGTCTATTACTGGTTTCCCAAGATCACCGGCCGCATGCTGTCTGAAAGGCTTGGCCGCTGGAACTTCTGGCTGGTCTTTCTCGGCTTCAATCTCACCTTCTTCCCCATGCACATTCTGGGTCTGCAAGGCATGCCGCGCCGTGTTTACACCTATCCGCCGGCGAGTGGCTGGGGCGAGATGAACCTCTTCATCAGCCTCTCGTCGCTGGTGGTGTTCGCCGGTTTTGCGCTCTTCTTCCTGAACATCCTGCTCAGCCTTCGCAACGGCCGCATCGCCGGAGACAATCCCTGGCAGGCGAGCACGCTCGAATGGGCGACGACTTCGCCGCCGCCCTCCTACGATTTTTCGCGGCTGCCGGTGGTAAACCACCGCGAACCGCTCTGGGCCGAACCCGACATGCTCCTCGTCGTCGAAGGCCTGCGCGTCGATGCCCGCGAGGTGCTCGCCGGCACGGTCGCCGACGCGGTGCCGCAACTGAGGGTGCCATCGGCCGACAATTCGATTTGGCCGCTGCTCTCGGCCATCGCGGTTGGCGGCGCATTTCTCGGCTCGATATTCACGCCATGGGCGGTGGTCTGGGGCGCTATACCGGTCTCGATTGGCTTCATCTGTTGGTTCTGGCCGAAAGGCGAACCGGAGGACGAGGAATGAGGCAGCGCCCTGTCGCCGATGTCAGCCACCTGCCCACATATGATTTCGGGGCGGCGAGCCCGATGTGGTGGGGAACCCTTGCCTTCATCGCCCTTGAGGCGACGGGTTTCGCCTTGGCGATCGGCACCTATTTCTATCTGGCTGTGCTGGCCCCGCATTGGCCGATCGGGGCGCCAGCACCAGATCTGCTGCCAGGCACGACAGTATTGGTTATTCTGCTGGCGAGCATCGTGCCCAACCATCTGCTCGAACTTTGGGCGCGCCGTCAGGACCTCGCGAAAGTTCGCCTTGGCATGATCATCATGTCGATCGCCGGAATTCTTCCGCTGATCGTTCGTGTTTGGGAATTTCCGGCGCTGCGGATTTCCTGGGATCAGAACGCCTACGGCTCGATCGTCTGGTTCCTGCTCGGACTACACACAACGCATCTTCTTACCGATGTCGGGGACACGATCGTCCTTGCGGTTCTCATGTTCACGCCAAAAGGCAAGGCCGGCCGACGCTTCAGCGACGTCTCGGACAACGCCTCCTATTGGGACTTCGTGGTCGTCTCATGGGTCGTGCTCTATCTTATCATCTACTGGGTCCCGAGGATGTGAGATGCAGGCGATCCGCACCGGCGTTTCCTGGGCAGGCCTGGTCAGTGGACCAGCCGCGTGGGCCATAACGCTGCAGCTCGATTATTCAACCGCGTTCTGGCAATGCCACGCCGGTTTTTGGCCCACTGCCTTGTTCTCGTTGATAGGTGCCGCCGCCGCCACGGCAGGCGCGCTGCTGTCGTGGCGCGCGATTCATGACCGAGGCCATGGCACGAGCCCGCCCCTTAAAGCGCGCACTCGCATGTTTCTGGCTAGGACTTCGGTCGGCATTGGAGCGCTGTTCACGCTCGTGATGCTGACACAAATGTTGGCAGGGCTGACCTTCAGCGGGTGCGAACTGTGATGGCGCCACGAAGCGGGCTATTGGCCGTGCGCCGCCGCCGGCGTGCGCTTCGGCATGCGGTGAGCGCTCCAGTCCCCGCCGCCATCTCTTATGCGATCCCGTCCGTTTTGGCATCGTTGGCGTTTTGCACGCACCTGCAGGCGAGCGAAATCCAGAAGGGTGAATATCTTACCCGGGCGGCCGACTGCATCGGCTGCCACACGTCCAATCCCAGCCGCCCATTCGCCGGAGGCTATCGCGTCCCAACGCCGTTTGGCGACGTCTTTTCCACCAACATCACACCGGACCTCGATACGGGCATCGGGCGCTATTCCGCGGACGAGTTCGTGCGAGCCGTCCAGCAAGGCGTCAGGCGTGACGGGGCCGACCTTTATCCCGCAATGCCCTATGACAGCTTCGCAGCGATGAGCCGCGAGGACGTGCTCGCGATCCGGTCGTATCTGCTGGCGCAGCCGCCGATCTCCCAGCCGCGCCCAGCAAACATCCTGCCTTTTCCGTTCAACCAGCGATGGACTCTGGCGCTGTGGAAGCTCGCGAACTTGCACAGCGGCGGTTTCATGCCGGATCGGAGCCGAACCGCCGCATGGAACAGAGGGGCCTATCTTGTCGAAGTGCTCGGTCACTGCGGTGCCTGTCACACGCCAAGAAATACGGCGTTCGGCATGGATGACAATCGCAAGCTTGCCGGCGGCAGCGCCGGCATCTGGCAAGCCTTCAACATCACCAGTGACAAGATCGCAGGCGTCGGCGGCTGGAGCGATGAAGAGCTGTTTCGGTTTCTCAAGACCGGCGCCGTGCCCGGAAAGGCATATGCAAGCGGCCCGATGGCGGAAACGGTCATGAACAGCCTGCAACATCTGTCGGACGACGACATCCGTGCCATGGTCGCCTATCTCAGGGATGTGCCCGCACAACCCGGGGACGAAAGGCAGCCGCGTTTTTCATGGGGCAATGTGCCTACGATCGCGGACAATGCTGGAAGCAAGGCGCAAGGTAGCGGAACCGCGGCCGGCGGCGATCTCTATCGGTCGCTCTGTTCGGGGTGTCATGGAGCAAATGGAGGCGGATCAGCGGACGGCTCCGCCCCATCACTGACCCACAACACCTCCCCCGGCGCGGCCGTGCCTGACAATGTCGTCATGACGATCCTCGAAGGCGTCAAGGCTGGTGACGTCGCGGAACGCAAATCAATGGCGGCCTTCGCCGGCTGGTTGGACGACGCCCAGGTGGCGATACTTGCAAATTATGTGACCGCGCAATTCGGAAATCCGGAAGCGCGCGTTACGGCGGCCGACGTGCGTCAGATGCGGGCCGGCACGTCAACGGCGCAGACAGTCCTGGTTCTGGCGGGACAGGCGCTGGCGGTTGGAGGCGCCGGAGTGCTCCTTGATCTACTGTTTCTGCTGGCAAAACGACTGCGCCCAGCACTGCCCTCAGCGCGTCTCATGTTCGTGCATAAAGATAGGCGGTGATGTCGCGCGCCTCCTGGGGCGACAGATTTGTGTTGGGCATGGCCGTCTTGGGATCGACGTCGCGCGCCCTGCTGATCCAACGCATCATCGCGTCTGGGGATGTTCGCGACGCCCCGACATATTCTCTCTCGGCGACGCCTCGCAGGGACGGACCGACGGTGCCACGGGCACCAGGGACTCCCGGAATTTCGTGGCATCCGCCACAGCCATTGCGGATCATTGCCGGGACGGCGCGGTCAGGATCTCCACCAACCGCCTGCAGGATGGTGGTTTCTCGCAGATTGCTGCTGCGCATCAAGCCGATCGCGCAGACCGACAACGCAATAAGGGTAGCCGCCGAAGCGCCTGCCGCCCACGGCAGGGCGGATGGCGCCTGCTTGACGGCCTGTCGGCTCATCTGCGCCTGCGGCGTTGCAACGAGAACGCCGCCCGATTGGTCGCCCCGGAGAGAAGAGCGACTTCGGGCGGTGCTCCTAGCCACCGGCTCATTTGTTGCAGTTCTGCATGTTCGACGTTGTCGCGCCGGAGGCGGTGTTGTTGTCGATGTCGTTGCCCGCGGCATCCTTGCAGCGGTCGGTCATGCCGCTCGACGATTTCGTCGAATTAGTAGCGTTCGGATCGGTGGGCGTTACCCCTGCACCAGAGCCGGTGCCGGTCCCATTTGCGCCATTGGTCATGCCGGATGTCGAGCCTGAACCGCTGTTGGTTCCGGTGCCGTTCGACTGTGCCATGGCCGATGTGGCCAGAGCGACCGCAAGCACCGTGGCGGAGAGAAGTTTGGTAATCATGGAGGATCTCCCTTGGTTGTGTGTGCTGCCCCCACCAAACCAGTCGCTCGCTTATATGTTCCGAGTGAAATGATCTTCAGCGAATTCTTATGGGTTCTTTGCCGATCGATTTGATGATGGCCCTCACATGTCGCGGAAACCGACCCGTGCGAGAAATATCATGTCTCCGGCAAAGGAAGCACCAATGGTGTTTCAGCGATCACTAAAGGAACCGAATGGCGATCGCTGAATTCTGCTTCAAGCGGATATATCGAAAGGGGCCGCGGTTTTGGAGCACCTCCATGAGGACATAAGCGCCGAAGTCTCTGAAAAACAGAGTAATATTCGGGCAAAAGGGCCCTTCCAGCGATTCCTGCACACAATCGGACCTGGTTTCATCACAGGCGCTTCGGACGATGACCCTTCGGGCATCGGCACGTACAGCCAAGCGGGCGCTCAGCTGGGCTTCGATGTCGGTTGGACGATGGTGTTCACTCTTCCGCTCATGGTCGCGATCCAGGAGATAGCAGCGCGGATAGGCCGCACGACAGGTCGAGGTATTTCCGGCAATCTGGCCCGACACTACCCGCCTCCCCTGATATATTTTGTGGCCTTGCTTTTGTTCGCCGCCAACGTGATCAACATCGGGGCGGACCTGAGCGCGATGGCTGATGCATTGCGATTGCTGGTGGGCGGCCCAAGCTCGCTTTACGTCGTTGCGTTCGGCCTGGCTTGCGTTTTGGCGATCGTCTTTCTCGACTACAGCCGGTACGTCACGGTCCTGAAATGGACAACGCTGAGCCTTTTTGCCTACGTGGTGGCTGCGTTTCTGGCTGATATCCCATGGGGCGAGGCCCTCAAGGGGGTCGTTCTTCCGCACATGGAATGGAGCCGGGCCTTCTTCACGACATTTCTGGCCATACTCGGCACCACGATTTCTCCCTACCTGTTCTTCTGGCAAGCGTCGCAAGAGGTCGAAGAGGAGACGATCGACCCCAAGGCCAAGCCGCTGAAGCGGGCACCGTGGCAAGCGCGGGGTGCCTTCCAGCGCATTCGCGCCGACACCCTGGTGGGCATGGCTTTTTCGAACCTGATAGCCATCGCAATCATCGTTACAACGGCTGCCACCCTGCACAAGGCCGGGGTGACCGACATCAATTCTTCCTCTGATGCGGCCAAGGCCCTGGAGCCGGTCGCGGGCAAATTCGCATTTGTGATCTTTGCAATGGGGATTATCGGCACCGGCCTTCTCGCGGTGCCGGTTCTCGCGGGTTCGGCCGCGTTCGCCGTGGGCGAGGCGTGCCGCTGGCCAGTGGGACTGGAGCGCAAGCCGAAGGCAGCGATGGCATTTTATGCGACCCTGGCCGCCGCCGTGGCGCTGGGAATGGGGATCATGCTCACGCCGATCGATCCCATCAAGGCGCTTTACTGGAGCGCCGTCATCAACGGCATATGCGCGGTCCCCGTAATGGTCGTCATGATGCTGATGACCGGACGTTCCGATATCATGGGCAAATTCCCCGTTGAGGGTTGGCTGCGCTTTCTCGGATGGCTCGCGACAATTGTAATGGGACTGTCCGTGGTCGGCCTCGCGCTGCAATGGGCCTTTTGAGGTCCCCCCGTCGCCTTGCTCCTCAACGTGCGCTGAGCGCGACCATGCGATCGAGGGCGGCGCCAAGGCCTTTCAGCGACACCGGGAAACTCAGCGGGGTCTCGGCCGCGGTGGTGACGTTGAGCTTGAGCTCGCTGCCCGCCTTGAGCCTCTGCGTCAGCGCCCGGTCGATCGGAAACAGCGCCACGCATCCGTTCGGCAGGCAGGTCCTGAACTTCAACGGTCCGACGGGCTGCTGGTCGTCGATCTGCGCCGCTACGCCGGGCTCGAACAGGATGCCGAAGGGCAGCAGCAAGGTTCCGGTCAATCCGCCCTTCTGCCCCACGCGCAGTTCCACGGCCAGAAGCCTCTGGCCGTTTTTCTGCGTCTGGTCCTGCGTGACCGTGCAGACCCGGGCATTGTCCTGCATGCCGCAGGCCAGCTGCCAGTCCTGATAGGTTTCCTGGAGGGACGATGCGCCGTGCGGCAGCGACGCCGCCTGCTGCTGTTGAGCGAAAGCAGCCGGCAGCGAAGCGGAGAAGGCAGCCGCGCAGATGGCGGCTGCCTTCAGCGAAAAATGTCTACGAACCAATGAATGCGGCCTTCTCTTTTGTGCCGGGCAAATGCCCAAAGTGTCGGCTTCGAGACGCCGTTATTCTCACGTACAGACCCATTCGCGGATCTTGCATTGGATCCCCCCTGCCTCGCAGGCCTGCAGCGCGAGGTCCTCCGCCTCCCGGCGGGTCCCGGCCGAGTTCACGCCCCAGGGGGTGAATCGGTGCTCCACCTTGTCTGCCACGGCGAGCGCGCCGCAATGCTTGTAGGGAAATCCGGTCTCGTCGTCGTCCGTCCAATGGCGGTGATTGCGGAACACGGCAACGACATTGCAGGCTTTTCCACCGGCATTCTCGCAATATCTCTGCGCTATGTCCTTGGCTTCCTGCCGCTTGTCGGCGCCCCAGAAGAAGCCGTACTTGGTATCGGTCTGGGAGTAGGCGATTGCCGCCCAGATACCTTTCTCCTCCTGCGGCGGTTCGGACGGCTTCACCAGATCGGCCGAGACCACCTGCCCGCTCCACAGCAAGGCCATGCACAAGACTGTCAAACGTCGCGATTTCATGGTCCGCAATCCTTTCCCGGGCGCCTCGCCCATTCGCCTGACATCCTCACTTGGCCGCCGATGCGATCGAGATCACCACGCATGTGTTGCCCGTCGGCAGCAGAAGCGCTTCACCCGTGCTGCCGCCAAGCTCGTACACCTCGACCTGTCCGAGATGGTCGGTGATCTTGCTGCCTTGCGGAAGAATGGACGGAATGTCCGCGCACGGGCTGGCGAACGGCGCCACCCGCACCATCGCGCCCTCGCAGCCCGACGCTGTGGGCGATGCGAAGACCACGCCGGCCGCCGGGCCGCTGTACCGATCGGTGGCATAGTCCATGCCGACAAAGGCCTGGACGGCGTGCTTGTCGGCGGCCTGGTCGTTCCACAGCGATTTGACGCTGTATTTCGTGCCGGTCGTCAAAAGCTGCCCGAGCACCGGGAAGACGGTCGAGCAGGCCTGTACGCCGGCCTGCTTGACGTGCTGGAGGAAGGGCGTGTCCGGCAGCGCGGGAGCGGCGGCGGCCTCGGCCTGTGCCGCCGTCGGGCTGCCGACCAGGCCGGCGATCGCGGCATAGTTCGCGCCGGCGAAGCCGATGCCCATCATGGCCAGGCCCAACAGCGAAAACCCGACGATGCGCGGCCACCGCCGCGGCGGCTCGACCGTCCTCTTGCGGTCCGGCTCGACGATCCTTTTGCGGTCCGGATCGACCGTCGGATTGCTGCGCGTCGCGGAGATGAATGGGTCTTGCTGGCTCACGGTGCTGCCTCGGTTATTTGACTGGCGCAAGGGCCTCGGACAGCCCCTTGAGCGTTGCGGTGACGGTAATGGTCTGGCCATCGACGGTCGGGTACGAAATCGCCGGCGTCGCCTTTTGCGCTATCTCCTGGCGCATCAGGGGTCCCACCGGCAGCATGCCGACGCAGACCATTTCGTTGCAGCCATTCAGATGCACGTCGATCGGTTCGGCGCGCCCATCGAACTTCAGCGACACCAGCCCATCGCTCCTGGCGTTCGGCGCGGTGCGCAGGATCATGTAGGGCTTGCCATCCTGGGTGGCGGCCAGCGACCAGCTGAACGCCATCTTGCCGGCGCCGTCCTCGATCACCTGCGAGACGTTGCAGACCTTCTTGCGCGCCTTGAGGTTCTCGTCGCAGATCAGCGTCCAGTTTTCGAAGGGGCGGATGGTGCGCTGGTATTGTCCGAGCTTCACATCGGGAGGCACGATCACGTCGGAGGGCTTGATCCTGTAGGGCGAAGCCACCTGCGCGGCAGCCGGCGCCAGCCCGCCGGCAAGCGCCAGGCAGGTCAGCCATGCCATGGCAAATCCGGGGAAACCCGACGGTTTTCCCGGATTCGCGTCTAGCCTGTCATGGCCGGTTCGCCTGTTCATTGCCGCCCTGTTGTCCACCTCAGTTCAAGGTGAAGCTCAGGCCGGCGCCGACACCGACATTTCCACCCGCCGCCGTGCCCGACACATTGCCACGGATGCGGCCGTCCTCGCTGGTGTAGCCGGCGCCGAAGGCAAAGGCGCTCGAATCCCGCCAGAAGCCGCCGCCGGCCGCCACGCTCAGCTTGCCGGGACGGTCGTCATAGCGCAGCGAGGCCGCCGCCAGTCCGATTGCCGCCGCCTGCCGGGCTTCATCCCTGATGCCGCTGATGTCGGAATTGAGCTGGCCAAGCTTCTGGTCGGTATAATTGTTGGCCTGTTGCAGCGTCGTGACCGCCACCTGGTCGGTATAGGTCTTGCTCTGGGCCAGGTTCAGGTTCAGCTGGTTGACGTTGACCGCGTCGGTGCCGGCAACGCCGGGGCCGACGTTGGAGATGACGACAGGCGCATTCGGGTCGCCGCCCTGCAGCGTTATCTTGTTGGTCTTGGTCGTCGATCCGTCCGGATTGTTGATGGTGTCGTATTGCACGGTGTTTTGGACAGTGCCGCCGATTCCGCCGATCGTTTTGGTCAGGTCCTCGATCGCCGTGTTGGTGGCGTAGAGCTGCGACCCGTTGATCGCATCGGTGCTGCCGGAAGAAATGCGTCCGGCGGCGACATTGGTGATCGTCCGCTCGGAGCCGGCGTCGCCGACGCTGACGGTTCCGGTCGGGGTGGTGCCGGCATAGGCGTAGGTCTTGCCGTTGATGACCGTGCTGGACGTGCCGACGGCGGCCTGCGACACCGAACCCGAACCGAGCGCCACATCGCTGGCGTTGTTGGCCTGTGCGCCCTGGCCGAGCGCGACAGCACCTTGCCCCGCGGCTGTCGAACCATGGCCGGCGGCCAGGCTGTCTGTGCCGCTCGCCACGCTCTCCGGCCCGATCGCCACCGCGTCGGTGCCGCCGGCGACCGAGTCGGCCAGCGCCGAATTGGCGTGGAAATACTTGATGCCGCCGCCATTGTTGATGTTGGTCAGCGCATTGTCGACGGCGGTGAAGCCATCATAGACGGTCGAATAATTGTTGCCCTGAATGGTGTAGGTCGGGCCGGTGATCGAGCCGTCGGGATTGACCGTGGTGCCGCCGCCGAACAGGTTGGACACGTTTTGCGAGACGCCGCGCAACTGCGAGACGTTGACGCCGTCGGTGTCGGCCGAGCCCGCCGCGACATTGGTGAGCTTGCGTTCGGCACCCGCGGCGCCGAACGACACTTCGCCTGCGGAAGTCTGCGCGGCGGTCAGGCCAAAGGCGGTGTAGCCGGCCTGCGCGCCGACAGAGGTGATCGACGAGGCACCCAGTGCGACGCTGTTGGCGAAGGTGCTCTGGGCGCCGGCGCCGAGCGCCACCGACTGGACGCCGGAAGCGGTCGAGTCGGTGCCTAGCGCGATGCCGTCGGCCAGCATCACATGGGCATTCTGGCCGATGGCCGTGCCGCCGGGCGCCGTCTGGTCGACGACGGCGCCGTTGCCGATGCCGACGCCATTGTCGCCGTTGACGACCGTGGTCGGGCCGACCGCGACCGATTCCGCACCGACCGCCAGCGAGTCGCCAGCCGTCGAATTGGCATGGAAATATTTCGTCGAGGTGGCGGAGACCGCCGCGATCGCCCCCGCCAGCTGGCGCACCGTCACGGCGTCCTGGTCCTGCGTGCCGTCGGCGACGTTGGTGATCTGCCGGTAGGCGGTGGCGGTGCCGACCGACACGGCGCCGAGCAGCGTCTTGTCGGTGGTGTTGTACTGGATGAAGTTCGACGGACCGGCGGCGATCTGCCCGGAAGCGGGAGCGATCGCGCGGTCGGAGACCGAACCCGAACCGAGCGCCACGCTGCCGTCGATGCTCGCCGCGCTGTCGCGGCCGAGCGCCAGCGCGCTGACGCCGGTCGCGGTCGCCTGGTAGCCGACGGCCGTCGAGCCGACGCCTTGGGCGAAGGAATCGGTCTGCGCCAGCCCGGTCTCGTTGGTGCGGGCGTAGCGAATGCCCTCGCCATTGGTGGTGGTATAGATTGCCGAGGTGTCGCCGGCGATGTTGTTGATCGTGTTGCCGAGATTGGTGATGTTGCCGCCGATGGCGGCGATGTCGGTGGTGTTCTGCGTCACCTGCTGGTTGGTGGCGAAGAGCTGCGAACCATTGACGGCGTCGGTCGAACCGCCGTTCAACTGCCCGGCCGCGACATTCTGGATCTGGCGTTCCGCGCCGGCCGAACCGACGGAGAAGGCGCCGGCCGGCGTGCCGCCGGCGAAGGTGTAGTTGACGCCGCCGATCGTCGTGCCGCCGACAGCTGTCGTGGGGCCCGATGCCGAATTGAGGCCGATCGCGACGTCGCCGGCATTGTTGGCCACGGCATTGGGGCCGACGGCGACGGAATCAGTGCCGAGCGCCTGAGAGTCCGCCAGCGTCGAGTTGGCGTGGAAATACTTGATGCCGCCGCCGACGTTGATGTTGTTGAGCGTGGTGCCGATGGCGTCGACCGCCTGGTTGGTGGCGAACAGCTGCGAGCCGTTGATCGCGTCGGTCGAGAGCGCGCTGATGCGCCCGGCCGCCAGATTGGTGAGCGTGCGTTCCGCGCCGGGCGCGCCGATGCTGACCGTCGAGGTCGGCGCGGTACCCTGGAAGGCATAGGTCGTGCCGTTGATCACCGCACTGGCCGTACTAACTGCCGCGACGGTCGTCGAACCGGAGCCGAGCGCGACATCGCCGGAGCTTGCCGCCGCCGTCGCGCCATTGCCGAGCGCGACATTGCCCGCGAGACCGGCAGCGCCCGCCGTGGAGCCGTTGCCCAGCGCCACGGAGCCTTGTCCGATCGCCTTGTTGTTGTTGCCGATGGCGACGGCACCCGCCGCCTGGTTGGCAGCGGTGGCGGTTGCCGTGCCGTCGCTGTTGGCGATGTTGTTGGCGCCGCTGGTGACGGCGCCTGTGCCGCTGGCATAGCTGGGGTCACCGATCGAGACCGCGCCGTCGCCATAGGCGGTGTTGCCGGAACCGATGGAGACGGCCTTGCCGCCGGTCGCTACCGCATTCTTACCCATGGCGACAGCCTCGGCGGAATTCGCCGTCGCACTGCTGCCCACCGCTATCGCGTCGGCGGCCGTCGCACTGGCCAGGACACCGACCGCGGTCGCACGATCGCCCGACGCAGTGCTGCTCAGACCGAGGCCTGTGGACCAGGTGCCCGTTGCCTTGCTCGCGATGCCCAGAGCCGTGCCACCCTGCCCCGTGGCGACAGCGCTATTGCCAATCGCGGTCGCTTCGAAAGATGTGAAGCCGCCGGGAAGCGCCGTGCCCGAAGCGCCGCTCGCATTGGCGAAAGCGCCGATGGCGATTGGTGAACCGTTGCCGGTGGCGACGGCGTTGGCACCAATGCCCATGGCGATGGCGCCGGCGCCGGGAACACCGCCGGAGGCAGTCGCACCGTTGCCTATCGCGACTGCCGCACCTGACTGCGCATTGGCCTGATTGCCGAGCGCCACCGATTGCGCGCCGGCCGCGCTGGCGCTGACGCCGCCAGCGAGAGAATTGGCTCCTGCAGCATTCGCTCCGGACCCGAATGAAGAGGCGTTTGCGCCGCTTGCGACGGCGGTGTTGCCAACAGCCGTGCTGGCGGAGCCGCTCGCAACCGAGGTAGTGCCCATCGCGACGGCAAAAGCGCCGGAGGACAGCGAATTGGTGCCGATCGCGATGCTGTTGGGCAGGGCCGTGTTGGCCTGAACGCCTGCTTGCGCGCCGACGCCGAATGCGATGGACTGGTTGCCCCAGGCACTGGCTGTGTTGCCCATCGCCGTGGCGCCGGTTCCCGTTGTTTTGGACAGGACACCTACGGCAGTGGAATTGGAAGCGCCGGCAGCCGCTCCTACGCCGAGAGCGGTCGCTTGAACGTCGGTTGCAAACGCGTTCTGGCCGATCGCGGTGCTGGACGTGGCTGTAGCGTTAGCATTAGGTCCGACGGCGGTGCTGTATTGGCCCGAGGCATTAGCTATGTATCCCATCGCCGTTGCGTTGAGGGCCGATGCAGTGGCCTCGCGTCCTAAGGCCATGGAATTGGTGCCGCTGGCGACGGAGGACCAGCCTCCAGCGAACGCAACGTTGCCGCTGGCGGTGGAGCTGACACCCACCGCGGTGGAGTTCCCCCCCGAAGCGGAGGCAAAGGTACCCAGCGCGCTGGAGCCGGCCGCGGTGGCCTGGGCTTGGACGCCGAGCGCGACCGTGTTGACGTTGCTTGAGATCGTGCCTTGGCCCAGCGCCATCGCGCCACCGGCACCCGTGGCTTTCGCATTGAGGCCGAGAGCCACCGAATATTGTGCCGAGGAAACGGACGAACGTCCCATCGCGATGGCGTCGTTCAGGGACGCGGTGACATCCGTGCCGATGGCGATCGCGCCCGGTGACAATGCGCCCGTTCCCGCAACGGTGCGCGAACCGAGATACATGCTGTTGATCTGTGTTGCGAGCGCCTGAAAGCCGATAGCGACGGCGTTCTGGCCGCCTGCGTTGGTGCTCGTGCCTTGTGCAATGGAATCCGATCCGGATGCGACAGAGCTGGTGCCAATCGAAATGGCGCGGGTGCCCGACGCCGTGCCGCCGCCGCCGACAAATTGTGCCTGCGCCGGAGCAATGTGAAGAGCTGACAGCGCCAGCACCGCAACACCAGCCAAGAGGGCTCGCTTGCCCTGCGCGGCGAAAGCGCTCGAAAGGCTTTCGATACAGGAGACATTACCCGCCCCGAGTGCGCCAACCCCCAGATCTTTGCGGCGCATGCCAAGAACGCGAGACGCCATACGCAATACCGCCATTAGGCGCCGTCGAATCGAGCGCGAGCCCAGATCGGCCCCCGCGATCCAGTGCCCGGCGAAATGCGCCGCGCGGCGCTGCACAAGAAGCGAGCCGCTCGAAATCTTGGTGTCGGTCATGGTGCCCTCTCCGCTGGCCGGCATGGAATCGTCTGACAATTCCAATCCACTACAGGAAGACATGATTCCTGCTTGCGGTATTTCACGATATTGCTGTCTTGTGAGAAAAGGGCCGAGCAAACCGGCAGAGGTTAACGGCTCGTTACGTTAGCAACTGCTTTAAGACAAAGTAATCAAACAATGTCGCGAGCGACGCCTCATCTAACCTTGGCGTTAAGCTTGCCCATCCGCGCCTGCAATGGCGTCACCTGCCGGTATTTCTTCATCATGGTGGTAAAATGGCTCTGGCTTGAAAATCCGCAGGAATGAGCGATGTCCGTGATCGTCATGCGGCTGTCGGCAAGCAGCCTTTCGGCAAGGTCCAGCCGCAGGTCGAGAACATATTGGTGCGGCGGCACCCCGAACGTCCTGGCAAATGCCCGCACGAAGTGAGAGGGCGAAAGCCCACCGACCGCTGCCATCTCGGCGAGCGCCAGCTTGCGCGTGAAGTTCTCGCGCAGGAAGTCCTGCACCTTGCGTGCGCCGCGCGGAGAAAGCCCGCCTTTGGCATTGAACTCCGGCTGCCGGGCCGAATTGATTCGGGAAACCGACCCGGGGAAATCATCATCGCCCGGCATTCTTCGGCCTCCTGACAGGTCCCGGATGGAGTTCAACCCGAGGACTCCTTCCTCGTTCCCCCGGAAAATAATTGGTGATTGATCGCAACGGGCCTGCATCGTCAGGCCCGTTCACATGGTCGATCCGTCCCGACGGCGAACGATGCGCGGGTCGCATGGGCGCAGGCACGATCGCTAAGGGGTATTCCCTGGCCAGGAATGTCCGCGAGCCGGGCCCGCGGACCGAATGGATCACGTTCCCTTGCCCGGCCTTTCGCGGACCGGCATTTTCAGGAATGTTGTCCAGGACGTATCGAGCTATCCGCTTCCGATCGATGCCCCGGGAAACGCCGCTTTCCCGAGCCTCGTCCGCATTTTTCATTCACGCTGCCTCAGCCGTCTCGACGCCGCCTCAAATCCCGTTTCCCCGACCCGAAGACAGCGTAACGCACGCACCTTGACTTGGGAAGAACTCCCACGCGCAAAGAAAAATCTTTATTCGGGAAAAGGTAGAAAAATGAACGGCGTTGACAAGCGTTTCATTGTCGCTCGGCGCGAGGTCTTCGCCATCCCAGAGTTTCGCCGATCGGTCATGACACGACCGGTCACGCGATTCTGCATTCTCGTCAACCACTGATGGAAAGCCACGTGCGGAGCCGGTGATTGGCAGCCCACTCCTACAGATCACCGCGCCGATTCTCGTACAGATCCCAGGCGAGTTCCACGAAAGCCAGAAGAACGTCGTCCCGGTTCCAGCCGGCAGCCACCGCCGCCTGGACGATCCCATTGATGAGAGGCAGCAACTGGTCCTGGCAATCGGCCGACATATCGCCGTCGCCCGGCCCTTCAAAGTTGAACGTGATCATCCGGCGCCCCCCTCGCCTTCAGCCGAAGTGTTACATCGGCAATTTTGTTCCCTCTGATATACAACGGATGCGGCACCAAAGTACAGGAAGCCCTGGAAAACCAAAGCAACGCGGGCGGACGCCGGATCACAACGGCCCTATGCTTCCCCGGGGTCACGGGTGGAGGCCGCTTTCAGCGCCCTGGTTGGCTTGCTCAAATAACCGAGCGCCACCCGTTCTTGCATCCGTAGACACAACCCGGTAGCGCCGCGCGGCCAATGGGCGATGTGAACATCGCCGGCTGCATTGCCTTCCGCGGGCGCTCGCTGGATAGTCCCGGCAATGTTCGAGACCCTGGTGATTCACTGGACCCAAATACTGGCGATCATCTCGGTGGTGATGGCGACCATCGGCATCGCCCATGCCGTCATGACCAAGGAGGACGTCCGCGCCGCCACCGGCTGGGTCGGCATCATGGTGCTGTCGCCGATCCTCGGCGTGCTGATCTACGCCGTGGCCGGCATCAACCGCATCCGCCGCGCCACGATCAGCGCGCAGCGCCCGTTTGCCGAGGGCCTGGTGTCGGCCAAGCATGAGCGCGACGTCGCCGCCGAAGAGGCGCTGATCGTCGAGCGCTATGGACAGCGCTTCACCGGCCTCAGGACGCTGGGCGACAGGGTGGCGCGGCGCGCGCTCAACCCGGGAAATGCAATCGACGTGCTGGAGAGCGGCGACGAGGCCTATCCCGCAATGTGCGCGGCGATCGACGGAGCCGAGCGCAGCGTCCTGCTCGAAACCTATATTTTCGACAATGACGGCGTCGGCCTGCTTTTCGTCGAAGCGCTGGCCGGCGCTGTCCGGCGCGGCGTCACCGTGCGTGTGCTGATCGATGCCGTCGGCGCCCGCTACTCCGTCCCCAGCATCCTGGGACATCTGCGCCGCGCCAACATCACGGCCGATGTCTTCAACGGCAACATCGTCATGGGCCTGCGCTTGCCCTATGCCAACCTGCGGACCCACCGCAAGATCCTGGTGGTCGACGGCACGGTTGCCTTTACCGGCGGCATGAACATCCGCAAGGGTTTTTCGTCGGAGTTCGCCGGGTCGAACAGCGCCAGGGACACGCATTTCCAGGTCACCGGACCCGTTGTCGCCGATCTCTTCTCGGTCGCCGCGGAAGACTGGCGCTTCGCCACCAAGGAGGCGCTGAAGGGCGATGCCTGGCGGATCGTGCCGGTTTCACCGCCCGCCGGCCAGCCGATGCTGGTGCGTGCGGTCGCATCCGGGCCGGATGCCAGCAACGAAACCAACCACAAACTGCTGATCGGCGCCTTCTCGGTGGCGCGCAAGTCGATACGCCTGATGTCGCCCTATTTCCTGCCGGACCGGGAACTGATCAGTGCCCTGGTCACCGCAGCCAGGCGCGGCGTCGAGATCGATGTCGTGGTGCCGGCGGTGAACAACCTCTTCCTTGTCGACCGCGCGATGACCGCGCAATTCGACCAGATCCTGAAGAATTATTGCCGCATATGGCGCACGGAAGGACCCTTCGACCATTCCAAGCTGCTTTCCATCGACGGCGTGTGGGCCTATGTCGGGTCCTCCAACCTCGACGCCCGCTCGCTGCGGCTCAACTTCGAGATCGACCTGGAGATCCTCGACGCAGGCTTCGCCACCGAGATCGAGACCCGGATCGAAACGGCGATCGAAACGGCCGTCCCGGTCACGCTGGCCTCCTTGCGGGCGCGTCCCTTCATCATCCGCCTGTTCGACCGCATCCTCTGGCTGGGTTCGCCCTATCTCTAGAAAAAACCATTATCTCCGAGAAAAATCCTATCTTTAACAAAATGACGTGTTTGCCCGGTAGCATGTCACCAACGATGGAACATCGGCCGAAAGACTCTATTTCTAGGTGCATGGTGAGAACCGTAGGGATGATGGGCGGGTTATGCGAATGAGCGGGCGCAGCCTGCCGGCCAGCATGCTCCTGTCCATTCGCGACAGGCGGATGCGCAAGGCCAACGCCTTGTCGCCGAAGAAGGACGGCGTCACCGGGACGCTGGTCGCCTCCTACAACGTCCACAAATGCATCGGCGTCGACCGCAAGTTCGATCCCGACCGCACCAGCCGCGTCATCCGCGAGATCGCCCCCGACGTGATCGCCCTGCAGGAGGCCGACAATCGTTTCGGCGACCGTGTCGGGCTTCTCGACCTGCACCGCCTCGAACTGGAAACCGGCCTCGTGCCGGTGCCCATTTCCGCAACGGGCAAAGGCCATGGCTGGCACGGCAATGTCCTGCTGTTCAAAAGGGGCGTCGTTCGCGACGTGCATCAGATCAGGCTTCCGGGTCTCGAACCGCGCGGCGCCGTGGTGGCCGAGATCGATTTCGACGGAAATCAGTCCTTGCGCATCATCGCGGCCCATCTCGGATTGCTGCGCCGCTCGCGCTCGCAGCAGGCCCAGGTCGTGCTCGATCTCATGAACAGCCCCGATGAGAAGCCGACGCTCCTGCTCGGCGATTTGAACGAATGGCGGCTCGGAAACCGCTCCGCGCTGAACACGCTGCACGCGACCTTCGGCCCGCAGCCGCCGGCAGTCCCCACCTTCCCGTCCAACCTGCCGCTGCTGGCGCTCGATCGGATCATGGCCAACCGGCACGGCATCATCGCGGCCGTCGAAGCGCATGACACACCGCTGTCGCGCGTGGCCTCCGACCATCTGCCGCTGACCGCCTTCGTCCATTTGTAGTGATTTTTGCCGCGCGTCGGTCACGTCTTGATGTCCGCCGCGTTGGAAAGCGTGTGGTATGTAGCTTGGAACAAGCCCGTCCTGTCGCGAGTTGATGCCAGTCAACCCGCAGGAGGACGAAACGTGAAGAAAGTGATTTTGGCTTCCCTATTGGCGTTTGCCGCGACGGCTTCAGTCATTGCGCCAACGCAAGCCGCAAGTGTGACGATCCAGTCCGACGACGGCAACCAATATTCCTCGGATGACGATTCCGGGATTGTCGTTCGCCGTCATCATGTGCGCCGTTATGACAACGAGTATGATGGCGACCAGAACGCTCAGTACGATGACAACGACAATGGCGGCTATCGCTGGCACCGCCGGCACCACCGTTGCCACACGGAAACGATCGTGCATTGGCGCCACCATCACAGAGTGTTCGAGGACGTTCGCGTCTGCGGCTGAGCCCGCTCCGTCTCCTGATCCAATCCTTGGCGGATTGCCGCCAAGGATAGCCGTTGACGGCCGTCGCCTTTCCACGGATGCGGCTATTGCCGCATTGCACAAATTCCCGAGCATGCCCACAATGCGGGCATGATCCGAACTTCCCTCGCCGTCCTGGTGATCGACGAAAACCGCATCCGCGCTTCGATAATCGAGGCCGGCTTGCGCGATGCGGGCCATGAGCGGGTCACCGTTATCCATGACGTCAGCGGCATTGCGCGCCGCATCGCCGAGATCGAGCCCGACGTCATCGTCATCGACCTGGAAAACCCCAACCGCGACATGCTGGAAAACATGTTCCAGCTGTCGCGTGCGGTGAAGCGGCCGATCGCCATGTTCGTCGACCGTTCCGACCAGGCCTCGATCGAGGCGGCGGTCGATGCCGGCGTTTCGGCCTATGTCGTCGACGGATTGAGGCAGGAGCGCGTCAAGCCGATCCTCGACATGGCGGTGAGCCGCTTCAACGCTTTCTCGCGCATGGCGCGCGAACTGGAAGAGGCGCGCAGCGAGCTCGAGAGCCGCAAGGTGATCGACCGCGCCAAAGGCATCCTGATGAAGTCGCGCGGCCTGACCGAAGAGGCCGCCTACACGCTGCTGCGCAAGACGGCGATGAACCAGAACCGCAAGATCAGCGATATCGCCCAGAGCCTGGTGACTGCCGCCGGGCTTCTCGGACCGGCGGAGGACGAATAGACATGGGCGCCGAGCATCAGATCACCGCCGGCTTCATGCCGCTGTTCGATAGCGCCGTCCTGGTCGCGGCCGGCGAACTGGGCTTTGCCGCGCGCGAAGGCATCGATCTCACCCTGCACCGCGAGACCTCCTGGGCCAACATCCGCGACCGCATCGCCATCGGCCATTTCGACCTCGCGCACATGCTCGGGCCGATGCCGCTCGCCTGCAATCTTGGCCTCACCCCCCTCGCCTCCGAGACCATCGTGCCCTTTTCGCTGGGGCTCGGCGGCAACTGCGTCACCATCTCCAACGCCGTCTGGGCGGGCATGGAGGCGCACGGTGCCGTGCCCGATCTCGATCCGGCGCGCGCCGGCGCGGCCCTTCGCGCGTTCATCCGCGAGCGGGCGGCCGCCGGCCGCGACCCACTGCGCTTTGCCGTCGTGCATCCCCATTCCGGGCACAATTACGAACTGCGTTACTGGCTTGCCGCCTGCGGCATCGATCCCTCGCGCGAAATCGAGATCGTCATCGTGCCGCCGCCCTTCATGGCCGACGCGCTGGCCGCCGGCCGCATCGACGGCTATTGCGTCGGCGAACCCTGGAACAGCGCCGCCGTGGCGGCCGGCACCGGCCATATCGTCACCGTCAAGGCGCTGCTCTGGCGCAACAGCCCCGAGAAGGTGATCGGCGCGCGCAAGGCTTGGGCCGAACAGAGCCCCGAGGCGCTGGCGGCGCTCTTGCGCGCACTGCATCACTCGGCGCGCTGGTGCCAGGATCCGGCGAACCGCGACGAATTGGCCGCGGTGATGGCGCAACGTGGCTTCCTTGGCCTGCCGCCGGCCGTCCAGATGCCGATCCTGACTGGCCGTCTCCGGCTGGGCGGCGGGGCGGAACTGAACATCGACGACTTCTTCGTGCCGTTCGACAAGGCGGCCAACTTCCCCTGGAAAAGCCATGCGCTGTGGTTCTACACGCAGATGGTCCGCTGGGGGCATGTCGCGCACACGCCGGAAAACCTTGCCATCGCCCGCGATTGCTACCGGCCAGACCTGTACCGGTCGGCGTTGAAGCCGCTCGGCGTGGCGCTGCCGGGCGCCAATGCCAAGGTCGAGGGCGCGCTGAAGGTGGCGACCCCGGTGGGCTCGGCGGGCGCAAGCCTGGCGCTCGGCCCGGACGGCTTCTTCGACGGCCAGATCTTCGATCCCGACGAGATCGACGCCTATATTGCGAGCCAGTCGCACCGCTGATCATTCGCGCGCCATTCTTGTGCATTGCACAAAATTTATGCGATCCATCGACCGGAGTGGTCAATGTTTGACCTTGTCCGTTCCTGGCGCGACCGAAGCATGAGTCGGCGATCCAACTGATTTCGTTAGACATTCCGGCCAGTTCAGAAACTGGCACGGTTCCTGCATTGAAATAAACGAGCCCTTCTCGGGCAATCGAACAGGTGTCCAATGGCGGGCGCCACAGGCAAAGCTGCCGCTCAGGTCTACACGCGATCCCGGATGTACGGACGCGAGGGCCTGGACGGCGGCTTTTTTGTTTTGGACCCGAACACGCAATCAACGGAGCGCCGTTCCCAAGGCGCCCAACCGGAGACGACGATGACGAAACGGATCGGAACAACATCCCTCAAGGATTTCACCCGCCGCGATTTTCTGGTGAGCAGCGCGATGACCGCGGTGCTGTTCACCGTGGCGCTCCTGCTGTTTCCCACCGGCACCAAACCAGAGGGCAAGGCTCCGCAAGTGATCGCGCAGGGCGCGGCCTCTTCGCGCTGACCTATGCCGCACCGCATTCACCACCCAAGAACGAGCGCGGCGATGCCCGCAAACCGGAGCCTGACATGACCGCAAATCTCCCAGCCGCGCCCAGCCAGGACACTGCTCCCCGGCAGGCGCTCGTAATGTCCACCATCGCCTTCACCGTCTGCTTCGCGGTGTGGACGATCTTTTCGATCATCGGCGTGCGCATTAAGCAGGATCTCGGGCTGAATGAGACGGAATTCGGCCTGCTCGTCGGCACGCCGATCCTCACCGGCTCCCTCGTGCGCATGGTGCTCGGCGTCTGGACCGACCGCTTTGGCGGTCGGCTGGTCTACACCGCGACCATGCTTGCGGCGGCAATCGCGACCTTCCTGCTGGCTTTTGCGCACACCTACGCGCAGATGCTGGTCGCCGCGCTCGGCGTCGGGCTAGCCGGCGGCTCCTTCGCCGTCGGCGTGTCTTATGTCTCGCGCTTCTTCCCCGCCGACAAGCAGGGCACGGCCCTCGGCATCTTCGGTGCCGGCAATGTCGGGGCCGCGGTCACCAAGTTCCTGGCGCCTTTCGTCCTTCTTTCCTGGGGGTGGCAGTCGGTTGCGCTGATCTGGGCGGCGGCACTCGTCGTCATGGCTTTCGTCTTCTGGTTCACCACCGGCGATGATCCGGTCATTCGCGAGCGCCGTGCCGGCAAGGCGACACCCACGAGGAGCTTCTGGCAGGAATTCGCGCCGCTCAAGAACCTGCAGGTCTGGCGCTTCGCCTTCTACTATTTCTTCGCCTTCGGTGCGTTCGTGGCGTTGTCGCTGTGGCTTCCGCGTTATCTGATCGGCGTCTACGGCTTCGGTCTCGCGACCGCCGGCATGATCGGCGCGGCCTATTCAATTCCCGCAAGTGTCTTCCGCGCTTATGGCGGCGTGCTCTCCGACCGGATCGGCGCCCGCACCGTGCTCTATTGGACTTTCGCGGTCAGTGCCGTCGCGACCTTCATTCTGTCTCTCCCCTCGGCAGACTACGTCGTACGCGGCATCAGCGGGCCGATCGCCTTCCATTTCGAGATCGGCCCGCTCGCCTTCATCGCCGTTGCCTGCGTGCTCGGCTTCTTCATGAGCCTTGGCAAGGCCGCCGTCTACAAACACATTCCCGCCTATTATCCACAGAGTGTCGGCGCGGTTGGTGGCGTGGTGGGCATGATCGGCGGTCTCGGTGGCTTTATCCTGCCGATCGCCTTTGGCGCACTCAACGACCTCACCGGCGTCTGGTCGAGCTGCTTCATGCTGCTCTTCCTGATCGTCGTCTCCTGCTTTGCCTGGATGCACTTTTCCATCCGGCGCATGGAGCGCGCGACAGCCGCCGAAGCTCCAGACCTTTCCTACGCCGCAGAGTGACACGGGAGCGGAGTAAGCACATGACCGAAAAACTCGTCATCATCGGCAACGGCATGGCCCCCGGGCGCATGCTGGAGCATCTGCTGGAACAGGCGCCGGGCCGCTACGCCGTCACTATCTTCAACGCCGAGCCGCGCGTGAACTACGACCGCATCATGCTCTCGCCCGTGCTGTCAGGCGAAAAGGCCTATGAGGAAATCATCATCCATGGCGACGGCTGGTACATCAAGCACGGCATCACCCTCTACAAGGGCCACAAGATCGTAGCCATCGACCGCCAAGCGAAGACCGTCACCTCCGATCACGGCGTGACCGAGCCCTACGACAAGCTCGTCATCGCCACCGGCTCTGTACCGTTCATCATCCCGGTGCCCGGCCACAACCTGCCGGGCGTGCTGACCTATCGCGATCTGGATGACGTCCGCGCGATGATGCTTGCCGCCCAGTCGCGCGCCAAGGCCGTGGTCATCGGCGGCGGCCTGCTCGGGCTCGAGGCCGCGGCCGGACTGAATTCGCAAGGCATGGATGTCACCGTGCTGCATGTGATGCCGACGCTGATGGAGCGCCAGCTCGATCCGGCCGCCGGCTATCTCCTGCAGCGCGCCGTCGAACAACGCGGCATCAAGGTCATCACCAAGGCCAACACCCAGGCGATCACAGGCAATGGCAAGGTCGAGCAGGTGGAACTCGCCGACGGCACAATCATCCCGGCGACCCTGGTGGTGATGGCGGTCGGCATCAGGCCGAATGCGGCGCTGGCCAAGGATGCAGGCATCGCCGTCAACCGCGGCATCGTCGTCGATGCCGGGATGCGCAGCAACGACCCCGACATCTTCGCGCTCGGCGAGTGCGCCGAGGTGGGCGGCACGGTCTACGGGCTGGTGGCGCCGCTCTACGAGATGGCGCGTGTTGCCGCTCATCAGCTTGCCGGCGACGAGACCGCCGCCTTCGTCCACATGGACACACCGACCAAGCTCAAGGTCACCGGCATCGACCTCTTTTCGCTCGGCGACTTCGCCGATGGCGACGACCGCCAGGAGATCGTGCTGCGCGACGCTTCCGCCGGCGTCTACAAACGCCTGGTGCTCAGGGATGATCGCATCATCGGCACCGTGCTCTATGGCGAGACGGCTGACGGCGCCTGGTTCAACGACCTGAAGAAGAAACAGACCGACATATCGCAAATGCGCGATACGTTGATCTTCGGCCAGTCCTACCAGGGGGGTGCCCCGCTGGACCCTATGGCGGCCGTTGCAGCCTTGCCGGATGATGCGGAAATCTGCGGCTGCAACGGCGTCTGCAAGGGCAAGATCACGGGCGCGATCACGGGCAAGGGCCTGACTTCGCTCGATGACGTGCGCGCCCACACCAAGGCGTCGGCCTCCTGCGGCTCCTGCACAGGGCTGGTCGAAAAGCTGATGGTGCTGACCCTCGGCGACACCTACAACCCGGCCGCGGTGCAGCCCATGTGTTCCTGCACCACGTTCGGCCATGACGAAGTACGCCGGCTGATCAAGGCCAAGCACCTGAAGACCATTCCGGCGGTCATGCAGGAACTGGAGTGGAAGACCTCCTGCGGCTGCGCCAAATGCCGGCCGGCACTCAACTACTATCTCGTCTGCGACTGGCCGGACGAGTATGCCGACGACTACCAGTCGCGTTTCATCAACGAGCGCGTCCACGCCAACATCCAGAAGGATGGCACCTATTCGGTGGTGCCGCGCATGTGGGGCGGCGTGACCAATGCGGCCGAACTGCGCGCCATCGCCGACGTCGTCGACAAGTTCGAGATCCCGATGGTCAAGGTCACCGGCGGCCAGCGCATCGACATGCTGGGCATCCGCAAGGAGGACCTGCCGGCGGTGTGGGCCGATCTCGGCCAGGCCGGCTTCGTCTCGGGCCATGCCTATGCCAAAGGGCTGCGCACGGTGAAGACCTGCGTCGGCTCCGACTGGTGCCGCTTCGGCACGCAGGATTCGACCGGGCTCGGCATCCGCATCGAGAAATTCATGTGGGGTTCGTGGACCCCCGCCAAGGTCAAGATGGCGGTGTCGGGTTGTCCGCGCAACTGTGCCGAGGCGACCTGCAAGGATGTCGGCGTGATCTGCGTCGACAGTGGTTACGAGATCCACTTCGCCGGTGCCGCCGGTCTCGATATCAAGGGCACGGAAGTGCTCGGCCTGGTCAGGACCGAAGACGAAGCGCTGCAGCACATCGTGGCGCTGACGCAGATGTATCGCGAGCAGGGCCGCTATCTCGAACGTATCTACAAATGGGCCAAGCGCATCGGCATAGCCGAGGTCAAGCGCCAGATCATGGACGACGGCGAGAAGCGCCAGGCCTACTACGAGCGCTTTGTCTTTTCGCAGAAATTCGCCCAGGTCGATCCGTGGTCCGAGCGCGTCTCCGGCAAGGACAAGCACGAGTTCCGGCCCATGGCCTCGGTCGGGTTTGCGCAGGCGGCGGAGTGACAATCATGAACTGGATCGCGATCGGCACCATCTCCGATATTCCCCGGCGCGGCGCGCGCTGTGTCGCCACACCTCAAGGCAAAATCGCCGTCTTTCGCACGGCGGACGACGAGGTCTTCGCCATCGAGGACCACTGCCCGCACAAAGGCGGACCGCTGAGCCAGGGCATCGTCCATGGCGCGGCCGTGACGTGTCCTCTGCACAATTGGGTGATCTCGCTGGAGACGGGCAAGGCGCTTGGCGCCGACGAGGGCGCCGTGCGCACGATTCCCGTGAAGCGGGAAGGCGAGCGCCTGTTCATCGCGCTGGAAGCGCTGGCCAGCCGCGCGGCCTGAACCATGGAGATTGACGAAGCACGCGAGGTGAGGACCACCTGCCCCTATTGCGGGGTGGGCTGCGGCGTACTGGCAAAGGTCGCCGCGGACGGGCAGGTGTCCGTCCGTGGCGACCCCGATCATCCTGCGAATTTCGGCCGGCTCTGCTCGAAGGGCTCCGCGCTCGCCGAGACCACCGGCCTCGACGGCCGGCTGCTCCATCCACAAATCCACGGCCGAGGCTCCTCTTGGGATGAGGCGCTCGACCTCGTCGGTTCGACCTTCTCCCAAACCATCGCCGAACATGGTCCCGACGCGGTCGCCTTCTACGTCTCCGGCCAGTTGCTGACCGAGGATTACTATGTCGCCAACAAGCTGATGAAGGGTTTTGTCGGCTCGGCCAACATCGACACAAATTCGCGTCTCTGCATGGCGTCCTCGGTCGCCGGCCACCGCCGCGCGTTTGGTTCGGACACCGTGCCGGGAACCTACGAGGATCTGGAACTCTCCGATCTCGTCGTGCTGGTCGGCTCCAACCTCGCCTGGTGCCATCCGGTGCTTTATCAGCGCATCGCGGCCGCGCGCGAAAAACGGCCCGAGATGAAGGTGGTGCTGGTAGACCCACGCCGCACCATGACATCTGACATCGCCGACATGCATCTGGCGATCGCGCCGGATGGCGACGTCGCCCTGTTCACCGGCCTGCTCGCATGGCTCGGCCAGCACAATGCGCTCGACCGTGCCTATATCACGGCGCATACGTCCGGCTTTGGACAAGCACTGTTCGCCGCCTCGGCGCTCGACCTTGCCGGCGTCGCTGCCGCCACGGGGCTCAGCGAAGACGAGCTCGGCCGTTTCTACAGCCTGTTCGCCAGGACGGAGAAGACAGTCACCGTCTACAGCCAGGGCGTCAACCAGTCGTCCCAGGGCACCGACAAGGTCAATGCGATCATCAACTGCCATCTCGCCACTGGCCGTATCGGAAAACCGGGCGCCGGGCCGTTCTCTGTCACTGGCCAGCCCAACGCCATGGGGGGCCGCGAGGTCGGCGGCATGGCCAATATGCTCGCCGCCCATATGGAGATCGAAAACCCCGAGCATCGCGAACGCGTGCAGCGCTTCTGGAATGCGCCGGCGATTGCCGGCAAACCGGGCCTCAAGGCGGTCGATATGTTCAAGGCGGTTGCCGACGGACGCATCAAGGCGCTGTGGATCATGGCCACCAACCCGGTCGATTCGATGCCGGATGCAGGCGCTGTCGAAGCGGCGATCAAGGCCTGTCCCTTCGTCGTGGTCTCGGACGTGCTGGCCGAGACCGACACGGTCCGCCATGCCCATGTCCGGCTGCCGGCGACGGCCTGGGGCGAGAAGGATGGCACCGTCACCAACTCCGAGCGCCGCATCTCGCGCCAGCGCGCGTTCTTGCCGGTCCCCGGCGAGGCGCGGCCCGACTGGTGGATCATTGCCGAGGTGGCCCGGCGCATGGGCTTTGACGGGGCGTTTGCGCATGAGACGCCGGCGGAGATCTTCGCCGAGCACGCCGGGTTGTCGGCATTCGAGAATGACGGCGAGCGCGATTTCGACATTGGTGCGTATGCTGGTGTTGATGAAGAAGACTACGACGCGCTTCAACCATTCCAGTGGCCAGCGCCGAGCCCAGGCACCCCCCTCTGGCCTGCCGGCCATCTCCCCCCCCACAAGGGGGGAGATCGGATGTTGTCGCGGCCTTCGCCAATCTTCAACGTTGCTAGACAGGCGCCGGCGCCAAAGCAGCTAATCTCCCCCCTTGCGGGGGAGATGGCCGGCAGGCCAGAGGGGGGTGTTCAAGCTCGACATCCGCCACAAGCGGGCGGCACCACCGGGCACCAATCCACCCGCTTCTTCGCCAACGGCAACTTCTACACGCCCGACCGCAAGGCACGCTTCATCGCCATCCGCCCAACCGTCGAAACCCGCATCACCTCCGACTTCCCGCTCATCCTCAACACCGGCCGCATCCGCGACCACTGGCACACCATGACGCGTACGGGCAAAAGCCCGCGCCTGTCCCAGCACATCGCCGAGCCGTTTGTCGAAATCCACCCAGTGGATGCGCAACGCCACGGCATTGGCGATGCCGACATCGCACGCGTCTCGACCCCGCGCGGCGAGGTGCTGGTCCGCGCGCTGGTGACCACGCGCCAGCGCCAGGGCAGCCTGTTCGCGCCGATGCACTGGACGGACCAATTCGCCGCCAGGGCCCGGCTCGACACGCTCACCGCATCGCTTACCGATCCGGTGTCAGGCCAGCCGGCGTTGAAGCATGTCGCGGCCAGCATCGAGAAATTCACCGCCAGGACCTTCGGCTTTGCCGTGACACGCAAAAGACCCGCGACGATGGCCGCCGACTACTGGGCGGTAGCCAGATGCCGGGGCGGCTGGCGGGTCGAGCTTGCCTTTGCCAATGACGATGTCGACTGGACGGCCTTCGCCGGTTCGCTCTTCGATACCGCGGATGCCGAAGTTCTCGCCTATCACGACCGCGAGGCCGGCCAACACCGCATCGCCGCCTTCGATGGCGAGCATCTGACGGGTGCCTTGTTCATCGCGCCAGGTCCGGTCGCGGTGTCGCGCGGCTGGGCGGCCGAGCAGCTCGGCGAGGTCCACGCCAGCCAGCGTCAGCGCTTCCGGATCGTTGCCGGTCGCGCCGGTGCCGGACGGCCCGATGCCGGCGCGACCGTCTGTTCCTGTTTCAACGTCGGGGTCAACCAGATCACGGCTGCCGTGGCCGCTGGCTGCACCACCGTGGACGCCATCGGCGCCGCGCTGAAGGCAGGCACCAATTGCGGCTCCTGCCGGTCCGAGATCCGCGCGATCATCGCGGCCAACCAGGTTCAGGCCGCCGAGTGAAGGCGACCCGCCAGGCCGGGCTGAACTCCGGCCGGAAGTTGGGATCGAACCTTTCCAGCAGGATCGACTTCGCGGGTGATGGGGTGAAAGACGCCGCCAGGGACCAGCAACCGGAAATGCCCCTGCGGGCGACCGTCGCGTGACGCCGCTCGCGTGGCCGGATCCCACCGTTCGGCTGACCAGTTGGGAGGTGTTTTCCAAGCCATAGCAAGCAGTTGGCGAAATGCGCCATGAAATCGTCGCCGTAGATCTGTGGCTCGGCTGGCGCTGTCCTCCGCAATTGGTACGTCTGGACAGGCGTGTTGAAGACTGAAAAATGGAGAACGCAACCTCGCCATCCGAGTTGATTCAAAGCATCGGGAGATCAGCGCTGAATCTGGAAGACATAGCCGGCCATCCGGCCTTGCACCGCTACGTTCAGGAACAGTCGCAGTCCCTGATCCGCATCTATGAGGAAAGCCCGCGCCTGGCTTCCATCTTTGCCACACAGCAGCGCTGGCTTTTGGGTCATGTTGGCCTTGCCATGCACTTCAGGCGAGACCCGAATGACCGCCGCAAGGAGCTGACCGTATCGCGTTTCATCGAGGTCGTGCACAAGAACGCGGTGGCCAGCCGCAACACGGCGGACGCCTTCATCAAGGAGATGCTGCACTACAACATCGCCGAGTATGTGGCGGGCGGCGACGGCCGCACGCATCCCCTGCAGCCGACAGCGGCCACCATCGAGCGATTCACCGGCTGGGTAACAGCCCATCTGCGCACGCTCGACCACATCGACGGCGGCGACCGGCTGGCCAGATTCCTGGAGCGGCCCGAGATGCTTGCCACGCTGCAGCCGCTGGTGGCTGACGGCCTGCTTGCGTCCAAGCCGGTGCGCGAACCCAACCAGACCTTCTCCCTGTTCATCTGGCTCAACAATGGCGGCATCGTCATGGACTGGCTGATGTCGGGCATCGACCCCGACCACGCCGGCCTGGAGCGGATTCCGACCGGCGTGGTTTCGATCGGTGACTTCGCCAAATGGCTCAAGCTGTCGCGGACCCATCTCGGCCGCAAACTGCGCACGGCGGAGGAACTCGGCAGCGTTGGCTGGCTTGGTCAGCGCGGCCATTCGGTGATGTGGGTGTCGAACGGATTCTACGAGGAATACATGACCGTCCAGGCCGCCAAGCTGGCCGTCGTCGACACCGCCTTCAAGGCCTGTTTTCCACCGTCGCAGGGCGACGGCTGAGCAGCGCCGCGCATGAGAGTCATTCCAGGAAAAGTGTGAAGCGTTTCGTCCGGAATTGTACCAGAACAGGTGGATTGACCGGTTCCGCGTTTGCGTGGCTGCGCGACGCCGAGGACCTCGGCAGCGTCGGTTGGCTCGGCCAGCGCCCAGTCACGAAAAGCCGGCGCTGGACAGACGTCAGAGCCTGTCCAGCGTTACTGCTGCGTGTACACCCTCCACCTGTGTCGATTGATGCTCGCCGAGCTTGATCGACACCGATCGCGGGCGGCGTTCTCAATCGATGTCGAACGAGACGCCTTGGGCGAGCGGCAGCGCCTTGGAATAGTTCACCGTGTTGGTGGCGCGGCGCATATAGGCCTTCCATGCATCGGAGCCGCTCTCGCGGCCGCCACCGGTTTCTTTCTCGCCGCCGAAGGCGCCGCCGATCTCGGCCCCTGAGGTGCCGATATTGACATTGGCGATGCCGCAATCCGAACCATCGACACCGAGGAAGCGCTCGGATTCCTGCAGGTCGCGGGTGAAGATCGATGACGACAGGCCGGCGCCGACCGCATTGTGCTCGTCAAGCACGGCGTCGAAATCCGAATACTTCATCACATAGAGGATCGGCGCGAAGGTTTCTTCCGTTACTGGCGAAACCTGCTTTGGCATTTCGACCAGCGCCGGATGGACATAATAGGCATCCGGATGGCCATTCTCGACCCGTGTCCCGCCGGTCACCTTGCCGCCATGGGCGGTCGCTTCGCTCAGGGCCTTCTGCATGGCATCGAACGCTGCCTTGTCGATCAACGGCCCGACCAGCGACGAGGTCTGCAGCGGATTGCCGACCGAAACGCTCTGATAGGCCTTCTTCAGCCGCGGCACCAAGGCGTCGTAGACGCTGTCATGGATGAACAGGCGGCGCAGCGTCGTACAGCGCTGGCCAGCCGTGCCCATGGCCCCGAAGGCGATGGCGCGCAGCGCCATGTCGAGATCGGCCGTCGGGCACACGATGCCGGCATTGTTGCCGCCCAGTTCCAGCACCGCTCGTGCAAAACGCTTGGCCAGGCGCGGACCGACATCCCGGCCCATGCGGGTCGAGCCGGTGGCCGAAACCAGCGGCACCTTCGGATGATCGACCAGGATCTCGCCGACGGCGCGGTCGCCGATCAGCACCGGCGCCAGGCCTTGCGGTGCGTCCGCGCCGAAACGCTTGACCGCACGCTTGAAGATCGCTTCGCAGGCAAGCGCCGTCAGCGGCGTCTTCTCGGAAGGTTTCCATACCACGGCATCGCCGCAGACCAGTGCGAGCGCTGCGTTCCACGACCACACGGCGACCGGGAAGTTGAAAGCCGAGATGACACCGACGACGCCGAGCGGATGCCAAGTTTCCATCATACGGTGGCCGGGACGCTCGGTGGCGATGGTCAGACCGTACAATTGCCGGGACAGACCGACGGCGAAATCGCAGATGTCGATCATTTCCTGCACTTCACCGAGCCCTTCGGAGGGGATCTTGCCAACCTCGATCGACACCAGCCGGCCCAGCTCGGTCTTGTGCGCGCGCAGTTCTTCGCCCAGCAGCCGAACCAGTTCGCCACGCTTGGGACCCGGCACCAGCCGCCAGGACTGGAATGCCTGGTGGGCGTCATCAATAGTCTTTGCCGCGTCGGCCGGCGAGATCGTCTTCAGCGCCGCGATCTGCTCACCCGTCACCGGGCTGCGCACGATCAGGTCGCCGCCGACAAGCGCCTCCTTGGCCACGCCCAGTTTCGCCAGAAGCTCGGCCGTTTCCTTCGCTATCGTCATTTTTGTCCCTTTCAGATCCCGCCGCTCGTGTGGCGTGGGTCAACGTCTTGCGCCATGCCTTCCCGCGCCGTTGCGGCTGGAAGGGGCTATCATGGCGTGCCATTACCTGTTTCAGGGGAAAATCGCCACCCCGGCATGGTCCAAGCCCAGGCTGCACGATTGAGCCAGACGACCCTTGGAGCAGAACTGGCTCAGTTTGCCTTTTTCGCCGGCGCGCGCACGGCGCCGTCCTTGATCAGACGGTCGATATGCATGCGGATATGGGCTGCTTCCGCCGCCGTGTTGGCGAGCGCAATGGCGCGGTCGAAGGCAATGCGTGCCTCCTCGCCCCGGTCGAGTTGCATCAAGAGCCCGCCCTTGAGGCCGAAGAAATGGAAATAGCCGGATAGTCTCTGTTCGAGCGGCTCGATCATCGCCAGCGCCGCTTCCGGTCCGCGCACCTTGGCCACCGCGACCGCACGGTTGAGCGTGATGACCGGCGACGGCTGCATCTGTTCGAGCAGGCCGTAGAGAAGGTCGATCTCCACCCAATCCGTGTCCTCGGCCTTCTCGGCCCGCGCGTGGAGCGCCGCGATCGCCGCCTGCACCTGGTAAGGGCCGGGCTTGCGGTGGCGCAGGGCCTTGTCGACCAGCGCCAGCCCTTCGTCGATCATCTTGCGGCTCCACAGGCTTCGATCCTGGTCCTCGAGCAGCACGATCTCGCCATCGGCATCGAAACGAGCCGGTGCGCGTGCGTGCTGCAGCAGAAGCAGGGCCGTCAGCCCCATGATCTCCGGCTCGGTCTGGAACAATCTGAGCAGCAGCCGGGCGAGCCGGATCGCCTCCTCGCACAGCGGCGCGCGGGCCGGCGCCTCGCCGCTGTTGGTCGAATAGCCCTCGTTGAAGATCAGGTAGACCATGGACGCGACCGCCGCGAGCCGCTCGGAGCGCTCGACCGCGTCCGGCGTCTCGAACGGCACGCCGGCGTCCGCGATGCGCGCCTTGGCGCGGGTGATGCGCTGCTCCATCGCACTCTCGCCGACCAGGAAGGCGCGCGCGATCTGCTTGACGGTGAGGCCGGAGACGACGCGCAGCGCCACTGCGATCTGCTGTGTTGCGGGCAGATCAGGGTGACAGCAGATGAACAGCAGCCGCAGGATGTCGTCGCGGTAATGCGCGCCGTCCAGCCGCTCCGCGATATCGCTCTCGGCGTCTTCCAGATCGGATATCTGGTCTTCCTCCGGCAACGGCGCCTGCTTGGCACGCTTGCGCACCGCGTCGATGCCGCTGTTGCGGCCGACGAAGATCAGCCAGGCCGCCGGATCGCGTGGCGGCCCGTTCTGCGGCCAGTTCTTCAGCGCCTTGAGACAAGCGTCCTGGAAAGCTTCCTCCGCGGTATCGAGATCGCGGAAATAGCGCAGCAGTGCGCCCATCGCTTGTGGGCGGGCAGCGCTGATCGCGGAGCTTATCCAGGCGAATTCGGTCATGCTGAAACCCTGGTTGGATGGAACACCGATACCGGCCGGATCTCATAGGAACCGCCGCTCGGGTTGACCTCGGAAAGCTCGCGGGCGAATTCGACGGCCTCGTCGAGGTCAGCGCAATCGAGCGTATAGAAGCCGAGGAACTGTTCCTTGGTTTCGGCGAACGGCCCGTCGATGACCAGCGATTCGCCTTTCACTTTCCGCAGCGTCGTTGCCGCAGTCGTCGGCAAAAGCCGCGCCACGGGCCCAAGCCGCCCGGCGTTGGCATACTTCTCCTGGACACCGAGCAGGTCGGCCATGACCTTGTCGTCCTGTTCCTTGCTCCAGGAGCAGACGACATCTTCGGAGGCGTAGCAGAGGATGGCATAGAGCATGGATGGTCCTTTCTGTAGCAAAGGACGAAACAGTAGGGCCGATCCCGACATGGCGTCGACAAAAAAAACGAGACGCCGCGGATTCAGCGGCCGCTGATTGCCGCCGATCGACTCTCCTGCGTCTTCAGCCATCTCAGCACGAGCGCTTCCTCTTCGTCGAGACCGTCTATGGATCGCTTGCGCTTGTTGGCTTCCGCCATTTCGGCAAGCAGCCGTCCTTCGCTCCAGGCCTCGAAGACCTGCGGGTGGATATAGCATTTGCGGCAGACCGCGCGCGTATTGCCCAGCCGTTCGGCCACTTTGTCGATGATGTTGTTCATCACCCGCTTTCGCTGTGCCTGGCTTTCAGGCAGTTCCGTCTGTGCAAACAGCGACGCGGCATGGATGGTGCCGCCCCATGTGCGGAAATGCTTCGAACTGAACGCGTCGCCGGCGGCGTCCCGGATGTAGCGGTTGACGTCGTCGGAGCGGACCGGGCGTCTGTCGTCCCTCTCGTCGAGATACTGGAACAGTTTCTGGCCCGGCAGGTCCTGCGCGCCCCGAACGATCCCGGCGATGCGGCGGTCCACCAGCTTCAATCTCCATTCCTTGCCGGACTTTCCCTTGAAGGCGAAGCGCAGGCTCGACCCCTTGATGTCGACATGCCGATCGCGCAACGTCGTCAGGCCGAAGCTCTTGTTATCGCGTGCATAGGCCGCGTTGCCGACGCGGATCATCGTGTTGTCGAGCAGCCAGACCACCGCTGCGACGACGCGTTCGAGCGGCAGGCCGTGACGGCGCAAGTCGCTGTCGATTCTGCGCCGAAGGTCCGGCAGGCTTTCGGCGAAAGCGACGAGGCTGGAATATTTGACACCGTCGCGCTCCTCGGCCCATTGCGGGTGATAGCGATACTGCTTGCGCCCCCGCTGATCCCTCCCGGTCGCCTGGATATGCCCATCCGGATCGGGCGAAATCCAGACATCGGTCCAGGCCGGCGGAATGACGATGGCCGCGATGCGCGCCCTGTCGGCATCGGAGACCGCTCTCCCGTGCGGTCCCTTGTAGGCAAATCCCTTGCCAGCCTTCAGCCGGCGGATGCCGGGCTCGGCATCGCTGACATAGGTGAGCGCGGTACCCCGGGCGGAAATCTGTGGTCGATTCTTGGGTACGCTATCACCGCCAGCCAATCGGCTACGCGACGATCCGGTTCTCTGCAGCATGACGGCTCCACGCAAAATGTCCGTAGATAAGCTGCGGGCTGACTGCTGGTTCCACACCCCGTCTGGAAAGCAGGATCCAGTGGCGTCGGCGAGGCAATGCGCTGCATCTGTGTCGGCGGAAAGGACAGCCGGCGGCGCGCCCTTTTTACACCTTTTCGAGCATCACCGGGATGACGTCGACAGCCTGTTCTCCGACCTGTCCGCCGGTCGTCTTCAGCACACCGACGATGGGCGCCACATCCGAATAGTCGCGCCCGTAACCGACGGTGATATGGTCGTTGGAAGCCCGCATGCCGTTGGTCGGATCGAACTCCTGCCAGCCGGCATCACGCCCGCACCAGACCTTGACCCAGGCATGCATGGCATCCGCACCTTCCAGCCGCGGCTTGCCCTTGGGCGGAATGGTTCGCAGGAAACCGCTGACATAGCCGGCCGGAATGCCGAGTCCGCGCAGCCCGGCGATCATGATGTGCGAGAAATCCTGGCAGACGCCCCGCTTCAGCCGAAAGGCATCGCTGGCCAGGGTCCGCACCGTGGTCGCTTCGCCATCATAGGTGAAATCATGGTGGATGCGCTGGCAGAGGCTCATAGCCGTGCCGGCGGTCGAGCCACCGATGCTGTCTTGCGCATAGGTGGTGATCGCTGCATCCATGCCGGCGTGGCCGCTTGCCACCAGGAAGTGATGCGGCGACGCCGGGGCCAGCGACCGCACGGCCGCCAGCTCCCGCCTCAGTCGGCCGATATCCGGCGACACGTCGAGCCCAGGCTCGGGCCGCGACACCGAAACGCGCGCGCTCATCCTTATGTCGAGCGCTTCATGCGCGTCGCGAAACGCGATCGAGGTAACGTTGTTGCGGAAAAAATCGGTAAAGTCGGATCGTTCATTGGGTGCCGGTTCAAAGGACAGCGAAGCGGCGATGACGCGCTGCACGCCGCCAATGGTCGGCGGCAGCACCCGCACCTGATGCCGGCCGCCGCCGGCAGCGGCGGCGTAGTCGTAATGGAGCAGAAGCCGGATGTCGTACAGCATGGCCATTGCTTTCTAGCCGAAATAGGCTTTGGCGAGGCTGTTGTAGAGGCCGCCGATTTCGCTGGCGAGTTCGTTCAGCGCCTTCGTCGTCATGTCAGCCGGCTCCTTGATGGCGATGGCGGTATTGAGCTGCAGGATCTCCTTGGCCGCCGCCGACATGTGCCCCTCGCCGCCGGTCGCCGGCAGCAGCCCTACCTCGGTCTTCAGCCTTTCCAGCTGGAACAGGATGGAGCGTGGATTGAGCGGATCGAGCGCCAGGAGATCGACCACCGTGCGCCGGCCGGCCTGCACCGGATATTGCCGGCGATGGGTCATGACGCTGTCGCCGATCTCCAGCATCATGTCCAGCGCGCCATCCGGCGCCTTGCTGCCTGTCAGTCGGGCCAGCGTGCCGGCGATCTGGATGCCACGCTCCAGCCGCCGGCCGATCTCGAGGAAGCGCCAGCCGGCGAAACGGTACATGTTCTCGTGCAGCAGGCCGGAGAATCCGGCAAGCTTGCGCAGAATGACGGTCATGGCCCGCGTCGCGTCGTCGCCGGGCGCCACGGTGGTGGCGAACCGATGGATCGTCTTCGACAAATCCTTGAGCGCCAGCCAGCCATCCGGCGAGAAACGATCGCGGATCTGGCCGGCGCTGTAGACGGCGCTGTCGAGCATGCCGATCAGCCCTGGTGGGATCGCCGTTTCGACATCGATGCCGAACGGTTCGAGATAGTCCCTGACATCTGCCAGCAGAGGCATGTCGGGATCGGATGTTTCGGCGAGCCGCACATGATAGGCGCGCAGGATGCGCACGGTGTCTTCCGAGCGTTCGATGTAGCGGCCGAGCCAGGTCAGGTTTTCCGCCGCGCGGCTGGGCAGGCTACCCGGCCTGGTGCGGTTGAAGCTGTCGCCCTCCTGCGGCAGCAGCGTCTCGCGCTCGACCGGTCTGTCGCTGACCACCCAGACATCAGCCGCCTGGCCGCCGCGCTGCATGGCGATCGCCGTCGGGTCGAGCGACAGGCCGACGCGGGCGAAACCGCCGGGCATCACCGTCCATCCCTCGGGCGTGCGCGCCAGATAGACGCGCAAGCTCGCCGGCCGGGGTTCCAGCCAGCCGCCGACATAGACGGGTGTCGTCGAAAGTGTCACCGCTTCCTGGCCGACGAAGGCCTCGCCATCGCGTTCGATGCGCGCCACCAGTTCCGCCCGTTCCCCGACCGACAGCGCCGAGCCGAGCTTTGTCTGTCCGTCATCCTCGAAGGCAAGTCTTGTCGACAGCGCCGGGCCGACCACCATGCGGTCGATATTGGCGAGGACATGGGCGCGCTCCGTCGCCTGCCCGCACCACCATGTCGCCACACTGGGCAAAAGCAGCTCCTCGCCCCACAATTCGCGCGCGATCTTGGGCAGGAAGGCAAGCAGCGCACGCGTCTCCATCAGGCCCGATCCCAGCGCATTGACGGTGGATACCGTACCTTGCCGGGTCGCTTCGACCAGGCCCGGCGTGCCGATCTGCGAATCCGGACGCAGCTCGAGAGGATCGGCGAAGGCGGCGTCGAGCCGCCGCCACAGCACGCTGATCGGCATCAGGCCCGACACGGTGCGCACCATGAGCCTGCCGCCGGAAACAGTCAGATCCTCGCCTTCGAGCAGCATGATGCCGAGGTAGCGGGCGATATAGGCGTGTTCATAGTAGGTTTCGTTGAGCGGCCCCGGCGTCAGGATGGCGACGCGGCCGTCGCTCTCCTTTGCCATTCCGATCAGCGCATCGCGGAAGCGACGGAAGAAGCCGGCGAGCCGGTGCACATGCATCTCGCCATAGATGTCGGACAAAGCGCGCGTGGTGGCGACACGATTCTCCAGCGCGAAGCCGGCGCCCGAAGGCGCCTGGGTGCGGTCGCCAAGCACCCACCAGCGGCCATCGGGCCCGCGGCCGAGCTCGAAGGCGCAGAAGTGCAGGAAATGCCCTCCGGCCGGCCTGGTGCCGACCACGGGCCGCAAATATTCAGGGCTCGCCGCGATCAGCCCTGCCGGCAGGATGCCTTTTTCGACCAGTCGGTTCTGTCCATGGATATCGGCGACAATTTCCTCGAGCAGGTCGGCGCGCTGCACCAGGCCGGCGCTGATCGCCTGCCACTCGCCGTCCTCGATGAGCACGGGAATATGCGCCAGCGGCCATTCGCGCTCGTTGGCGCCCGCCTTGTCATAGACGCGGTAGTAAACACCCGCATCGCGCAGATACTGGTCGGCGCGGGCGAAGCGCTGGCCGAGCTTTTCGGCCCCGAGTTCGTCCAGCGCTTCGACAAAATCCTTCCAGACCGGGCGGGGATTGCCCGACGCGTCGACCATCTCGTCGACGACGCCGTCAATCGGCTGGTAGTGCTCCAGCAGGCTATGGGCCTGCGGCTTGCCGCGTACCCTTTTGTGATTCCCCTTTGCCATATGGTCAGATCACAGTCTTGGTGGACGCCTGAGGTCAAGGGTCATCGGGAAATCTTCCCCCGGCTGTTCTTCACGCAACACATAGCCGGACGGGGTATGGCCGCGCGGTTCGAAGCGGGCGAGCCGCCGTGCCTCGGCCTCGTTGCCGTTGACCGGGAAGGTGTCGTAGTTGCGCCCGCCGGGATGGGCGACATGGTAGACGCAGCCGCCGACCGCCCTGCTCGACCAGCGGTCGTAGATGTCGAACACCAGCGGCGTGTTGACCGGCAGTGCCGGATGCAGGCCTGAAGCCGGCTGCCAGGCCTTGAAGCGCACGCCCGCTACCGCGACCTCGCGGTTGTCGGTAGCCCTCATCGGCACGATGCGGCCGTTGCAGACGATCGCATGGCGCTCCGGATTGAGACCTTCGGTCTTGACCTGCAGCCGTTCGACCGAGGAATCGACGAAACGCACCGTGCCGCCGATCGCGCCCTGCTCGCCCATGACATGCCATGGCTCCAGCGCTTGCCTGAGCTCCAGCTTGATGCCCGCATGCTGGACTTCGCCGCAGAAAGGAAAGCGGAATTCGAGCTGGGCGTCGAACCATTCGGGCCGGAACTCGAAACCATTGAGCTTGAGGTCGTCGAGCACATCGAGAAAGTCCGCCCAGACATAGTGCGGCAGCATGAAGCGGTCATGCAGCGAAGTGCCCCAGCGCACGAAGCGTCCGTCGAGCGGGTTCTTCCAGGCGCGTGCGATGATGGCCCGCACAAGCAATTGCTGCGCCAGAGACATGCGCGCATTGGGTGGCATCTCGAATCCACGGAATTCGACAAGGCCAAGCCGACCGGTCGGTCCATCGGGCGAGAATAGCTTGTCGATGCAGATTTCCGAGCGATGCGTATTGCCGGTGACATCGGTCAACAGATTGCGGAACAGGCGGTCGACCAGCCATGGCAAGGGTGCGGCCCCCTGGTCGGGATGCGGCACCTGCGCCATCGCGATCTCGAGCTCATAGAGTGAATCGTGTCGCGCCTCGTCGAAGCGCGGCGCCTGGCTGGTCGGGCCGATGAACAGCCCGGAGAACAGATAGGACAATGAGGGACGCCGTTGCCATTGTAGCACCAGGCTCTTCAGCAGGTCGGGCCGGCGCAGGAACGGACTGTCATTGGGCGTGGCGCCACCGACCACGACATGGTTGCCGCCGCCGGTACCGGTGTGGCGGCCATCGATCATGAACTTGTCGGCGCCAAGCCGCGTCTGCCGCGCCTCGTCATAGATCGCCGTCGTCGTCGCCACGCAATCCTGCCAATTCGAGGCGGGATGGATGTTGACCTCGATGACGCCGGGGTCGGGCGCGACGCGGATGACATTGAGGCGCGGATCCTGCGGCGGGCCGTAGCCCTCGATATGCACGGGAAGGCCAATCGCCTTTGCCGCGTTCTCGGCAGCGGCGACGAGTTCGAGATAGTCTTCCAGCGCCTCGACCGGCGGCATGAAAACGCACAGCCTGCCGTCACGCGGTTCGACCGAAAGTGCAGTGCGCACGGCGCCGCCGATCTCGGTGATCTCCTGCTCGACCCGCTCCTGCTGGCCGGTCGCCGCCGTGAACGACACCGCCTGCTGGCGGCGGGCCATTTCGTCGGCACCTTCCAGTTCGGCCGGAGCGGCCGCAGGCAAGATTGCTTCCCGCACGGGCAGCGGGCCGCGCGGCAGCGACGGATCGACAGGCACGATGTAGGGGAACTGCGCCGGCGGCACATGAGGAAGCGTGCCCAGCGGCAGACGATAGCCGACCGGGGAATCGCCCGGCACCAGGAACAGCCGGCCGCGCCGCGTCGTCCACCTCTCCGAACGCCAGCGCGGATCGGACGCCTGGCTGTTCCAGCGCTGCACCGGCAGCACATAGCCTGACGGCTTGGTCAGCCCACGCTCGAAGACGCGCGCCATGCGGCTGCGTTCCTCCGGATCTTCCAGCTTGGAGTTGGACGGGTCGACATTCTCGGGCAGCTTGCCTTCCTTGAGCAGCCATTCGGCTGGATCCTCATAGGCTTCACTGACCATGGACGTATCGATGCCGAGCTCGCCGGCGATCGCCGTCAGCAGGCTTTCGGCCTGTTTCGGCCCGACATCAGCCGAGCTTTTTTCCGGCGCGATCAGCGACGGATCGCTCCAGACCGGCTCGCCGTCGGCGCGCCAAAAGAGCGAGAAGGTCCAGCGCGGCAGGCTTTCACCGGGATACCATTTGCCCTGGCCGTAATGCAGAAAGCCGCCGGGCGCGAAGCGCTCGCGCAGGCGGCGGATCAGGGCGTCGGCCTTTTCACGCTTGCTCGGCCCGACGGCGGCGGTGTTCCACTCGGCGGCCTCGAAATCGTCGATCGACACGAAGGTCGGTTCGCCGCCCATGGTCAGCCGCACATCCCCGGCCGCGAGCGCGGCATCGACCTTGTTGCCGAGCGCGTCGAGCGCCTGCCAGCTTTCATCCGAGAACGGCTTGGTGATGCGCGGATGCTCGGCGATGCGATCGACCCGCATCTCGAAGCCGAACTCGACATTGGCAAAGCTCGCCATGCCCGAAATGGGTGCCGCATTGCGGAAATGCGGCGTGGCGGCCAGCGGCACATGGCTCTCGCCGGTGAGCAGGCCGCAAGTCGGGTCGAAACCGATCCAGCCGGCACCGGGAAGATAGACCTCGCACCAGGCATGCAGGTCGGTGAAATCGACTGATGTGCCAGCCGGCCCATCCAGCGCGACAAGGTCGGGCTTGAGCTGGATCAGATAGCCCGAGACGAAACGCGCGGCGACGCCGAGATTGCGCAGGATCTGTACCAGAAGCCAACTCGAATCCCGGCAGGAGCCCTTGGCCGCCGCCAGCGTTTCCTCGGGTGAAAAGACGCCGGTCTCCATGCGCACGATATAGGCGATCTCGCGCTGCAGACGCGCATTGAGGTCGACGAGGAAATTGACCGTGTTCGGCGCGCTGCGGTCGACGGTTTCCAGGAAAGCCGAGAGAAGCGGCCCCGCCGGCTCCGGTGCCCGGTAGATGGCCAGATCATCCCTGATTTCCTCGGGATAATCGAACGGGAACGCCTCCGCCGACGGTTCGACGAAGAAGTCGAACGGATTATAGACCGTCATGTCGGCGACGAGATCGACCTCGATCTTCAGCTCCGTCACCGGCTCGGGAAAGACAAAACGGGCGAGGAAGTTGCCGTAGGGGTCTTGCTGCAGATTGACGAAGTGGTTCGCCGGCTCGACCTTGAGCGAATGGCTCAACACCTTGGTGCGGGAATGCGGTGCCGGCTGAAGCCTGATCACCTGGGGACCCAGAACCACCGGCCGGTCGTATTTGTAGTGGGTCAGGTGGTAGACGGCTGCCAGAATTGCCATGGGGCCCCGGAATTCAGCGTTTCAAACGATTTCGCTGAACCCTGACACATCCGGCCGCCATTCTCCAAGCGGATGTTGCGGTGCACCTAAATTAAACGGCTATCAAACCCTTAGAAGAACGCCTGTATCCCCGTCTGCGCCCGTCCCAGGATCAGTGCGTGCACGTCATGCGTGCCCTCATAGGTGTTGACGGTCTCCAAATTCTGCGCGTGGCGCATGACATGGTAGCCGATCTGGATGCCGTTGCCGCCATGCATGTCGCGAGCCTGGCGGGCGATGTCGAGCGCCTTGCCGCAATTGTTGCGCTTGACGATCGAGATCATTTCCGGCGCCATTTTGCCTTCGTCAAGCAGACGCCCGACGCGCAACGAAGCCTGCAGCCCCAAAGCGATCTCGGTCTGCATATCGGCGAGCTTCTTCTGGTAGAGTTGCGTGCCGGCCAGCGGCTTGCCGAACTGCTTGCGGTCCAGCCCATACTGGCGAGCGCGATGCCAGCAATCTTCCGCCGCGCCCATCGAGCCCCATGAGATGCCGTAACGGGCCCGGTTGAGGCAACCGAACGGTCCGCCGAGCCCCTTGGCGTTGGGCAGCAGTGCTTCCTCGCCGACCTCGACGCCTTCCATCACCACTTCACCGGTGATCGACGCCCGCAGTGACAGCTTGCCGCCGATCTTCGGCGCCGACAGCCCCTTCATGCCTCTTTCCAGCACGAAACCGCGAATCTCGTCCTTGCCGTTCTCGCCCTTCAACTTCGCCCAGACGACGAACACATCGGCGACCGGCGCATTGGAAATCCACATCTTGGAGCCGGTCAGCTTGTAGCCGCTGGCGGTCTTTTCCGCGCGCGTCTTCATGCCGCCGGGGTCGGAGCCGGCATCCGGCTCGGTCAGACCGAAGCAGCCGATCCATTCGCCGCTGGCGAGCTTCGGCAGGTACTTCTTGCGTTGTTCATCCGAGCCATAGGCGTAGATTGGATACATCACCAGCGATGACTGCACCGACATCATCGAGCGATAGCCGGAATCGACGCGTTCGACTTCCCGCGCCACCAGCCCGTAGGTCACATAGTTGGCGCCGAGGCCACCGAACTCCTCCGGGATATTGATGCCGAGCAGGCCAGCCTCGCCCATCTCGCGGAAGATCGCCGTGTCGAAAGTCTCGTTGAGATACGCCTCCTCGATGCGCGGCGCGAGCTTGTCGGCGGCAAAGGCCGCCGCGCCGTCGCGCACCATGCGTTCGTCTTCCGAAAGCTGCCCCTCGATCAGGAACGGATCTTCCCAGACGAATGCATTCTTGTCGGCGGCCATGGCTTGATCCTCAGAAGGGTGAAGCCCGGCTTATCGGCCCGTGGCCTGAAAAAATCAAACGAAATTGCTTCACCGATCAATGAGCGGTAGGAATGGATCATGAGTGTCCAGCGTCGCCTTCTGCCCAACATCAGCGCCCTTGCCGCCTTCGAGGCGGTGGCCCGGCTTGGCAGTTTCACCGCCGCCGCCCAGGAACTGGATCTAACCCAAGGTGCCGTCAGCCGGCAGATCAGCTTGCTGGAAGATCAGTTCGGCCGCCGATTGTTCGAGCGCGACAGCCGCAACGTCCGCCTGTCGACGGCAGGCGAAATCTACGCCGAGGCGGTACGTTCGGCGCTTGGCCAATTGCGCGACGCAGCGCTTGGATTGATGAGCAATCGGCATAGCGGCATCCTGAACCTGGCCATATTGCCGACCTTCGGCACGCGCTGGCTGATGCCGATGATCCCCAATTTCGTCGAAAGCAATCCCGACATCACCATCAACTTCGTCACGCGCGTCGGCCGGTTCGACTTCGCCAGGGAGAGGTTGGATGCAGCCATCCACTACGGCCTGCCGGACTGGCCGGACGCCGATTCGACACTGCTGGTGCGTGAGACGGTGGCACCGGTGGTGTCGCCCGAGTTCCTCGCCGGCCGCGCCATCGCCACGCCGTCCGACATCGGTCGTTTGCCGCTGCTGCACATGACGACGCGCCCCGGCGCCTGGACGGAATGGTTCGAGCATCAGGGACTGAGCGCGCCGACCGGGCCGGGCATGCAGTTCGAGCAGTTCGGCACCGCCGCCCAGGCCTGCATGGCGGGGCTCGGCGTGGCGCTGTTGCCGCTGCTCCTCATCGCTGGCGAATTACAGCGCGGCCAGCTTGTGCCCGCGCCCGGCCAGCCGATGCAAAGCCGCAGCGCCTATTACCTCGTCATTCCCCACGACAAGCGCGGCTATCCACCGGTTGCCAGCTTTCGAGACTGGTTGCTGGGCCAGCTCGAGAAGGAGCCGGCTGTTCTGGCGTGGTAGCTATTTCCGCTTCAGCGCGTCCGCCAGCGCGGCGCCGAACGCACCTTGCTGTGCCGGCCGCTCGGGCTGGCGCTGCGGCGCCGGCGAGCGTGGCGCCGGCCTGCCGCCGCCATTGTCGCGCGGCCCGCTCCTCGGCGCGCCGCCCTCGCCGGCATCCCTACGCATGGAGAGCGCGATGCGCTTGCGCTTGATGTCGACATCGACGACGCGCACCTTCACCACGTCGCCCGCCTTGACCACCTCATGCGCGTCCTTGATGAAACGGTCAGCCAGTTGCGAGACATGCACCAGCCCGTCCTGGTGGACGCCGATATCGACGAAGGCGCCGAACGCTGCGACATTCGTGACAGTGCCTTCCAGCAGCATGCCGGGCTTCAAATCCTTGATGTCGTCGATGCCATCGGCGAAGGTAGCCGTCTTGAAGCCGGGGCGCGGGTCGCGGCCGGGCTTTTCCAGCTCGGCAAGAATATCGCGCACCGTCGGCAGGCCGAAACGCTCGTCGACGAAGACGCGCGGGTCGAGCGCCTTCAGCGCGGCGCTGTCGCCCATCAGCGAACGCACATCGCGGCCGCAGGCGGCGACGATCTTCTTGGCCACACCATAGGCTTCCGGATGCACCGACGAGGCATCGAGCGGCTCGCTGCCATTGGCAATGCGCAGGAAGCCGGCGGACTGTTCGAACGCGCGCGGCCCAAGCCGCGCCACCTTCAGCAGGTCCTTGCGGCTGGCGAACGGGCCGGTCGCATCGCGATGCGCGACGATCGCCTCGGCAAGCGACGCGCCGAGGCCCGAAACGCGCGCCAGCAACGGTGCCGAGGCGGTGTTGAGGTCGACGCCGACCGCGTTGACGGCGTCCTCGACGACAGCCTCCAGCGAGCGGCCGAGCCGGTACTGGTCGACATCGTGCTGATACTGGCCGACACCGATGGATTTCGGCTCGATCTTGACCAGCTCAGCCAGCGGATCCTGCAGGCGCCGCGCGATCGACACCGCGCCGCGCAGCGACACGTCGAGGCCGGGAAATTCGGCCGCCGCCGTCGCTGAGGCCGAATAGACCGAGGCACCCGCCTCGCTGACGATAACCTTGAGCGGCTTCGGGCCTGGCCCCGCTGGCATGTCCGACAGCATGTCCGCCACCAGCTTCTCCGTTTCGCGGCTGCCGGTGCCGTTGCCGATCGAGATCAGCTCGACCTTGTGCTGGCGGATCAGCGCGGCAAGCTCGGCCTGCGTACCACGCACATCGTTCCGCGGCGGGAACGGATAGACCGTCGTCGTCGCCAGCAGCTTGCCGGTGCCGTCGACCACCGCAACCTTGACGCCGGTGCGGATGCCGGGATCGAGCCCCATCGTCGGCCGCGAGCCGGCGGGAGCCGCCAGCAGCAAATCCTTCAGGTTGCGGGCAAAGACATGGATCGCCTCTTCCTCGGCCCGCTCGCGCAGGTCGCGCATCAGATCGAGCGTCAGGTGCAACGACAGTTTTATCCGCCAGGTCCAGCCGGCGACCTCCATGAGCCAGCGGTCGCCCGGTAGGCTGGCGCCGATGGCGTAGGCATTGGCGATCATCCGCTCGACCGGCTTCACCGGTGAGGCATCGTCGGCGTCGACCTCGATATCGAGCGACAGCACCTCTTCCTTGCGGCCGCGCAGCATGGCCAGCGCGCGGTGGCTTGGCGCCGTGGACCAACGCTCGACATGGTCGAAATAGTCCGAGAATTTCGCGCCGGCCTCCTGCTTGCCGTCGACCACCCTGGCGCGCAGGAAAGCGCGCTCCTTCATGTAGCCGCGCAGCTTGCCGACCAGATCGGCATTTTCGGAGAACTGCTCCGACAGGATGTCGCGCGCGCCATCGAGCGCCGCCTTGGCATCGGCCACCTCTTCGGTGACATAGGCGAGCGCGACTTCCGCGGGCACCAATGAGCGGTCGTTGAGAATGGCTTCGGCGAGCGGCCCCAGCCCGCGCTCCCTGGCGATCTCGGCCTTGGTGCGGCGCTTCGGCTTGTAGGGTAGGTAGATGTCTTCGAGCTCCGCCTTTGTGGCCACCGCCCCGATCTTCGCTTCGAGGTCTGGCGTAAGCTTGCCTTGCTCGCGGATCGAACCCAGGATGGTGTCGCGGCGGGCGTCGAGTTCGCGCAGATAGACGAGACGCTCGGCAAGGTCGCGCAGCTGCGTGTCGTCCAGCCCGCCGGTCACCTCCTTGCGGTAGCGCGCCACGAACGGCACCGTCGCCCCCTCATCGAGCAGTCCGATCGCCGCGGCCGCCTGTTCGGGCCGCGCCTTGATTTCGGCTGCGATGATGGCTGCGATGCGCTTGATGTCGGATGCCATGTCGTTCCCACTCTCGTCGAAAAGAGCGGCGACCATAGGCGCAGAGATCAGGTCCGCCAACCACCGCGTTTTCAACGGCGGCGGAGGTCCACAGGAAAGCGCGGGCGATTGGATTGTCCGGGCTGGTCAGACCATGCGGCTCAGCACTTCGAAAAAGGCAACGATTTCGAGGTCCAGTGCATCGTCGACCGGCTCCGGCTGCGACGACATCTTGGCGATGACCACTTCGGTCCTGGGATCGACGTAGAGCCACTGGCCATGGATGCCGATGCCGCAATAGGCGCCATTTTCCAAACCGGTCTGATACCATTTGTTGCGGTAACGGCCTTTCGGGAACAGCGGCAGCATGGCACCGCGCTGCCAGGCTTCCGAGCTGCCGCCGGTGCTGGTGGTGTCGCGCACCCAGGCCTCGGGCACGATGCGGCGGCCATTGGCCTTGCCGCCTTGCCGCATCATCTCGCCGATGCGCGCCAGGTCACGCGGCGTCACCGAAATGCCGCCTGCGGTACGTGCCGTGCCTTCCATGTCGACACCGACGGAGGCCTCGCTGACGGCCCCAAGCGGCAGCCACAGTTTTTCGCGCATCAAGTCGCAGAAGCGCTGCCCTGAAGCGCGTTCCAAGAGAAGGCCGAGCAGGTCGGAATTCGGCGAACGGTAGCGGAAGGTCTGGCCATGCGGCTCGGCAAGCCGCTGCAGGGTCTGGATGAATTCGCGCAGGCTTTCGGTGCCGCCGCCAGGGTTCCACAGCGTCGCGCGGCGATAGCGGACAAAGGCGCTTTCCGGATCGAGATAGGCCTCCTCGAAATCGAGGCTGACGCTCATGTCGAGCACATTCCGCACGCTTGCATCGCCATAGGCCGAGCCGGCGGCTTCGGGGATGTATTGCGTCACCGGCGCTTCAGGGTCGAACACCCCCTCGTCTTCCAGTATGCCGGCGATGATCGCGGTCACCGACTTGCTGATCGAGAAGATGATGTGACGCGCGCCGAACTCCATATGCGGCGCGAACCAGTCACCAATGATCTTGCCGCCTTTCATCACCGTCAATGCGTCGGTGCTGGAGCGGACGAGAAACTCGGCCACCGTCTCCGGCGCGCTCGCGACCGTGACCTTTTCCCCGAGCAAGCCGCCCAAGTCCCGCACAGGAGCCTCGATGACGCCCGGCGCCGCTGCCACGCGTGCCGTCGGCACCAGTTCGCCGAGGTTCTGGAATGACCACCGGTTGAACGGGGCCACGCGCCAGTTGGCGAGCAGCACCTCGTTACGGCCGAATCCGTATCGTGTCTCGAACGCGGTCTTGCCTGCCATCGCGTTTCCTATCAGTCCATTGTTCTTGAAGCTCAGCTAAGCGCCGCTGCGATGGCGTGCACGGCCTTCAGCGTTGCCACGGAATAGGCCATGTTGCTGAAATCCGGGTAGGTCGACAGCTTCACCACCACCATTCCTGTGTTCCAGTCGATATGGATCAACTGTCCAAACACGCCCCGGCACATCAGTGCGCGCGAGTTGGGATCCTCGATCCAGAACTGGTTGCGATAGCTGCCCTCGGGCAGGCTGGCGGAGAAATCCGGACCATGCTTGCCAGTGCGCGTCGCCTCGATCCAGTCGGCCGGCACGATGCCGCCGCCATTGTCGAGGATCAGCTGGCCAAAGCGGGCGTAGTCGCGCAGCGTCGCGTTGAAGCCGCCATCGGCCAGCGCATAGCCGGCGCCGTCGACGGTGAAGCAGGCGCTTTCGTCGGCACCGAGCTTTTGCCAGAGTTCCTCGGAAACCAGCTGCGCCAGCCGCTTGCCCGTCACCCGTTCCATGATGAAGGCGAGCACATCCGTCTCGATCGAGCGATATTCGAACGCAGCCCCATGCGGGCGCACCGTCTCTTTCAAGCCCAGGATCAGCTCGAACATGTGCGAGGGCCAGCGGAAATCCGGATCGCTGCCCGGCGGCACCGGCTTCCAGCCGGTGGCGACATCGACCTGGCCGATGTCGGAATAGCGGTCGGTGTATTCCTCTGAGAACCGCACGCCGGTGGTCATATCAAGCACATGCTGGACGCAGGCACCGGCCCAGCCGGTCGCGTTGAGTTCCGACAGGTAGTCCGTCACCGGCTTCGCCGGATCGATCAGGCCCCGCCCGGCCAATATGCCGAATACCGAGCCGGTGACGGACTTCGCCATCGACTGCGACAAATGCAGCGTGCGCTCGGTCATACCGTTGAAGTAGCGCTCATAGGCTATCCTGCCGTCCTTGAGCACCAGGAAGCCGTCCGTATAGGTCTCGTCGAGCAAGCCGGCGAGCGTCGAAGGCCTGCCCTCGCTGTCCTTGACAACCAGCGCGTCGAGATCGACCTCGGCCCGTTCGAGACGATGCCTATGGCCATTGCCGCGCCATACTTCGGCGGTCGGCAGAATTTCCCTGATGTGCTGGAAAGCCCAGCGGTTCCAGGGCGGCCTGTCCCAGTCGAGCTTGGGGGGCGCCATGGCGGGCGGCGAACCCTGCATGATCGGCGGCCGCGGATCGGAATTGCGATAGGACGTCATCGAACCTCCTCCCGTAAGCGCGAAGAAGGGAGGCCGAAGCCCCCCTTCCGCTGGATTTTTACCGACGCTACTTGCGCAGGTTGGTCCAGATCTTGTTGTAGATCTCCACCACTTCCGGCGGGCATGGCGGTACGAATTCCGCGGCCGGAGCGCCGGCCGGCGGGTTGATCTCCGGCGAGTTGGCAAAGTCGGGCGACAGGAACTTGTGGCTGCCGGCAATGCCATTGTCATAGCCGGCAAACTCGGAGATCAGCGCCGCGTTTTCCGGAGCCATGATGAAATCCTGGAACAGCTTGGCGTTTTCGAGGTTCTTCGCGCCCTTCAGCACCGCCACATTGTCCATCCAGCCCTCGATGCCTTCCTTCGGATAGGCATATTTGATTGCCGGGATCTTCTGGCGCGAGCGATAGGTCGCACCGTTCCACTGTTCGGTCACGATCACGTCGCCCGAGGTGATCTTGGTGATCGTGTCATAGCTGAAGGTCTTCCAGGATGGCTTCGCCGCCGTCAGGATGTCGTTGATCTTTTTCAGATTGGCCTTGTCGGCACCGCAGCGTGGCACGCCGGCATAGCGCTCGGCTGCGTGCATGACGGTGTTGACGTCGTCGAGCATGTTGATCTGGCCCTTCAACTCGGCGGGCGGGTCGAAGAGGATCGCCAGCGTGTCGATGTCGCCCTTGAACTTGTCCATGTTGACCGAGAATGTCGTGGTGCCGAACTGCCACGGCGCGGTGTAGTGGCGGCCCTTGTCCCAGTAGATGTCGACGAAGCGCGGGTCGATGTTCTTGCCGTTCGGCATTGCGTTGGGCTCGGTCTTTTCGAGCAGGCCCTCGTCGACCATGATCTTCACGGTGTAGTCCGACGGCACCACGATGTCGTAGCCGGAATTGCCGGCGCGCACCTTGGACAGCATGGTTTCGTTGGAATCATAGTCGTCCAGCGTCACCTTGACGTTGTACTGCTTCTCGAACTTTTCGATGAGTTTGGGGTTGGTGTAGTCGCCCCAATTGTAGATGTGCAGTTCGCCGTCGGCGAGCGCGGGCACTGCCCACAAAAGCACGGCCGTCGAAACGGCCGCCATCAGTTTTCTAGACATTTTATGTTCTCCTTTTTGCCTACCCATTTATTCAGTTGGCGCGCCATCATTTGGAGCGTCTGCGCGCGATGAGGAACGACACCGAGACGAAGAGGATCGAGACCAGCAGCAGGATCGTGGAGATGGCGTTGATCTCCGGCGTCATCGGTCGCCTGATCTGGTTCCAGATGTAGAGAGGCAGCGTCGTCTGTCCGGGTCCCGCGACGAGCTGCGTGATGGTGAAATCGTCGAAGGATACGATGAAGGCCAGTGCGGCACCCGACAGAATGCCGGGAACGAGCAGGGGCAGCGTGATGCGCCGAAAGGCATGCCACGGCGTGGCATAGAGATCGGCCGCCGCGGATTCGAGCGTCAGATCCATGTCCTCGAGACGCGCCCGGATCGGCATGTAGGCGAAAGGAATGCAAAACACCGTATGGGCAAGGATCAGGTTGCCGATGCCGAAATTCAGCCCGAAGGCCCCGGCGATCAAGGCGAAGAAGGACAAGGTCGCCACCGCCGTGATGATCTCGGGGACCATCAACGGCAGATTGATCACCATGAAGGCAGCCGAGAGCCCCCGCCACGGCTTCACCCGTGTCATGCCGATCGCCGCCAGCGTGGCGCATATCGTCGAAATGATCGTTGCGCTCACCGAGATGATCAGCGTGTTTTCGGCGGCTGCGTGGAATTCCTCGTTGAGCAGCGCACTGCCGTACCAGGTCAGGCCGACGCCTTCCCAATGGGTTACCAGCGAACCCGTGTTAAACGAAAACACCATCAGGATCAGGATCGGCACGTAGAGCACGCCAACGCAGATGATGGCGATCGTGCGGAAACCCGGCTGGTCCTTGATGTCGATCGTGCGGGGGTCAGCCATGCTGGATCTTCCCCGACGTGTTGCGGACGTAGAAGTAGAGGGCTACCAGCACCGCGGCCATCAGGATCAGCGCCTGGGCACAGCCAAGCGGCCAGTTGCGCCCGGAGCCGAACTGCTGGGCGATGAGATCGCCGATCATCAGGTGGATACCGCCGCCAAGGATCAGCGGCGTCACATAGGCTCCGAGAGCCGGAATGAAGACGAGCAGGCAGCCTGCGATGATGCCCGGCAGCGACAGCGGAATGATCACCCGCCAGAGAACTTGCCGGCGTGTCGCGTAGAGGTCGTTGGCGGCCTCGACCAGCCTGAAATCGAGCTTCTCCAGGCTGGCATAGAGCGGCAGGATCATGAACGGCAGAAACGAATACAGCAGGCCGAGCTGAATGGCGAAATTGGTGTAGAGCATGGTGATCGGCTTTTCGATCACGCCAAGCCCCATCAGCACATCGTTGATCAGGCCTTCATCGCGAATGATGAACATGATGGCCAGCGTACGCACCAACAGGTTCGACCAGAACGGAATGGTGATCAGCAGCACCCACCAGTTACGCTGCGCCGGGGTTCGCGTCGCCATGAAATAGGCGGTTGGAAAACCAAGCAGCAGGCAGATGACCGTCGTCACCACCGCAAACAGGAACGAGCGCAGGTAGATGATCAGGAAATCCGGCGTGAACTGCAGCGTGTCGTCGAAAATATCGCGCTGAAACAGGAAGTTCAGATAGGCGTCCGTCGAAAACTTCCACTGCACGCCGCCATAGGGCGCGGCCGCGAGAAACGAATAGATGCAGATGATCAGCAGCGGCAGCACGCCGAACACGCCGATGATGATCAGCGCCGGCATCGACAGCAGGCGGTGGCGGCGGCTGGCAGTCCGTGCCGCCTTGGCTTCGAACAACGCGGCCTGGGAAACAGCGTTTGTCATCAGTCCCTCAATATCCGCGCGCCGCCATCCTCGAAAACGATACCGACCTTGGCGCCCGGCTCGAATGCCACCGCGCTCGACCGGCTGTTCTGATGGCGCACGATGAAATCGTCACCGCCATCCAGCTTCACGTGGTAGTGGGTGTCGGTGCCGAAGTAGACGACGTTGGACAAAGTTCCGGCGACCGTGCCCTTGGCCGCATCGGCAATCAGATCCGCATGTTCGGGCCGCACCACGACCGTCACCTCCCCGGAAGGTTCGAAGCTGTCGGGGAACCCCGCCGCCACCATCGCGTCGGAAGCGATCTTTACGGTGGCGACACCGGATTTCTTCGACACGACGGTGCCCTTCAGGAAATTGGTTTCGCCGATGAAGTCGGCGACGAAGCGCTCGGCCGGGCGGTCGTAGATGTCGTGCGGCGAGCCGACCTGCAGGATCTTGCCGGCCGACATCACCGCGATGCGGTCGGACATCGTCAGCGCTTCTTCCTGGTCGTGGGTGACGAAGATGAAGGTGATGCCGGTCTCGTTCTGCAGCCGCTTCAGCTCGATCTGCATCTCCTTGCGCAGCTTGTAGTCGAGCGCCGACAAGGGTTCGTCGAGCAGCAGCACCTTGGGCTGCGGCGCCAGTGCCCTGGCCAGCGCCACGCGCTGCTGCTGGCCGCCGGAGATCTGGCTGGTGCGGCGGCCGCTGAGCGCCTCCATCTTGACCAGCTTCAGCATCTCGCCGACGCGCGCCTTGATCTCGGCCTTCGGCTTGCCCAGCATTTCCAGGCCAAAGCCGATATTGTCGGCGACCGTCATGTGGGGGAACAGCGCATAGGACTGGAAGACGGTGTTGACCGGCCGCTTGAACGGCGGCAGCGGCGCGATGTCGTGGCCATGGAGCAGGATTTCGCCGGCGCTTGGGAAATCGAAGCCGGCTATCAGCCGTAGAAGCGTCGTCTTGCCGCAGCCGGAAGGCCCCAGCAGCGTGAAAAACTCATTTTCGCGGATTGAGACGGACACAGTGTCCAGCGCGGCGACTTGCGCCTCCCCCGTGCCGAAAACCTTGCGCACACGACGGACTTCGATCGCATTCTTACCCGGTTGTTCCGGCACGATTACCCCATTGAGAAAGCCTGCTCTTTGCGGCAGGTTTCGTTCCTGTTCGATTGTCATCACATGGCGGCCAGCTTGGCAACTGCGTAACTGAACCTGGATTCAGAAGGCAATTCCCATGCCACCGTCAGGCTTGGTATGTCACCTTGCCGCCGCAGATCGTCGTCACTGGCCGAACCGTATGCAGCGCTTCAGGCGCCGTCTTCTCGATATCGGCCGAGAGCACCACCAGATCGGCCAGATAGCCCGGCTTCAGGCGACCTTTGCGATTCTCGGCGAATTCGGCATAGGCACCCTCCACCGTATAGGCCGCAAGCGACTCCTGCAGCGAGAAACTCTGGTCGGGATCGCCTTCTGCCCATGGTCTGCGCAGCACTGCCGCTTGAATGCCCAGGATCGGATCGACGGGCGACACCGGCCAGTCCGAAGCGAACACGACGCGCGCGCCGGCCGTCTTCAGCGTCCGCCAGGCGTAGCTCAGCGGCCATTTCTTGCGCCCGATGCGTGACAGCGTCGGTTCGAGCGGAAAGTTCAGGGCGCCTGGCGGATGCGGCGGCTGCATCGATGCGATGACGTCGAGTTCGGCAAAGCGCGGCACGTCGGCCTCAGTGGTCACTTCGATGTGCTCGATGCGATGCCGGCTGTCACGCTTGCCATTTGCCTTCCGCGCCGCCTCATAGCCGTCGAGCACGGCGCGCACGGCGCCGTCGCCGATCGAATGCACCGCGATCTGCAGGCCGCGACGATCAGCCTCCACCGCCACTTGCGCGAAATGCTCGGGCGAAAACAGCGGCTCGCCGACCCAGTCCGGACGATCCGCATAGGGCTCGACCATCACCGCCGTCCATGAATCGAGCACGCCGTCGTAGAACACCTTGACCATGCCCGACGACAGCCACTCCGATTTGTAGGTCGAAGCCATCATCGATGCTTTTTCAAGCGCGTCGAGACCCATGAAGTTCTTGAAGTGGAAAGGAATTTGCGTACGGCACAAGAGCCGCCCTTCCTGTTCGAGGCCGGCAAGCAGTTCAAGCTGGTAAAGGTTGCCGTCCATGTTCTGGATCGAGGTGATGCCATGGCGGGCGCACCATTCCAGCCCGCGATGCATCAGGTCGCGGTCGGCCGCGAGTTCGTCGGCGGACGGATAAGGGTGCGGTTCCTCGCCCGCCAGCCCGAGCCGCGTCCGGTTCTGACCGTAGAACTCCAGGATCGGACCGAACGCCTCGCCTTCGCGCAATTCGCCCGACGCCAGTCCATCGGCGCCCATGACGATCTCGTTGCCCGGCCCCACTTGCTTGCCGTGCAGCAGGCCGGCCTCTTCCAGCGCCTTGGTGTTCGCCCACATGGTGTGATGGTCGGAGGCCGACATGGCGAAGGGACGGTCGGCAATGATGCGGTCGAGATGGTGGCGCGTAACCGGCTCGGGCAGGATCGCATAGTCGACGCCGGCGCCCACCAGCAATTTGGCATTCGGCCGCTTGGCGGCGTAGGCCTGGATCGAATCGCGCAAGGCATCGAAGCCACGCACGCCCGCCAGGTGCAGATTGTCGAGTTCCGCCGCGCCGCCGAAAAGATGCATATGCGCTTCGATGAAGCCCGGGATCACCGAACCGCCCTTGGCGTCGATGACCTTGGTACCCGATCCCTTGAACTCTTCGATGGCGGTGCTGCTGCCAAGGGCGATGATGGCGCCGTCCTTTACGGCAACGGCCTCGGCGGCGGGATTGTCACCGTCCATGGTCAGCACACGGCCGTTGACGACAATCAGATCCGCACCATCACCCGCACCCGTGACCGACATCGCGACTCCGCGTTTTTTGACGACTGACCGAGACCGGCAAAGCTCGCGTCCAACGACCTGCACACCACGGCGCGGCGCTATCGGACAACGAATGATGCCAGTGCGCTGTCTTCGAAATTCCCCTTGTTATCCCAAGAGACAGCGTGGATAAAGAATGCGACTGATTATTCGCGTTTGTCAACATGCCGGATTTGGAATGTGTTGTGGACAGAAGCGCTTCGCTTGTGTTGGGACCAGGCGGGAACGAGGGCATCAAGCAGTGAAGCGCAGTCTCGACCGCAAAACCAGGATAGCGCTCGAGCCGCGCAAGCAGCCGCGGCAACAGCGGTCCAGCAAGGTGGTCGACAGGATTCTCGACGCGGCGCTGATCCTGACGCGGGAGCAAGGAACCAAGACGCCGACGACGCTCGCCATCGCGCAGCGCGCGGGGCTGTCGGTCGGCTCGATCTACCAGTACTTTCCAAACAAGGAAGCCATTCTTCTGGATCTCGCCCGGCGCTGGCTGTCATCCTTTCCCGAGGTGATCGCGAGGCGCATCAAGGTCGCCCCGCCCACCAGCCGCGAAGAGTTCCGGCGGGAAGTGCGCAAGCTCTTCATCGACACATCGAAGCTCTATCTCGAAAACGCCACCCTGATGCCGGTGATCGAGGCCATCTCGGGCAATGCGGACCTGCGGCCGATCCAGAACGAATATGACGACCAGATCATCGCCCTCTATGCCGCATGGCTGCAGCATGTGAACCCGGCACTCGAAGGCAAGATCGCCAGCCGGCTCGGGGTGGTGATGATGGAGGTCGGGCATGCCTGCCGGCTCGTGGGGCTGAAGAAGGACCGCAGGACATTCGACCTCATCGAGGACGATGTCGAAACCATGTGGCTTGCTCTGCTGAGCCCCTATCTCAATCTTGGCTGACCGGTTTCAACGCAATTCCGGACGGAAAGCCGCTTCACGCCGTTCCTGGAATTGCCTTAGTTGCGCACTTTGAGAGGAATTTCATGAAGACTGTCTATTCACCGCTTCACGCCGGCCATGCCGGCCAAATGGAACTGGTTACCTCAGCCATCGTGCCCGGCTTTGAAAAGCCCTCGCGCGCGGAGTTCATCAAGGCGCGGGTCGAAAGCGAGAAACTCGGTCCGATCATAGCGCCGGTCGAGCACGACCTTGCCTCCGCCAAGCGCGTCCACAGGGCCGACTACATCGACTTCCTGCCAACCGTCTGGCCGCAATGGGTGGAATCCGGCTTCACGGGTTCGGCCATGCCCTTCACCTGGCCGACGCGCGGCCTGCGCGGCGACGTTCCGCCCAAGCGCATCGATGCCCTGCTCGGCTACTATTCCTTCGACGGCGGCGCCACCTTCGTCGAGGGCACCTGGACCGCGATCAAATCGTCCTTTGACGTGGCGCTGACCGCAGCCGGCCTGGTCAAGGACGGCGAGAGATCGGCCTTCGCGCTCTGCCGTCCGCCCGGCCACCATGCCGGTGCCGGCTTCATGGGCGGCTATTGCTACATCAACAACGCCGCGGTCGCCGCGCAATGGTTTCGTGACCAGGGTGCCAAACGGGTCTCGATCCTCGATGTCGATTATCACCACGGCAACGGTACGCAGGAGATATTCTATGATCGCGCCGACGTGCAGGTTCTCAACCTGCACGGCGATCCGATGGTCGAGTATCCCTTCTTCCTCGGCCATTCCGATGAGCGCGGCGCGGGCGCGGGCGAAGGTTTCAACATCAACTATCCCATGCCCTTCGGCACCGGTTGGGATGCCTGGAATGCCTCACTCGAGGATGCCTGCGCCAGGCTCGCCGCATACGCGCCCGACATCGTCGTCGTCTCGCTCGGCGTCGACACCTTCGAGAAGGACCCGATCAGCCAGTTCAAGCTGAAAAGCCTCGACTATCCGAAGATCGGCCGGCGCATCGCCAAACTCGGCCTGCCGACGCTGTTCGTCCAGGAAGGCGGCTATGCCGTCGAGGAGATCGGCATCAACGCCGTCGGCGTGCTGACCGGCTTCGAGGATCGGTAAGACTGCCAGCAAATCCAGGCGAGCAACGACAGACAGTAAAAGGGCGCGCGGCCGCCCTCTTTACAAGCTACGTTGCGATGCCGGTGCTCGGCGCGGCCATTGGCGTAGCTGCCCTGCGTGATCGTCCGAGATAGTAGACCGCCGCCGCCGCGACGACGCCGACCGCCAGGATGGCCGCTGCCAGAACCGGCCGATACCAGAACCAGGCAATCGCGATTGTCGTGGCGCCGACCAGGATCGCCAGGAAGAAAGCGATGATGCCGGTTCCCATCCGCGCCATGCCGCCAAGGAACGGGATCACGTCCAGGATCACGCCGATCGGGCTGAGGAACAGCGCAAAGCCGATGGTCAGCAATAAAAGGCCGGCAACGCGCAGCAGCCAGGTAATCAGCGTGTTGGCGCTGACCGCCTCGGCGAACATCTTGTCGGCCGGCACCGAGCCGGTGTCGACCATCAGCAGCGCATCGCCCGCCTGCGTCTGGTAGGGCTCGAATCGGCTGCCGGCCTGGCGCGCCACGATGCTGACCACGCCGAGCGGCGCCAACTCGTAGCCGATACGGTAGTCGCCTAGCGAAGGCGTCGTGTTGTCGCTGCCGAGATAGATCTTGCCATCGACGATGCTGAGCGGCCTCGTTCCGGTGTAGGCGGCCTTGATCGCGGCTGACTGGCTGGCCGACAACGAAAGACCCTTGTCGCCGTCGATGCGATCCAGCACCGGCGTATCGAGATCGAAAGCGCCAAGCTTGCCCTGTGGAATCTGAAAGGCACGGCTGTGGATCGCCATCGGCGGATTCTGATGGCCGTCGGGCTTCTTGAAGTCCGACGAGTCGATCTGGCTGTCGTCCCACACCTTCGAATAGCTGTAGGTCGTCTCCGTCTCCTCGCCGCCGCCAAGCTTCTTGGTGGTTTCCGATTTGGACTCTTCCTTCCACTGATACATCTCGACGCCGCGCGACAGGCGCAGCCCTTGCGCCGTGATGCCGAAATCCGGATCCGACAAGCTGCTGTCCGCCGTCACTGGCCCGCTGACATGCACCAGTTTGCCTTCATTGGCGGCATCGGAACTATCAGCCTCCACCGAGACCACGGCACCAGAGCCCTCGGCCAGCGAGCGCGCCGTCTGCACCGCACGGCCTTCGTTCCAGAACAGCCCTATCACCATCAGCACGATCAACAGCAGGCCGAAGATAACCCCGCCGACCGCGCGCTTGATCCGCCCGAACCACGAGATTGAAGTAACTTCCCGAAATGAATCGCTCATTGTTTCCCCCGAAACCAACCTTGCCAAGACCCGAGTAGCGCCGCAGCGGACAACCGCATTCCGCGCTGCCGACCTTGCGCTCGACTGCCGGGGGTACCCACCCCTTCGGCACGAGCGAAACTACCGCAACGGGCCGGACGCTGATATGGCCCACGCGCACAGTCCCGGTATTTTCGCGCCTCAATGGCTTCGAAAGCTCCCCTGAGTCGCAAGCAGAGTCCCCCAGATTCGATTTTGTCAAATCGCGTTTGATGTCGGATTCATCTGCGGGTAGATTAGACCCGAATCAGCCGGTCCTCGGGGGGCGCGGCGACCACCCAAAGTCTCACGTTCCGGACTTCTCCGGCGCCAGACGCGGATGTCTTCGCGTTCCCTGAATGGATTCCGTCTGATTGGGCGCGGCCCCGCGCCTCGTGTGTGTCTCGTAAAAGTAATGCGTTTTCGGGTTCGGCGGCTGGCTCTCCAGCAACCGGACATCAGCATCGATTCCGGCCAAAAGCAGCAGATGAGCAGTCCCGCCGCGCCTCTTCAATCCGATACATTGGGCTCGCGCCTGACGTCGCGTGGTGATCTCACCAGCTTCTTCATGGAGCTGACCGCCGAGATCGGCGCCGACAGCTACATGCTGGTCGCCATCGTCCATGACCAGGACCGCAACGATGCGCGTATCGTCTCCTCGAACTGGATCTTCGACGCCATCGAGCTGATCGGCAAGCGGCTGATCGCCGGTCTTGCCCAGGGACCCCTCACCGCCGCACCCGGTATCCGTCCGACACCGCTGGTGGCGGCCCAGGCGCCGGATGCCGACGGGCTGGTCTCGGGTGAAGAGGCCCGGCTGCTCGACGTGCTCGGCCATGCCGAGATCTATTCACTGCGGCTGAATGTCGGCCGTCAGCGCCTGTTCGCCTTGTTCTCGGCGGCGGCCGCCGGCCGGATCGACCAGCCGGCGCTAATGAAGGCGCAACTGAAATGCTGCTACGCGCTCTCGCACATTCCGCAGTTGATCGCCGCCGCGGCCATGCAGGATCCGCTGTCGGACCGTGAGCGCGAATGCCTGTTCTGGGTCTCGGAAGGCAAGACCACCGACGAGGTGGCCGTCATCCTCGGCGTCTCCTCAAACACCGTCAACAGCTACATCACCCACGCCATCCAGAAATTCGCGGCCAGCAACCGTGCGATGGCCATCGCCACGGCGATCAGGAGTGGCATCATTTGAAACACACCGAGATCAAGGACGCCGCGGAAGCCCTTTTCAACGAGCAGCGTAGCCCTTTCGGCGCCTTCTCGCTGGGATCCGAAACACATCACGCCGTCACCATTCCCGATGCGGTGCGCCGCTGCCGCTGGATATCAGTCGACATCAACGCCTCGGCCTTCGGCCTGTTCTTCGTCAGCCCGTCGCCGGAGCGCGCCCGGCTGGTCCCGTGCTTTGATTCCGATTATCCCAGCGTCGCGGTGGCGTCGAAATTCATTTCAGGCGCCAATGGCGAGGAGATCGTTCGCCATAGCCGGATTTCGACCGAGCCGCGCTGGTGGACGGATGATGGCGTGGCGGCGATGGCCGACATGTTCGGCAATCTGGCCTGGACCGGACAGATGGCGCCGCTGACACCCGGATCGAGTGGCATTGCCTTTCCCGTCCATGCCGATCGCGGCCAATGCGGCCTTGTCGTCTTCCTGGGATCGGAGATCGCGCTGCCGCAGGATGCGCTCTACGAAATCCACGCTCGCTGCTTTTCGCTGTTCGCCGCCGTCGCGCGGATGCGTCCGGGCGATGTCGGCAGAATGCGGTCGATCTCCAAGCGCGAGCTCGAATGCCTGAAGCTGACCGCCAATGGCAACACCAGCGAGGAGATCGCGCGGCTCCTGAAACTGTCGGTGCACACCGCCAACCAGTACCTCACCCAGTCGACCCAGAAGCTCAACGCCGTCAACCGCAACCAGGCGGTCGCCAAGGCGCTGCGGCTGGGACTTATCGAGTAGCCGCTATCGGCTGACCGAAGCGCTTTAAAACGCCAGCGGTTCGACCTTGCGGATACGAGCCTGTTCGATCACCGCCTCCAGCAGCGCCGTATTGTGCTGGGGGTCTTCGCCCGGTTTTTCGAACGACACGTAATTGACCACGACCGTGTTGCCGGTCTCGCTCAGCGTCAGTTGGAAATAGACGGTCACGCCGGGTGGCCTGAGCTCCAGGTCGAGCACGATGCGTGGGCTGCCGCTCCAGTCGACATGCGCCTCGCCGCCATGGCCGAGCCGCAGCGTACCCGGCATGAAGAACAGCTCCGCCGCTGAATCGACCAGATCCGACAGGCAGGCGAAATGCTCCAGCCGGATGAAGGCGATATAGTCGGCGACGTCGATCAGCCTGAGTTCCACCACCACCTGCTCGATGGCGCTGGCGACGATGATCTCGCGGGATTTTGCGTGCGGTTGGCGGTTCATGAAATCTGTCTGCGCTCAGCCTTTTTCGAGTAGACGATCCGCACCAGTTCGGCGACGGCCTGGTAGAATTGCGACGGGATCACATTATCGACCGAAACTTGCTTGTACATGGAGCGGGCGAGCGCCACGTCCTCGAAGATCGGGATGTTATGCTCCTTGGCGATCTCGCGGATTTTCAGCGCCACGAGATCCTGCCCTTTCGCCACCACGAGCGGCGCCGAGTCCTCGTCGCGCACATATTTCAGCGCGATCGAGAAGTGGGTCGGGTTGGCGATTACAAGCGTCGCGCGCGGCACCGCCGTCATCATCCGCTTGCGCGCCCGGTCTCGCGCCAGCGAGCGCAGCCGCGACTTGACGATCGGATCGCCCTCGGACTGCTTGAACTCGTCCTTGACCTCCTGCTTGCTCATGCGCAGGTCCTGCTTCCAGTGGAAGCGCGACCAGACGATGTCGATCGCCGCGATCAGTCCCATGACGAAGACGATCGCCACAAGTATGTCGACGGCGATGCCGCGGATGACGAGGCCGAAAGCAACCGGATTGGTGATCATCCCGGCAAGCAGCTTGCGGTGATCCTCCGACAGCGTGAAGGTGAGCACGGCGATGGCAAAGCCGACTTTTGCGAGGGACTTCAGGAACTCGACCCAGCCCTGGGCGCCGAACATCCGGTTCCAGCCCTTGACGATCGAGATGCGTGACATCTGCGGCCTGATCCGCTCGCCGACGAATTGCGGCATGTTCTGCAGCACCGAGGCGCCGATGCCGGCAACGGTGAGCAGCACCAGCAAGCTGAGTACGGCGCGGCCCACTTCCAGCATGACGAGCTTGTAGAGCGCGATGACATCGGTCTCGGTGTCCATCGGCCAGGCTTCGGGCTTCTCGAGGAACATCGACAGGAACATGCCGAGCTCGACGATGGCGTCCTTGGCATAAAAGACCGTGAACACCAGTATGGCGACAAAGGAGGCCAGGATCGCGGTCTCCCTCGAATGGGGCAATTTGCCCTGTTCGATGGTGTCGCGGATCTTCTTTTCCGTCGCCTCTTCGGTTTTCGAGTCCTTGTCGACGGCGTCGGACATGCCTTAGGCGGCGTTCTGCGTCGAGGGAAGTTCGAAGGCGCCTTCGCGCGACAGCCGGATCGTCGTCGTCACGATCGTCTTGCGTGCCGCCATGATGTCGGCGGCGGGCACACCCTCCGACCCTTGCCCGAGTTCGGCCTCGATCATGCGCCGGGAGCGGGCGCCGATCGCCGACAGCACCGCTTCGGCCAGTGCCGCCGACGTGCCGCGCAGCGCCAGCGTGACAAGCTCGGTCGACAGCCCGTCGAACAAAAGCACGCGCGCCTTCTGGGTGAGCAGCGGCAAATCGTCGAAAGCGAACAGCCGGGCCCGAACACCGTCGAGGTCGGGCGTGCCGGCGGCTTCGAGATCCTGCATGACCTCATCGAGCAGGGGCTTTTCCAGCTCGTTGAGCACGCTGGCGACGCGCGCCTGCCCGGCCGAAGTATCCTTGGTCGTGGTATCCGACAGCACGCTGGCGCGCAGCCGGTTCTCGACGATCCTGGTGGCGGCGGCCGGAACATTGGCCATCGTCACCATGCGCTTGATGATTTCGCCGCGCATCGGCTTCGTCAGCGTCAAAAGCACGCTCGCCGCCGCTTGTGGCGCCAATTTCGACAGCACCATGGCCGCCGTCTGCGGATGTTCGCCCGCGAGGAACGCGCCCAGCCGCGAGGGCTCCAGCTTTTCGAGATCGGGCCAGATCGGCGGTGGCCCTTCGGGTGCCGCCTCGGGCTTCTTGTTGCCCATGATGGCGTTCATCTCTTCGGGCGAGAGAGACTCGTTGAGGATGGTGTCCATCCTGTCGGCGGAATCGAGCAGGCCCGCGCCCTCGGTGAACTCGGCCTCGAATTCGGCGACGATGCGCTCGAGATCGCTTTGCGGAATGGTCCTGAGCAGCCGGGCGCCCTCGATCAGCGCCTTCAGCTCTTCCTGCTTGAAGAATTTCAACAGGCGGCTGGCGGACGGTTTGCCCATCGCCACCAGTATGGCTGCCGCCTTCTGTGCGCGCGTCAGGGTCGTCAGCGGCGCTGTCATGCCTTTCGCCTCCGCTGCCATCGGCAAGCCCCGCCAGCCATGTCTAGGCGCCCTTCGTGCCGGCGATGATTTCGGTCAGCCTGATGCCGAAGCGCGAAGGATCGCTTTCGAGCACGGTGATCTCGCCGCGCGCTATTTTGCGGCCATTCACCACCACGTCGACCGGTTCGCCGATGCGGCGGTTGAGCGCGACCGTCGACCCCTTCTGCAGCGCCATCAGATCGGCAACCGCCATCTCGGTGCTGCCGAGAATGATCTGGACATCGACTGGGATGTTCATGATGACGCTCGAATTGGCTGCCGCGGCGGCCCTGAACGCCGCATCAGGGCGTTGCTCTTCTTCGTGCAGGACCCCGCGCAATTCCTCGATGGCGCGATCGAGCTGCTCGTCCGGCTGGTCGAGCTCTGGTTCTACCTTGGTCTTGGCCATGCGTCGTCTCCAAAAGCTCAGGCGCGCCCGGCACCAGCCGGCATGAGCCCGTCGATAAAGTCCTGCCCGGCATCGAAAGGATGCCTGATTCGGACGGTGTAATTCTGCCCCAGTTTGCCGAACTCGCATACGAACAGCGTCTGGCCGCGCGCGCCGAGGCGGGCGCGCGATTGCGCCGTTTCTTCGAAGTCGATGACCTGGCCTACTTCGAGATTGGCGAGGTCTCCGAGCGTCAGCCGTGCCAGCGGCATGGTGGCTTCGAGCGCCACGGTCGAGCGCATCACCTCTTCCGAAAAGCGTGCCCGCCAGCTGGTGCTGTGATCGTCGTCGCTGACGCTTGCCGTCCCGTCGCGGCCGGCCAGCACGATACGCTGCGGCATCGTCACCGTGATCGAGCCGCTGTCGACCGGCGTCGAGATGCCGAGGACGATGCGGATCGCGGCGCCGTCGCGCAACACGTGTCGCCTGGCCTCGATGCCCGACATGGCCCGCGGCGCCGGCAGCCGCAGTTCGAGCGAGCGCCGCCCCGATCCGTTCAGGGCCTGCGCAACCTCCTGGAACACCATGGTCGAGACATCGGCCTCGATCGACGACAGGTCGCGCTCGATCGGCGACACCGGCATGTCCGGGTCGCCGCCGAACAGCGTCGAGACCATGATCGCGATCGCGGGAGCATCTATGACGAGGGTCATCGCGTCCGAGGACGCCGGCGAGCCGACGACGGTCATGGCGAAATTGTCGCCGGCGCGCGAGCGCGCCTCCGGGACGCGGCTGACCTCGACGGCCTTGAGGTCGACGCTTACGGGAATGCCGAGCTCGCCCGAGATCGCCTTCTGCAGCAGCGGCACGGCGCGTTCGGCCATGGCGCGTCCGGCGTCGATGACCTGATCGGCCTCGCCGCTGTCGCCGACCAGACGCTCGATGATCAACGAACGCGCTTGCGAGGGGCTGCCCGGACTCGTCATGACAGTTTTGGCACCGGTCTGTCGTGCATCGCTCAGGCGGCCTTCTTCTCGGCGCTGCCGGTGTTCATCGTGCTCTGTTCGACGGCGTCGATGCTCGGCCGCTCATAGGAGGAGATGGTCTTGCGGCCGAACTCGATCGCCACCTGCGGCAGCGCGCCGTTCATGTAGGCGAGCAGCGTCTGCTTGACGATGATGTAGAGGCGGTTCTTCTTCTCGCGCACCGTCTTGATCTTGGTGGCGACAGGTCCGACCACCGCGTAGGACAGGAAGATGCCGAGGAAAGTGCCGACCAGCGCCGCGCCGATCAGGCCGCCGAGGATTTCCGGCGACTGGTCAAGCGCACCCATCGCCTTGACCACGCCGAGCACGGCGGCGACGATGCCGAGCGCCGGCAGGCCGTCGCCAACCGCGACCAGCGCGTGATAGGCCTTCATCTTGTCGGACTTGATGGTCTGGATTTCCTCGTCCATCAGCGCCTCGATTTCATGTGAGCGGGCGTTGCCGATGATGATGATGCGGCAGTAGTCGCAGATGAAATTCATCAAATCGTGGTTCTTGAGCACGGTCGGAAAGGCCTGGAAGATCGCCGATTCCTCCGGATTGTCGATATGCGCCTCGACCTCGCTGCGCGACTTGGCGCGCAGCTCGCGCATCAGGCTGTGCAGCACGCCAAGGGTTTCCAGATAGTCCTGCTCCTTCGGCACAGCCTGTTTGAAGGCCTCCAGTATGCCTTTGCCGGTATCCTTGACGGTCTTCATCGGATTGGCGACCAGGAAAGTGCCGAGCGCGGCACCGCAGATGACCACGGCTTCCCATGGCTGCACCAGCACGTGCAGATGCCCGCCCATGGCCATGAAGCCGCCAAGGACGCAGCCAAGCGTCACCACAAGTCCAATCAGAATGCCCACGACCGGTCCTTCCGCATTTCACGTCGGAGAAGGGATAGCCCCCGTGCCTTGTGTGAGGCTTGAATCCGAGCCGCCATGAACCGAAAGTTGGCGATTCAGTTTCGCGCAAGGAAGTGAGCTTATTGTGCTGGCATAGCTTCGGCCGGAGGCGCGTCCTTGCTCAGTACCTATACCAGCTACCAGTTGATCACCAGAGACATCAACAAGTCGATCGACCGCATCGAGCAGCAGCCGACGGTCGATCGCGATACTCAATATTACCTCGCCAACATCACCAAGGTGAAATCGATCGACGATTTCGTCAAGAACGACCGCTTGTTCAAATATGCCATGAAGGCCTACGGGCTGGAGAACATGGACTACGCCAAGGCGTTCATGATCAAGGCGCTCAAGGAAGGCGTCGCCAATCCCGACAGTTTCGCGAACAAGCTGACCGACAAGCGCTACGCCGCGTTCGTCGGGGCCTTCAACTTCGCTGCCAACGGCGCCGACGCGACGATCTACAACAAGGCCCAGCAACTGGTGACGAAGAACTATGCCACGCAGGCGCAAATCGCAGGCCTCGATCCGAATTCAGACTATGTGAAGGGCGAGACGGCGTATTATCTCGCCAACATCACCAAGGTGAAGTCCGTCGACGATCTGATGGGCAACAGCCGGCTTTACACCTATGCCCTGGCGGCGTTCGGTCTCGATTCGGCGACCGAGGACAAGGACCTCATCAAGCAGGTCCTGCAAGGCGGCGTGCGCGATCCCGACAGCGTCGCCAACAAACAGACGAATCCGGCTTACGCGGCACTGGCCTCGGCTTTCAACTTCGAGCAGTACGGCGAGAACGCCACCACCATCAATCCGGCGCAGCAACCGACTGTCGACAAGTACATGCGCCAGACGCTGGAGGAAGATGCCGGCCAGACCAATGAGGGAGTGCGGCTGGCGCTCTATTTTCAGCGCAAGGCTCCTGACATCACCAGTTGGTACGACGTGCTGGCCGACACCGCGCTGGCCAGCGTGGTGCGAACCGCGTTGGGGCTGCCCGATTCCTTCGCCACCGCCGACATCGACAAGCAGGCGCAACTGTTCGAGCAGAAGCTCGACATCTCGGATTTCACGGATCCCGTGAAACTCAACAAGTTCCTGACCCGCTTCACCAGCATGTACGAGATCAACAATCCGACCTCGACGGCCGTGACATCGATCAGCGTGCTCTTCGCCAAACCGGTCACATCGGGCATCTCCACCGACCTGATGATGGCCATGCAGAAACTGAAGTTCTGATCATGCGAGACAGTCTCTACGTCGCCCTCTCCGCTCAGATGGCCCTCGAGCGCCGGCTCGATACGATCGCCGACAATGTCGCCAACGCGAGCACCGTCGGCTTTCGCGCCACCGGCGTGAAGTTCGAGGACGTGGTGTCGGGTGCAGGGCAGAAGTCGGTATCGTTCGCTTCCTCCGGCAAGACCTATCTGTCGGGGGCTCACGGTGCCATGACGGAAACCGGCAACCCGTTCGATTTCGCCATCCAGGGCGACGCCTGGTTCGCCATCGACACGCCGGCAGGCACCGTCATGACCCGCGACGGCCGCTTCTCGATGAACGAGAATGGCGAGCTGATGTCGGTCGAGGGCCACCCGGTGCTCGACGCCGGCGGGGCGCCGATCCAGCTCGATCCTCGCAACGGCCCGCCCAAGGCCGGCGCCGACGGCTCGCTGCGCCAGAACGAACAGCTCGTCGGCTCGATCGGCCTCTACAATTTCGATCCGGGCCAGAATTTCGTTCGCTACGGCAATTCCGGCATTGTGCCCGCACGCACGCCCGAACCAGTCACCGACCGTTCCGATGTCGGCATAGCGCAAGGTTTCGTCGAGGAATCCAACGTCAATCCGGTGCTGGAAATGACCCGGCTGATCATGGTTCAGCGAGCCTTCGAGAACACCGCCGCGCTGGTGCGGCAGACCGATTCTTCCACCGACGAGGCGATAAAGACGCTCGGCTCGAAGTCGTAGCATGTCCTCGGAGCAACCATCCATCCGCGCACCCGAAAGACAGCTCCAGCCGGCGCCGGCGGATCGGCTTGCCGCGTTGGAGCGGATTATCAGGCGCTTCGGCAACGGCGACGGGCTGGTCAAGCGCGGCGGCCTCGTCAGCGAAGTTACGCCCACGCACTACAAGGTGCGCGGCCTTTCCGATTTCACCAGGCTGGGCGACATCGTCGAGCAGCGCGGCCAGACCGGCGCGCGCCGCGGCGAGATCGTCAAGATCAGCCGGGACGAGGTTGTGATCGCCCCCTTCGAACGCAGCGCCGACGCCGGCATCGGCGATGCCGTGTTCCGCAGGGGTCCGCTCGCGGTGGCGCCGCATGCCTCGTGGCGCGGCCGCGCCATCGACGCGCTCACCCGGGCGATCGATGGTGGTCCGCCTCTCATCAGGGGCGACGACATGTCGGCGACCGCCGCGACGCCCGGCGCCATGGCGCGGCAGCGTGTCGGCACCGCCTTCATGACCGGCGTCAAGGTCATCGACATCTTCACGCCGCTCTGTTTCGGCCAGCGCATGGGTGTCTTCGCCGGCTCTGGCGTCGGCAAGTCGACGCTGCTTGCCATGCTCGCCGGCGCCGACGCGTTCGACACGGTCGTCGTGGCGCTGATCGGTGAACGCGGCCGCGAGGTCCGTGAATTCCTCGAGGACACGATCGGCGACAGCATGGCCAAGACCGTCGCCGTCGTCGCCACAAGCGACGAGAGCGCCATGATGCGCCGGCGCGCGCCCGACACCGCCATGCGCGTGGCAGAGCATTTCCGCGACCAGGGCCACCGCGTGCTGCTGGTGCTGGATTCGATCACCCGCTTCGCCCACGCGCTGCGCGAGGTGGCGACCGGCACGGGCGAGCCGCCGGTCGCCCGCGGCTATCCCGCCTCGGTCTTCACCGAATTGCCCAAGCTGCTCGAACGCGCCGGACCCGGAGCCGAACGTAAAGGCTCTATAACCGCCATCATTTCCGTGCTGGTCGATGGCGATGACCACAATGATCCGGTCGCCGATTCCGTGCGCGGCATTCTCGACGGCCATGTCGTGCTCGACCGCGCGATCGCCGAACAGGGCCGCTATCCGCCCGTCAATCCACTGTCGTCCATATCGCGACTTGCGGGCAAGGCCTGGAGCGTCGAGCAGCGAGCCCTTGTGACGCGGCTGAAGTCGATGATCTCCCGCTTCGAGGACACGCGCGACATCCGCCTGCTCGGCGCCTATCAGGGCGGCGTCGACGCCGAACTCGACATGGCCGTGCGCCAGGTGCCCCTGATCTATGAGGCGCTGACGCAATCACCCAGGGACCGTCCGTCCGCCGATCCGTTCTCCGACCTTGCCCGCTATCTCAAGGGAAAACAGAATGCCGAACCAGGAGACTGAACGCCAGTACACCGAGCGCCTCCTGAACGAGATGATCGCCGAGGCGAACGCCGCGGAGCAGGCTCGAGCGGAGGAGGCCAGGGTCGCCAAGGCAAACACCGCCGGCGCCATGGCCGCCCGGACCGCGGCTGTTCTGGCCAGGGCCGTCAAACCGGTTCTCCCCAGATCCGAACCTGTTCTGGGTCGGACCGCCCTTTCCTCAACGCATGTGGTTTCCAGCGTCGATACTCCCGAGATGGCGCAGGCCAGCCGCGAATCGCTGATCGATGGCCTGTTCGCCGCCACCGAATGGCCGCAACCGCCAAAGGCGCAATTTCCAAAATTGAGAAAGAAGGCTGACCGTCGCAGCGACGTCGTCATCGCCGCGCTCGGCATCACGCTCGGCCTGACCTGCGCCCTGTTTCCCTGGTACATTTTCTTCAACCAGGACCAGTTCGGCGTGCAGGCGATTAAGTTCGGCGGCACCGGCACCAATTCGGGACGCGCGGGCGGCGGTGTGGTCGCCGCACGCAGCGCGCCGCTGACCGCCAAGGACGTTCCCAACACCAGCGTCGACCTGCTTGCCACCGGCACGGTGCAGGACGATTCCAAAGCGGACCCACCCGGCGACCAACCCTTTCCCGCCGATATCGCGAAGTTCCGCATGGTGCATATCGCCAACGGTCGCGCCATGATCGAGGACGACACCGGCCTGTGGATGGTCCAGCGGGGTTCGACGCTGCCGGATTCCAGCAAGGTATCGGCGATCGAACAGCGCAACGGCAAATGGGTCATGCTCACCAGCGCCAACCAGGTGATCGAGCTTTCCCGGTAAGGCCGTCTCCGCTTTGGCCAGAGCTGGATCCAATTCAAAGAGACGGAGCAAGATGCCGTCCGAAAGCCGCTTCATACTTTTTCGCCGTCATTTTCTAGCGACCGTCCGCAAGGTCCGCGCAAGACTGGCGGCCTAGTCTTTGGGCACATGCCCGGAGATTCCCATGGAGCCTGTTTCCCTTTTCGATCTCGCCGCCAAGCAAGCGCAGTGGCTGTCCGTGCGTCAGTCGGCGGTCGCCGGCAACATCGCCAATGCCAACACGCCGGGCTACACGGCAAATGATGTCGAGCCGTTCGAGAAGGTGCTCGACCGCACCGCGGTGTCGCTCCAGATCACAGAGCCCGGCCATCTCGGTAGTGCTGCCACCAATGCCGGCTTCACCATCAAGCCGCAGGAAGACGACGGCGTGATCATGCCGTCCAAGAACACGGTCGTGCTTGAAGACCAGCTTCTCAAGGCCGGCGAGGTACGCCGCTCCTTCGAACTCAACACGGCCATCGTCAAGGCATTCCACTCAATGATGATGATGGCGGTGAAGAGCTGATCATGGACGCACTGACCGCAGCCCTCAAAGTCGCGGCATCAGGCCTCGGCGCCCAGTCCGAGCGCCTGCGCGTGGTCTCGGAAAACCTCGCCAACGCCCAGTCGACAGGCACCACGCCGGGCGCCGACCCGTATCGCCGCAAGACCATCAGCTTCGTCTCCGAACTCGACCGGGCTTCCGGCAGCTCGACGGTTGAAGTGAATTCGATCGACCGCGACCCGAGCAACTTTCCCGTCGAATTTCAGCCCGGCAACGAGGCTGCCGACGACAAGGGCTACGTCAAGATGCCCAATGTGAACGTGCTGATCGAAATGGCCGACATGACCGAGGCCAACCGCTCCTACGAGGCCAACCTGCAAGTTGTGAAGCAGGCGCGCGACCTCATTTCAATGACCATCGACCTGATGAGGAACCAATGATCGTCAACGGCATCGGCGCGCTCAACCTGAAGCCTGGACTGGGCGACACAGCCACCGACCTGCTTCAGGGCGGTGTCGCGCCCGCGACAGCCGGCAACCTTGGCACCTCCTTCGCCGAAGCGGTGAGCCAGGCTGCCTCCAAGACCGTCAGCACCATGCAGAATGCCGAGCAGGTGTCGCTCCAGGCGCTCAAGGGCGACGCCGACACCCGTCAGGTGGTCGATGCCGTGATGAGCGCCCAGCAGGCGCTGCAGACCGCCGTCGCCATCCGCGACAAGGTCGTCTCGGCCTATCTCGAAGTCAGTCGCATGGGCATCTGAGGAGCACGCCATGAAAGCACTCGCCATCGCCGCCACCGGCATGAATGCCCAGCAGACCAATCTGGAAGTCATCGCCAACAACATCGCCAACATCAACACCACCGGCTACAAGCGCGCCCGCGCCGAATTCTCCGACCTGCTCTACCAGGTCGACCGCACGCAAGGTGTGCCGAACCGTTCCAACGCCTCGCTGGTACCGGAAGGCGTTTCGATCGGTCTCGGCGTCAAGACCACCGCCGTGCGTAACGTCCACACACAGGGCGAGCTGACCAGCACCGGCAACAGTTTCGACATGGCGCTCACCGGCAGGGGCTGGTTCCAGATCGAGGGGGCCGATGGCGGCACGCTCTATACGCGCGCCGGCGCCTTCAACACCAACGCCACCGGCCAGCTGGTGACGGTTGACGGCGCCAGCGTCATTCCGGCCATCACCGTGCCGGTCAACGCCGTCGAGGTCATCGTCAACAAGACCGGCCAGGTCTTTGCCCGCATCGACGGTCAGACCGACCTGCAGAACCTCGGCCAGCTCCAGATCGTCAACTTCGCCAACGAGGCGGGCCTTGCGCCACTCGGCGACAATCTCTTCCAGGAAACGACGGCGTCTGGCCCCGCCAATGTCGGCGTACCGGGCGACCCGGGCTTCGCCACCATCCAGCAAGGCTATCTCGAGGCTTCCAATGTCGATCCGGTCAAGGAAATCACCGAGCTGATCTCGGCGCAGCGCGCCTATGAGATGAATTCCAAGGTCATCCAGGCCGCCGACGACATGGCCTCCGTCGTCTCAAAGAACATCAGGTAACGGATGATGGCCATGCCGATCTCCTGCTCCGCATTCCGCCGCGCCGCGCTGACCCTTGCGCTGGTGGCCGGCGGCATGCCGGCTTTCGCCCAGGAATCGGCCAGCCAATCGACGGGCCAGTCAGCCACCCAGATCGCCAGCAACCAGCCTGCCGGCGAGGTCGTGCTGATCCCCAACCGCGTCATCTATCCCGGCGAGACGATCGAACTCGGCGCCCTGAAGCAGGTGACCCTCATCCCGGGCAAGCACAAGCCGGATGCGGTGGCGACCCGTTCCGAGGAACTCCAGGGCAAGATCGCCAAGCGCACGCTGCTGCCGGGCCGCTACATTCCTTCCACCGCCATCCGCGAGGCCTGGCTGGTCGAACAGGGTGCCGCCGTGCAGGTCTTCTTCATCGCCGGCGGACTGACGATAACGGCCACCGCCGTGACCTTGCAGCCGGGCTCGGCCGGCGACTTCATCAAGGTTCGCAACAGCGACAGCGGCAAGATCCTCTCCGGCACGGTGATGGCCGACGGCACAATTCAGGTCGGCGCTTCATGATGCGCCCATTTGCCCTTCTGCTCGCGGCGGCACTTGGCCTGCAGCCGGCGCTGGCCGATGGCCTGACGCCCAAGGCCAAACGCGAGCTCGCCGCCAGGAATGGCGGTGTCTACGACGATCCGGAATATGATCCGGCCACCACCACGCGCATGTTCCGCGTGTCGCCCGGGCCAAGTTCGCTGCCACCAGGCCAGGTCGCTTCGCGCATCAAGGACATTGCCCAGCTGCAGAGCTCGCGCGACAACCAGCTCGTCGGCTACGGCCTCGTCATCGGGCTGGCCGGATCTGGCGACAGCCTGCGCAATTCGCCGTTCACCGAACAGTCAATCCGCGCCATGCTCGAAAATCTCGGCATCGCCACCGAAGGCGGCAGCGCGCGCGCCAAGAACGTCGCGGCCGTCATCGTCACCGCCAACATGCCGCCCTATGTGCAGTCGGGCGCCCGCATCGACATAGACGTCTCCTCGATGGGCGACGCCACCTCGCTTGCCGGCGGCACGCTGATCATGACGCCGCTGAAGGCGGCGGACGGCGAGATATACGCCGTCGGCCAAGGCGCGGTCATCGTTTCCGGTTTCACCGCCCAGGGTCAGGCCCAGCAATTGACGCAAGGCGTGCCGACCGCCGGCCGCGTGCCGAACGGGGCCATAGTCGAGCGGCAGGTGAAGGCCGAGTTCGACGACCAGTCGACGCTGACGCTGCAATTGCGCAATCCCGATTTTTCGACCGCTATCCGCATCGCCGACGCGATCAACGACTACACCGCCCAGCGCTTCGGCATGCGCGTGGCGGCAGAGCGCGATTCCCGAACCGTGCAGATCAGGCGGCCGAAGAGCGTTTCGGCGGCCCGCTTCTATGCCGAGATCGAGAACCTGGTGGTCGAGTCCGACACGCCGGCCCGCGTCGTTATCGACGAGCGCACCGGTACCATCGTCATCGGCAACGACGTTAAGATCTCGCGTGTCGCCATCAGCCATGGCACGCTGACGGTGCGCATCACGGAAGCGCCGCGCGTCGTGCAGCCCGAACCCTTCTCCAAGGGCGAGACCACCGTCGAGCCGTTCACCGCAATCGATGCCAGCCGACCCGATGCCCGCGTCGCCGTGCTCGACGGGCCCGACCTGCAAACCCTTGTTTCCGGCCTCAACCGTCTCGGCGTCAAGCCGGACGGCATCATTGCCATCCTGCAAGGCATCAAGTCGGCCGGCGCCCTGCAGGCCGATCTGGTTCTCCAATAGGCGATGCCGATGATCTCCTCCCTCTCGTCCCGTGAAAGACGCCGCTCCCGCACCTTCCTGTTTGCGGCCGCCCTCACGGCCATGCCTGTTTTTGGTGGCGCACACGCGGACGATACCGTGCGCCAGGTTCTGCCCGGTGCGCAGCCCATGGTCGCGCCGCAGCAATTGACGCGGGAGAAAGCGCCGGACCAAAGCGAGATCGAGCGCTTCTGCTCCAATATCGCCGACGCCGCTCGCGACCGCCGCTATGCCTTGCAGGCCGAGGAGTTGAAACAGCTCCAGGCCGGCATCGACGAGCGCATGAAAGCTCTGGACGCAAAGAAAGCCGAATACGAGACCTGGCTGAAGCGGCGGGAAGTGTTCCTGGCCCGGGCCGAGGACGGCGTCGTCAAGATCTATGCCGGCATGAAGCCCGATGCGGCGGCCGAACGCCTGGCGATCGTCAACGCAGACCTGGCCGCGGCCATCCTGATGAAGCTCGATTCACGCAAGGCGGGCGTCATCCTCAACGAAATGGACCAGAAGGCGGCGGCGACGCTCACCGGCATCATGGCCAGCGCAGCCCGAAGGGTAGATCCGTCATGATCCGCAGAATGCTCATCCTGTGCGCGGCGGCAGCCTTGTCCGGCTGTGGAACCAACTTCAAGGAGATCGGCAGGGAACCGGCGCTGTCGCCGGTCGGATCGGGCATCGGCAGCGACGGGGCAGCGCCCTACAGCTATCCTCAGCCGCCCGCCACGCCGGTCAAGAAGTTCTCTCTGTGGGACGATCGCCAGAGCCGGCTGTTCACCGATCCCAGGGCGCTGCGCGAAGGCGACATCCTGACCGTCAGGATCAAGCTCAACGACAAGGCCAACTTCAAGAACCAGAACGACAGGAGCCGCACTGCCGCGCGCAAGCTGGGCTATGACGTCACGCTCGGATGGGAAGGCAACAGCACGAGCGGCAAGGGCGACGCCGGCTTGAGTTCCAGCACCGAAACCAACGCCGACGGCGAAATCAAGCGCTCGGAGAACCTCGAGCTCAACGTCGCCGCCGTCGTCACCGAGGTTCTTCCCAACGGCAATTTGATGATCAGGGGTTCACAGGAAGTGCGCGTCAACTACGAACTCAGGGTGCTCACCATCGCCGGCATGGTGCGCCCGTCTGACATCGGCGCGGAGAACACCATCTCCTATGAACGCATCGCCGAGGCGCGGATCTCCTATGGCGGCCGCGGTCGCGTCAGCGAGGTCCAGCAGCCGGCCTACGGCCAGCAGGTCCTCGACCAGGTTCTTCCGTTCTAGTTCTTGGCATTCCGGGGATTGGAGAGCAAAGCGCCATGGCCGATGTCGAACAGGTTCAGCCTCGCAAGGGTCCTTCCCTTGCCATCCAGGGCGCCATGCTGCTCGTGGTGACGGCCGCCGCCATCGGCATGGGCTGGATGTCAGGCGGCTACCTCAAAGGCGTCGATGCACCACCATCGGTGCCGGTTGCGCCTGAAAATGAGGGCAAGGTCGCCCAGCCCGCCGCCGCACAACAGCCTGGCACGGGTCCGACGCTTGTCGCACTGGCGCCGATCACCACCAACATCGCGTCGCCCGCGGATACCTGGATCAGGATGGAAGTATCCGTGGTCTATGACGCGCCGCAGCCGCCGGCCATGGCGGAGAACATTCAACAGGATCTTCTGGCTTTCGTACGTACCCTGAAGACGCACCAGATCGAAGGCGCCAGCGGCTACCAGCATCTGAAGGCCGATCTCGACGAACGCGCCTCGATCCGCAGCCAGGGGCACGTCAAACAGGTTCTTATCAGGACATTGCTGCTCGAATGAGAAAATTCCTTCTTGCCGCGGTACTGATCGGTGCCGCCACCTCCGTCGCGGCGGCCCAGCAACTGGACCTTGGCGCCATCGGCAAGGCCGATGGCACCACCGTCGGCTACATCATCCAGATGTTCGGCCTGCTTACCGTCTTGTCGGTGGCGCCGGGGCTGCTGATCATGGTGACGAGCTTCACCCGCTTCGTCATCGCCTTCTCGATCCTGCGTGCCGGCATCGGCCTGCAATCGACGCCGGCGAACCTCATCCTCATTTCGCTGTCGCTGTTCATGACCTTCTATGTCATGGCGCCGACCTTCGATCAGGCCTGGAATACCGGCGTCAAGCCGCTGATGGACAACCAGATCAGCCAGACCGAGGCCTTCGAGAAGATTTCCGATCCGTTCCGCACCTTCATGCTGCACAATGTGCGTGACAAGGACTTCGATCTTTTCGCCGATCTCGCCCGCGAGCGCGGCCAGGTCGTTGCCAAGGAGACCGTCGACCTGCGCATCCTGGTGCCCGCCTTCATGATCTCCGAAATCCGGCGCGGCTTCGAGATCGGCTTCCTGATCGTGCTGCCATTCCTGGTCATCGACCTGATCGTCGCCACCATCACCATGGCGATGGGCATGATGATGCTGCCGCCCACGGTCGTGTCGCTGCCGTTCAAGATCCTGTTCTTCGTCCTGATCGACGGCTGGAACCTGCTCGTCGGCAGCCTGGTGCGCTCTTTCACCTGATCCTCTGCGCTCGACATCAGGCACCGCTCGGCCGAGGAACCGAGCAGCGCGAGGATCATCGAATTTTCTCCGAATTATTTTCGATTAACCGTTCAGTTTAGTCCTTTGGTAGGGACTCGCCGCCATAGTCGCTCGCAGATGGCGGGTGACCCAAACGCAACGGTCATTGGCATGATGCCGCTCCGTCATACCGGACAAACCGGTATGCAAAAAACTCCTGTAAAAACAAGGTACGAGTAGCAATGGCCAGTATCATGACCAACGCCGCAGCGTTGACCGCGCTGCAGAGCTTGAACGCCACCCAGAAGAGCCTCGACACCACCCAGTCCCGCATCTCGACGGGCTATCGCGTCTCCCAGGCTTCGGACAACGCCGCCTACTGGTCGATCGCCACCACGATGCGCTCCGACAACCAGGCCATGTCCACCGTCTCGGATGCGCTCGGCCTCGGCGCCTCCAAGGTCGACACCGCCTACACCGGCATGAACAGCGCGATCACCACCATTAACCAGATCCAGCAGAAGCTGACCGCATCCTACGGCCAGACGGATGCTTCCAAGGAAAAGACCCAGGTCGAAATCGCCGCTCTGCAGAAGCAGCTGCAGGCCTATGCCGATGGCGCCACCTTCTCCGGCACCAATATGCTGTCGGTGTCCACCGCCTCGGGCACGGCGGCCGACGTGAAGGTCGTTTCGGCCTTCAACCGCAGCGCCGCCGGCGCGGTTTCGATCTCGACGATCGACGTCAATGTGGAAAGCATCAAGCTCTATGACGCCGGTGCTGCCCCGACTGCGAAGGGCATCCTCGACACGGCTCGTCTCGGCACCACCGGCGCCGCGGTTACCACGGCATCGAACCCGACCCTGGGCGCTGCCGCTGCGGCCACCGATACCTATTCGGTCGCCTCTCTGGCCATCTTCTCGGGCACCACTGCTGCCAGCGATACCCAGATCCAGCAGATGATGAACGTCGTCGATGCCGCGCTCAAGGGCATGACGACCGCCGCCACCAAGCTTGGCGCCGCCAAGAGCTCCATCGACCTGCAGAAGACCTTCACCTCGAGCCTGATGGACTCCATCGATCGCGGCGTCGGCCAGCTCGTCGATGCCGACATGAACAAGGAATCGACCCGCCTCCAGGCCCTGCAGGTTCAGCAGCAGCTCGGCGTCCAGGCGTTGTCGATCGCCAACGGCTCCTCGCAGTCGATCCTGTCGCTCTTCCGCGGCTGATCGCTCTCGACCGACCAAACCAGGCAAACGGGCCGCGCCAGAAGCGCGGTCCGTTTCGCGTTTGCTCCAGCCCCGCGCAACTCTCGTTCCTTAACCCTCTAAAGTCGGCTTTTAACAGGCCGTTAACCATAACGCGCTAGTCATGGTTAACCAATGACTTACAACGGGTTACCGAATCGGCCCAATCGGGGCGGCGGCAATCCACGGGCGGGTCGAGCGGCTCGCGAGGCAACGCCGGTTTTTGAGAAAGACCGGTCTGGAAAAAGGAGCGAGTTTCTTGGCGAGCATCATGACGAACGCTGCGGCGTTGACTGCACTTCAGAGCCTCAACGCCACCAACAAGTCGCTTGAGCAGACACAGGCCCGCATCTCGACGGGCTACAGGGTCTCCGAAGCATCCGACAACGCGGCCTACTGGTCGATCGCCACGACGATGCGCTCCGACAACCAGGCGCTCTCGACCGTGCAGGACGCGCTCGGCCTCGGCGCCTCGAAAGTCGATACCGCTTATACCGGCATGAACAATGCGCTGGACACGATCGGCAAGATCAAGACCAAGTTGCTCTCCACCATTGGCCAGACAGCTGCTGCCAAGGCGAAGACACAGACCGAAATCACGGCCCTCCAGGCGCAGATGAAGTCCTTTGCCGATGCCGCCACCTTTTCGGGTTCTAATTACCTTTCGGTGACATCGACACAGGTCGCCGCCGCCAATGATGGCGTCCAGGCCAACGCCAAGATCGTCTCGTCCTTCAATCGCTCCTCCTCGGGCGCCATTTCGCTCGGCACGATCGACATCGATGTCGAGAGCACCAAGCTGTTCGATTCCGGTCTCTCCACCGCCGTCAAGAACCAGGGCACGCTCGACCGCCAGACCTCGGTCTATTCCACGGCGGCCGCCCAGAACCTGTATGATACCGCTTATGCGGCCGCAATCGCCGGCGGCGGCACGGACATTGCCGCCAACACCGCCGGCCAGACCGCGGCCGGTGCGGTGGTTCCCAGGATCGACAATGTTTCCGCTTACAATCTCGATATCACGGCAGCCGGCGTGACCGACGACATCATCACCCAGATGGTCGGCAAGATCGACAAGGTCATGAGCCAGCTGACCGACTCCGCCACCATCCTCGGTTCGGCCAAGAGCAGCATCGACCTGCAGAAGACCTTCACGCAGAGCCTGATGGACTCCATCGACCGCGGCGTCGGCCAGCTCGTCGATGCCGACATGAACAAGGAATCGACCCGCCTCCAGGCGCTGCAGGTGCAGCAGCAGCTCGGCATCCAGTCGCTGTCGATCGCCAACAGCTCCTCGCAGTCGATCCTGTCGCTGTTCAAGAACGGCTAATTCAACCTTAGCCGACGGATACGTCGATTTCCAATTCACGGGCCGCGTCGCAAGCGCGGCCCGATTTCATTTTCGCACAAGCTTCGAGGATTAGTGTTCCGGCGGACAGTCATGCTGGGAGTCGCTCAATCGTGCCGGAACAGATCCAGAGCATCATCTCGAATCTCCGCGGCTTTGGCGTCAGGCGCCTCGCCATCCTGGCGGGCATCGCTGTCCTGGTGATGGGCGTCATCGGCATTGCCTCGGTCTACCTCAACCGCCCGGCCTACGACACGCTCTATGTCGGGCTCGACCGCTCCGACGTGAACCAGATCGGCCTGGTGTTGGGCGAAGCCGGCATCGGCTTCGACGTCGGCGCCGACGGAACCTCCGTGCTGGTGCCGGCCGGCACCACGGCGCAGGCGCGCATGCTGCTTGCCGAGAAGGGCCTGCCGACCAGCGCCAATGCCGGCTATGAGCTGTTCGACAATGTCGGCGCGATGGGCCTCACCTCCTTCATGCAGCAGATCACCCGCGTGCGTGCGCTGGAAGGCGAGATCGCCCGCACCATCCAGTCCATCGCCGGCATCAAGGCGGCGCGCGTCCACATCGTCATGTCCGAGCGCGCCAATTTCCGCCGCGACGAACAGCAGCCCTCCGCCTCGGTCGTCATCCGCTACGCCGGCATCGACGCGGAGAAGAGCGCCATGTCGATCCGCCACCTCGTCGCCGCTGCCGTGCCTGGCCTGTCGGCCGACAAGGTGACGGTGCTCGATTCCAACGGCAATCTGCTGGCCGCGGGTGATGATCCCTCCAACACCAGTGCCGCCCGCACGCTCGGCGTCGAGCAGACCGTGGAGGCGCAGATCGGTGACAACATCCGCCGCGCTCTGACACCCTATCTCGGCCCGGACAATTTCCGCGCCAGCGTCAAGGCCGAGGTCAACACCGACACCCGTCAGACGGAAGAGACAATCTTCGACCCGAATTCCCGCGTCGAGCGCTCGGTGCAATCGGTGCGCGCCAATGAGAACAGCAACCAGAAGCAGGCTTCAACTCCCGCCAGCGTCGAGCAGAACCTGCCCGAAACCCAGGCGACCAGCACCGAGGGTCCGCAGACCTCCTCGGCCAACGACCGCAAGGAGGAGATCACCAATTACGAGATCAATTCCAAGAAGATCGCCACCGTCTCCAACGGCTATTCAGTGACCAAGATGTCGATTGCCGTCGTCGTCAACCAGGATCGGCTGAAGACGATCCTGGGCAAGGATGCGACACCGGAGCAGATCGCCAAGCGCGTCGCCGAAATCCAGAAGATGGTGAGCTCCGCCACCGGCTTCGACGACAAGCGCGGCGACGTCATCGACGTCTCGGCCGTCGAGTTCATCGACGGGCTGGACGGCGAGGCGGTGCCCCAGGCGGGAATGCTCGATTCCATCGGCCAGCATGCCGGCACGCTGATCAATGCCGGGGCCTTCATCGTCGTGGTGTTCCTGGTCGCCTTTTTTGGCCTGCGGCCGATGGCGGCCGCGTTGACGGCCAGGGCGACGCCTGCCATAGCAGGCCCCAATTTCGATGAAGTCCAGCGCTCTCTGCCGACGCCGGAGGCAGCCGCTTCCGCCGATGCGGGTGCCGCCATTGGCGCCCTGCCCGGCACGCGTGCCGGCGCCACCCCGCTCGACGATCTGCGCCAGAAGATCAGGCCGGCCCCGCAGGAGCGGCTTGCCCGCATGGTCGACATCAACGAGGAACGCACCGCGCAGATCCTGCGCAAATGGGCGGCCCAGGAAGTCGCGGCGTAGACCATGCCCTCCGCAGCCCTCTTCGATCTTCTCCCTGATTTCGGCACGCGCGCGCAACGCGCCAGCCAACCCCAGGCCGCCACCGAGCACAAACCCGAGGCGGCACCGCCGGCCGATATCGGCACGCTGATCGCCGAAGCGGTTGCCCAGGCGGAGGCAGCGCTCGGCGAACGGCTTGCCGCGACGCATGAAGCAGCGCTGGAAGCGGAACGCCGGGCCAATGCCGAGGAAGCGAAGGCCTTTCTCGACAGCTTCGGTGGCGATGTCGGCAAGGCGGTCTCGTCGCGGCTCGATGCCATGGAGGCGCGCGTGACGGATCTTGTCGGCGCCACGGTCGCCCGCATCATCGGCGGCGTGGTCAGCGACGATCTGCGGAAGCGCTCGCTTGAAGCGCTCGCCGGCGCGGTCCGCGGAGCCGTCGGCGATGGCGAAGCCGTGCGCATCACGGTCCGCGGGCCGCTCTCGCTGTTCGAAACGCTGAAGGCATCGCTTGGGCCGCGTGCCGAAAATCTCGACTTCATCGAGGCGCCCGGCTTCGACCTGACGGTCACCATCGACGAGGCCGTGTTCGAGACGCGCATGGCCGAATGGTCGGCAACACTTTCCGAGGTGCTGTCATGAGCGTCGCCGATGCCGATCATGGCAGGCACGAGATCATCATCGTGCGGCGCGGGCATGACGACCACGACGAAGGTCACCATGGCGGCGTCTGGAAGATCGCCTTCGCCGACTTCATGACCGCGATGATGTGCTTCTTCCTGGTCATGTGGCTGATCAATGCCGCCAACGAACAGACCAAGGCCGCCGTCGCCAGCTACTTCAATCCAGTCAAGCTGGTCGACCGTGAGTCGAGCCGCAAGGGCCTCCAGGATCTCGGCAATGGGCCGCGCTCGGTCGGGCTGATGGCCGACGACCCGCAGGAAGCGACAACCAAGGCCGGGCAGGACGGCAGCGGCGCCGCGGGCTCATCCAACCGCAAACAGGAAAAGCAGGAGCCGCAGCAGTCACCACAGTCCGACGAGCATCTTTTCGCCGACCCCTATGCGGTGCTCTCGGAGATCGCCACGGATACCGGCGTCATGCAGAATGTCAGCCAGAAGGGCGATGGCGGCGCGCAGAATTCAGGCCCGGCGACGGGTGCCTCGGGCGGCGCGTCCTACCGCGATCCCTTCGAGCCCGATTTCTGGTCGCAGCAGGTCGCCGCGCCCGGCGCCGAGGCGAGCGCCCAGCGTCCCAAGATCGAGGGCGACCCGCTCAAGTCCGGCGACAAGGCGGCCGAGACTCGGGTTGCCAAGGTCAAGGCCGTGCCGCCCGCACCGCCGGTCAAGGACGCACCGCTCGAGCCCGGAGATGGCAAGAATACCGCCGCGACAATGGTCAAGACGGGCGATGCCAAGGCCGGCGATGCCAAGACCGGCGATGCCAAGGCGGGGGATACGAAGGCGGGCAACGCCGACGCTGGAGACAACAAGGCCGCTGATGCGGTCGCAAAGCAGGAGGCCGCAAAAGCCGAGGCGGCGGACAAGGCTCCGACCGCCGCCGCGCTGAAGGCGGCTGCCGACGTCAAGCAGCGGCTCGCCGATGCCTTCAAGCCCGGTGACAAGCTGCATGACGGTGTCTCGGTCGAAGCCACCGACAAGGGTGTCGTCATCTCCATCACCGACCAGCTCGACTTCGGCATGTTCGAGGTCGGGTCGGCGGTGCCTAGCCGCGAGCTGGTGCTGGCGATGGAAAAGATCGGCCACATCGTCAACAGCCAGAAGGGCACCATCAGCATCAACGGCCACACCGATGCGCGCCCTTTCCGCAGCGCCAGCTACGACAATTGGCGGCTGTCGACGGCGCGGGCGCACTCCGCCTATTACATGCTCGTGCGTGGCGGCGTCGATGAACGCCGCATCACCGAGGTTGCCGGCTTCGCGGATCGCCAGCCCAAGGATCCGGCAGACCCAATGTCGGCGGCCAACCGCCGTATCGAGATCCTGATGGCGACCGGCCGATGAAGCGGACGGCGCTGACCAGCCGCCTGATGGGCCTGTTGCTGCTGGCCACGGCGCACCCGTCGGCGGGCCTCGCCGAGGATACGCTGCAGCCCTATCAGCTAGTGCGCTCGTTGCAACTCGTCCAGGACCGTATCGCGGCCGGCGATCACGCCGCGATGCCGATGCAGGCCAAGCTGCTCGAGATGACCGATGCGCGGTTGCGCGCGGCCGATGCAGAGGATTTCAAGGATCCCAGGAATTTTCGCGCGCTCCTGGTCTACGGCATGAGCGGCGGCAATCCGGTGACGGTCGAAGCGGCCGTGTCGCGCGCCGCCTCCGATCCGCGCAACCTTGCCATGGCCAAAGGTGTGATCGACTACCTGAACGGCAGGCCCGGCGAGGCGATCGAAGCCCTGAGGCCGATCGATCCGATGGCTCTGCCAGGCGATCTCGGCGCGTTCCTCGCCTTGGTCAAAGGCTCGCTGCTTGCCACGGACCAGCCGGCGACCGCACTCACCCTGTTCGACGAGGCCAAGCTGCTCAGCCCCGGCACTCTGGTCGAGGAAGCGGCGTTGCGGCGCTCGGTCGGCATTGCCGTGACGCAAGGCGACGCGGCACGGTTCGCGCTTGCCTCCACCCAGTATGTCGAGCGCTATCTCTATTCGCCTTACGCCAGCCAATTCGCCGACTCCTTCGTCTCCGGCGTCATCGCCCTGCACATGTCGATCAGCCAGGACAAGCTTGCCGACATTACCTCGATGATGGATCCCGAGCGCGAGAAGGTGATCTATCTGCGCATCGCCCGCCGCGCCGCGATTGACGGCATGAGCGACTTGTCGGCCTTCGCCTCGGCACGGGCCGAGCAGGGTCGCGACGGCAACACCAATCAGGGCGATCCGCGCGCCCTGCTCTATTCCAGCCTGTCCACGGTGACCTCCGATACCATCGAGGACGTGCGTGCCAAACTGGGCAAGATCGACCGCAGCAGGTTGTCGGACGGCGACCGCGCCTTGCTCGACGCGGCCCAGACCATCGCCGGTGAAGTGGTGGCGCCGCCTGCCTCCCCTCCGGCCGCAAATCCGGCGCCCGCCCCGGTTGTGCCATCGCCCGAACCCGAGATTGCGACCACCGATGCCGCCGGATTGCCACCTGTCGAGGGCGCCGTCCCTGAACAGACCGCCGTAGCGCCATCCCTGGACACAGCAGCGGCTGCGCCGAACGCATCCACGCCCGCAACCGATGCGGCGACCGTCCTGCCGGCATCGGCACCGGCGGTCTCGGCCAGCGCCGGCACGACAGACCCGACCGACGCCGCCATGACGAAAACCCGTCGACAGCTCGACCTGATCGACCAGATGCTTGGAGCCGCCCCGAAATGACCCCCAGCCTCGGCCCGGCCCTGCCAGGATTTACCGCCGCGCGCACGGCCGAGCAGCCGGCCGCGTCCGGAAGAAAGGACGACACCGGTTTCGGAGAGATGGTGCACGGCGGCGCGAGCCCTGCCCATTCGGAGAAGCAGCCACCGGCCGAGGCAGGCTCCCGCGATCCGCGGTGGAGCAGGCTTGCCGCGGAGTTTGCGGCAAAGGCAGGCGAGGACAAGCCGATGCCCGCCGGCAAGGCAAGGGCCACGCCGAGCGGATCGTCTGCCGCGAAATCCATGAAGGACGGCAAGGACGCCGGGACGGACAAGGATGCCGATGCCGAAGCGCCGGCCGCCGATCCGGGCGCAACGCCGCTCGACGGGCATCTGCCGCTGCTGATGGCGTTTCATGACCTGCGCCATTTCTCGACATCGACCAAGTCGGACGACTCGAGCGCGAGCGAAACAGGACAGGGCTCTGCTATCGATGGGCAGCTTCCGTCGAAGGCCTATCGGCAGAAATCCGCTGCGGGGCGTGACGGTCTCGAACCCATGTTCGAGCCTGAGCGGGTACCGCTCGTCGACGGGCCGTTGACGAAACTCGACGGCAAGCTCGTCCGCGATGCCGCCGGCGCGCCGAAACACGACAATGCCATCGCGGCCGGCCCCCTGCCCGAGGCGCCCGCGGAGATTCCGGGCGTGGAGACGAAACAGGCGGCGCCGCAGCTGAAATCCATCGCCGACCTTCAGTCCTCATTGCGGTCCGAGCCGGGAAAACAGCAGTCGGCGGCGGCACGCATCGACGTGGTTTCCGAACGCAGCTTTCCCGCGCCGCCGCAGGCACCGATGAGCCAGGCAGCCCTCAACGTGATCGGGGCCATTTCAGCCGATGGGGGCCCGAACAAGACGCTTTCCACGGCTTCCGCGACCGCTCAACTGACGGGCTCTGTTGCCGTTCCGACACATCTGTTGAAGATCGAACTTCACCCGGCCGAACTGGGCATGGTCACGGCCCATCTTCGGCTCTCCGGAGAACAACTGTCGATTGAATTGAAACCCGAAACACACGATGCCTATCGCCGGCTTTCCAGCGACAGCGAGGCGATCGTCAAGTCGCTGCGCGGGCTGGGCTTCGAGGTTGATAAGGTCACGATCTTGCAACCTTCGGTCGCAATTCCCCCTACAACCCGGACGGATACAACCGCCTCCGTGAGCGCTGCACCCGGCCGCGATCCGTCATCCTTCCAGCCCGGAAATTCCGGCGGCGGCAATAATGGAGCCGGCGGCCAGCAGTCGGGTCAGCAATCCGCAAGGGGTAACCATGATGAAGCGCAAGCACACGGCCGCGCCGCTTCGCCTTCTCGCGAGCGCGCTGGCGATATATTTATCTAGCCTCGCGAGCAGCGCCGGCGCCGCCACCAATCCTTGCGAACCCGAGATCCTGCGTGCCGCCGACCGCTATGGCGTACCCGCCGGCATCCTCTATGCCGTCGGATTGACGGAAACCGGCAACAAGGGCAGTCTTCAGCCTAATGCCTTGAACATAGAGGGAAAAGCAGTCTTCCCGAGAAGCCGGGCCGAAGCGCTTGCCGCCTTCGCCAACGCCCAGCGCGAGGGCAAGACGCTGATCGATCTGGGCTGCATGCAGATCAACCATCACTACCATGCCTCGCATTTCCGCAGCGTCGAGGACATGCTCGACCCACGCCAGAACGTCGACTACGCGGCAAGCTTCCTGGCCAGCCTCCATGCCCGCCATGTGACCTGGTCGATGGCCGTCGCCCGCTATCATGCCGGTCCCGACAACGATCCGGCGCAGAAGGTCTATGTCTGCAGGGTGATCGCCAACATGGTGGCCACCGGCTTCGGCAAATGGACCACGAACGCTCGCGCCTTCTGCAACCCATAAGCGCATTTTCTGCTTCTAATACATCAACTCCCTGGATGCGAAGCGGTCCATTCGACTTGGTCAAGACCTGGGCTCACAAACATATCTGGCGGCGCGCTAATGCAACCGCTCCGATTCCAGACTCCCAAGAAACTAGTTACAAGAAATGACGGTTGTTCAGGATTCTCGCCAGCGGATACGCCTTTCCCCACGGGGCAAATGTGCTGATTCGGAGGCGGGGCCGATGATCGTTATCGTTGACGAGCGAGAGCTCGTGACAGAGGGCTATAATTCACTTTTCGATCGCGAGGGGATCGCCTGCGCCGGTTTCGCGCCGGGCGAATTCGGCGAGTGGGTCAACTCGGCCGCCGACACCGATCTGCGATCGGTCCGGGCCTTCCTGATCGGCGACTGTCGCGACGGCGCGATCTCGCCGCGCCAGATCCGCGACCGCACCGGAGCTCCGGTCATTGCGCTCAGCGAGCAACATTCGCTGGAAAACACGCTGCGGTTGTTCGAGAGCGGCGTCGACGACGTCATCCGCAAGCCGGTGCACATCCGCGAAATCCTGGCCCGCATCACCGCCATCCGCCGACGCGCCAGCGAGGACGTCGCCTATACCGAGATCGGCGCCATGCGCATCTTCATGGACGGCCGTGATCCCGAGATCGACGGCCAGCCGCTGCCCTTGCCACGCCGCGAGCGCCGCATCCTGGAATATCTGGCGAGCAATCGGGGCCGCCGCGTCACCAAGACCCAGGTGTTCAACGCCATCTACGGCATTTTCGACGAAGAGGTCGAGGAGAACGTGGTGGAAAGCCACATCAGCAAACTGCGCAAGAAACTGCGCGAGAAGCTGGGCACCGATCCGATCGATTCCAAGCGCTTCCTCGGCTACCGGCTGGTGTTCTGATGCGGCACCGCGCCAGCCTCGCGCAAGACAGGAGGCGTAGCCTCCAAGCCAGTGGCAAGGATATTGCGGAGACATCTCGATGAGCCTCTACGGAATGATGCGGACTGGCGTTTCCGGCATGAACGCCCAGGCAAATCGCCTGTCGACGACGGCCGACAACATCGCCAACTCCGACACCACCGGCTACAAGCGGTCCTCGGCCGAATTTTCGACGCTGATCATGCCGTCGACCGGGGGCGCCTATAATTCCGGCGGCGTCACCACCACGATCCGCCAGGCGGTCAGCGATCCGGGTGTACTTCAATACACGACCTCGGTCTCCGATCTTGCCGTCAGCGGCGATGGCTTCTTTGTCGTCCAGGACCCGAGCGGCACGCCCTTCCTGACCCGCGCCGGCGCCTTCGTTCCCGATGCACAGGGCCGGCTGGTCAATGCTGCCGGTTTCCAGCTGATGGCCTACAGTTACGCCAATGGCACGCCGGCAGCGACCGTGAACGGCTTCGAAGGTCTCGAGCCGGTTGTCATCTCCGACCAGGGACTGACCGCGACGCCGAGCACCCAGGGCAATTTCAGTGGCAATCTGCCGGCAGGTGCGACACCGGTCGCCGCCGGCAACCTGCCCACCACCAACACCGCAGGCGCGCAGTACACCTCGAAATCGTCGATGGTCGCCTATGACAATCTCGGCAACAAGAAGCTGCTCGACGTCTATTTCACCAACACCGGCGCCGGCACCTGGCAGGTGGCGGTCTTCGACCAATCGAAGGCGACGGCCGGAACTGGCTTCCCCTACGCTGGCGGCGGTGCACTGGGCTCGGCCAACCTGACCTTCGATACCACCACGGGCAAACTCACCGGCACGCCCACCAACGTTTCATTCACGGTGCCGGGCGGCGCGAGCCTCAATCTCGACCTTTCGAAGCTGACCCAGCTCGGCACCGGCTTCACCGTCTCCGACGCCCAGGTCAACGGCAATGCGCCGAGCACCATCGACAAGGTGCAGATCAGCAAGGACGGCACCATCTACGCCCAGTACAAGGACGGCACCTCCAAGCCGCTCTACAAGATTCCGCTGGCCGACGTGCAGAGCCCCGACCAGCTCAAGGCGCTGCCTGGCAATGTCTACGCGCAAGGCACCGACTCCGGTGCGGTCCGTGTCGGCTTTGCCAATGAAGGCAAGGCCGGTTCGATCATTTCGGGCGCGCTCGAAAATTCCAACGTCGATATCGCGGAGGAATTGACCGACATGATCGCGGCACAGCGCAGTTACACCGCCAATTCCAAAGTCTTCCAGACCGGTTCCGATCTGATGGACGTCCTCGTCAACCTGAAGAGATAAACCGGGCTCCGCCCGTGAAAGACCAGCATGTCGCTTTCCTCCGCACTGAGCATCGCCCAATCGGCGCTTCTGGCCACCTCGCGGCAGACAAGCGTCGTCACGCGCAACGTGGCAGACGCCGACAATCCGAACTATTCGCGCCGGATCGCGCTCGTCACCAGCACGACGCCCGGCGCGCGTTCGGTTGATGTTCAGCGTGCGGCCAACGACCTGCTGTTTCGCCAGAACCTCGGCGCTTTGTCCGCCTACGCCGGCCAGAACGCGCTCTACAGCGGCATGGATCAGCTCGACGTTTCAGTGAATGGCGTCGACAACGCCTCCTCACCTTCGAGCGCCATCGCCAATCTCCAGCAGGCGCTGCAGCTATACGCCACCTCGCCGTCCAACCAGAATCTTGGCTCGAGCGTCATCGACGCGGCCAAACAGGTCGTGCGGTCCCTGAATGAAGGCTCCAAGGCCATTCAGGATTTTCGTACCCAGACCGACGGCCAGATCGATACCGCCGTCAAAGATCTCAACTCGCTGCTCAACCAGTTCCAGGATGCCAACACGGCGGTCATGTCCGGAACCCGTTCCGGTACCGACGTTTCAGATGCGCTCGACCAACGCGACGCATTGTTGAAGAAGATCGCCAATTACATTCCGGTATCGACCTTCACGCGTGGCGACAATGACATGGTCATCACCACGGGCGACGGCACGACATTGTTCGAGACGATCCCACGCACCGTCAGCTTCGCCCCATCTTCGGGCTATGCTGCGGGTGCGGCTGGCAACACCGTCTATATCGATAATGTGCCGGTCTCGGCGGGCAGCGGCGGCAACACCACCGCCAGCGGCACGATTGCCGGCATGCTGCAATTGCGCGACGGCGTCGCCTCGACCATGCAGAGCCAACTCGACGAAACCGCGCGCGGCCTGATCACCGCCTTTGCCGAAACCGCACCGTCGATGCCCAACGCGGCGGGCCTGTTCACCTGGTCGGGCGCACCAGCGGTACCAGCCGCGGGCACGCTCGTCGATGGCCTTGCTGGAACGATCAAGATCAATGCCGCGATGGATCCCAGCACCGGAGGCAACCCGACATTGCTGCGCGACGGCGGCGCCAACGGCGCCGCTTACGTCGCCAACACTGGCGGAGCTTCATACTCCAACCTTCTGGTCGCCTATGGCGACCAGCTCGACAAGCCGATGACGTTCGATTCCTCGGCCGGGATTTCGGCAACCTCCAGCGTTGCCGACTACGCCGCCAATTCGATCGGCTGGTTGCAGGGCGTTCGTCAGCAGGCTTCGACCGCTGCCGACGCCAAGGAAGCCCTGGCACAGCGCAGTGCCGATGCCTTGTCCAACGCAACCGGCGTCAATGTCGATCAAGAGATGTCGCTGATGCTCGATCTCGAGCATACTTATCAGGCATCCGCCCGGATGATGAAGACCGTCGACGACATGATGACGGCCCTGTTGAACGCGGTGGGATAAGCCATGACCTTTGTCTCCTCTGCTGCCCTCACGAATGCCATGCGCTATCAGCAGATGCGCATGCAGGCCGATCTCGTCAAAGCCACGAAGGAGTCCTCAACCGGCAAGGTCGCCGATGTCGGTCTGGCACTTGGTGGGCGCACCGCCCAGTCCGTCACCTTTTCGCGCGACCTCGACCGGCTCAACGTCATTGTCGATTCCAACGGACTGGTGGCCGCCCGGCTCTCATCGACCCAGACCTCGCTCGGCCAGCTCTCCAACGTCGCGCAGACTTTCCTGTCCAGCCTGACCACCGCATCGTCGGGCGACAACTCGGACAGCCTGACCCAATCGACCGGCCAGACAACTATCCAGCAGCTTACGTCGATCCTCAACACCAGCGTCAACGGCGAATATCTGTTCGCTGGCACCAACACCGACGTCAAGCCCATCAACGATTTCACGGCCCCCGGTTCTCCCGCCAAGGCTGCCTTCGACGCCTCCTTCGTCGCCAAATTCGGCTTCACGCCCAATGACCCGGCCGCAGCCAACATCACCGCGGCCCAAATGGACGATTTCATCACCAACGATGTCACGCCGCAGTTCCTCGGCGCGGGCTGGCAGACCAACATGTCGAATGCCACCGACCAGCAGATCGTCAGCCGCATCGCGCTCAACGAAACCACCGAGACCTCGACCGGCGCCAACAGCGACGGCATCAGGAAGCTCGCCATGGCGGCGGCCTTGGTCTCCAGCCTGATGTCCACCAATATCAGCCGGGCGGCAAAGGACAGCATCGTCGACCACTCGCAGCTGCTGGTTGGCGAAGCGCTGAGCGGCATCGCGCAGGTTCAATCCCAGACCGGCATCGTCCAGAAGCGCGTCTCCGACGCCAGCGACCGTATGAAGACGCAGATCGACCTGTTCGAACGGCACATTCTGGATCTCGAAGCAGTCGATCCGGCCGCAGCCGCGACCCGCGTCGCCGACCTGACGCAGCATATCGAGACGTCTTTCGCTCTGACGGCGCGCCTGCAGCAGCTCAGCCTGTTGAATTACCTGACCTGAAAGCACTCTGAACCGGAACGGTAGAGCCAACGATGTACCAATTCTCCTACGCCGACGTCCAAAGCACCTCCGTCACGGACGCCAAGGACCGTGAGCGCGAGCTGCTGACCCGCTCGATCGACATGCTGTCGGCTGCGGCGGTGGCCGGCCAGGATTCGATGGAGGCTGTGGAGGCACTGAATTTCACCAACCGCGTCTGGACTGTCTTCGTCGAAGACCTTGGCTCCAGCGACAATGCGCTCCCCAAGGAATTGCGCGCCAACCTGATTTCCATCGGCCTGTGGCTGCTGCGCGAGGCCGAGGACATCCGCCAGGGCCGCACCGACAATTTCGAGGGGCTGATCGAAGTGTCCCAGATCATCCGCGACGGCATTCAATGACGAACACGCTGAAGATATCGCTGAAGCCCAATGAGAAGATCTACATCAACGGCGCGGTCCTCCGCGTCGACCGCAAGGTCACCGTCGAGCTGATGAACGACGTGCAGTTCCTGCTCGAGAGCCATGTGATCCAGGCCGACGAGGCGTCGACGCCATTGCGGCAGCTCTATTTCATCGTGCAGGTCATGCTGATGAACCCCGCTGGTGCCGATGAAGCACGCGAGATGTTCCGCCGCTCGCTGCCGCTGCTCATTGCAAGTTTCGAAGACGCCGAGATCGGCAACGCGCTGAAACAGGTCGACCGCATGGTCGGCGAGGATCACATCTACGAGGCCTTGAAGGCGATCCGTTCGCTTTATCCTCTCGAACGCCGCGCGCTTGGCGGCAATGACGACGTTCCGGGTGCCGCGCGCCCGCTGGCCGTGGGGGCACGATACTGATGACCGTGGACATGACGACGACGATACCGGCTGGCGCCAACCAGACCACCAAGTCGACCTCGAAGACAGCGGTCGACTATCAGTCCTTCCTGAAGCTTCTGATCGCGGAGATGAAGAACCAGGATCCGACCAAGCCGATGGATTCGACGGCGTACGTCGCCCAGCTCGCCACCTTCTCCCAGGTCGAGCAATCGGTACAGAGCAACACCAAGCTCGACCAGATCATGCAGTCCTCGGCGCTGTCGCAGGCCGACGCTATTATCGGCCGCTCGATCACGTCGGCCGACGGCAAGACCACCGGAATAGTGGCTTCGGTGACGCTCGCCGGCAGCGGACTGATCGCAGTGCTGCAGGACGGCACCCAGGTCGCCGTCGGCGCGGGCGTGTCGATCAAGCCGGCGAGCTAGGCCAACCGCCGACATGAACGAAGCCGACGCTCTCGACATCGTCCAGTACGCGGTTTGGACGGTGCTGACGGCATCCGCGCCGGTGGTGCTGGTCGCAATGGCCGTCGGCATCGGCATCGCCTTGATCCAGGCGTTGACACAGGTCCAGGAAATCACCTTGACCTTCGTGCCCAAGATCGTCGCCATCATGCTGGTGGTGGCGCTTACGGGCCCCTTCATCGGCGGGCAGATATCGGCCTTCACCAATGTCATCTTCGAGCGCATCCAGAACGGTTTCTGAGCGATTCCAGAAAGGGTGCTCGGCGCCTTCCGGCACGAGCGTGTGGCCCTTCGCTATCCCCTTGTTGGACCATGATCTTCCCCGCAAGGCATTCGCCCTTTGCCGTGATGCCATAGTTTCGGCAAATCATGCGGGGAAACGGATCACCGCAAGGATCGGCATGCCGTGGCAGGAACCCGCCCATGATTGACGAAAAGCCGGATAGCGAAAGCGTCTCGGCGCTGGCGCCGTTCCGGCACGGCATCTTCCGCGCCGTCTGGGGCGCAAGTCTCGTCTCCAATTTCGGCGGCTTGATCCAGGGCGTCGGCGCCGCCTGGATGATGACCACCATCGCCACCTCGCCCTATCAGGTCGCCCTGGTCCAGGCCTCGACCACCTTGCCGATCATGCTGTTCGCGCTTGTCGCGGGCGCCATCGCCGACAGCTTCGACCGCCGCAAGGTGATGCTGATCGCCCAGACCTTCATGCTGGTCATTTCGGTGCTTCTGACCGTATTCACCTATCTGGACCTGATCACGCCGTGGACGCTGCTGGCCTTCACCTTCCTGATCGACAGCGGCACGGCGCTCAACAGCCCGTCATGGCAGGCCTCCGTCGGCGACATCGTTCCGCGCAACAAGGTGCCTGCCGCCGTGGCGTTGAATTCCATGGGCTTCAACCTGACCCGCAGTGTCGGCCCCGCGATCGGCGGCATCATCGTCGCGGCCGCCGGTGCGGCCGCCGCCTTCGCGGCGAACGCGGTGAGCTATGTCGGCCTCATCGTCGTGCTGGCACGCTGGAAGCCGGATCTACCGGTCTCGACCCTGCCGCGCGAGTCATTGGGGGCCGCAATGGGCGCCGGCCTGCGTTACGTCGCCATGTCGCCCAACATCGGCAAGGTGCTGGTCAGGGGCGCGGCCTTTGGCTTCAGCGCCGGCGCGGTGCTGGCGCTGCTGCCGCTGGTGGCGCGCGACGTCGTCAAGGGCGACGCGCTGACCTACGGCATCATGCTGGGCGCCTTCGGCATCGGCGCCGTCGGCGGCGCGCTGATCAGCGTGCGGCTTCGGCAGATGCTCTCCAGCGAGACGATGGTGCGCTGTGCCTTCGCCGGCTTCGCTGCCTGCGCCTTCAACGCCGCCATCAGCCAGCATGCCTGGCAGACCTCGCTCGGCCTGCTGGTCGGCGGTGCCTGCTGGGTGATTGCGCTCTCGCATTTCAACGTTACCGTGCAGATGGCGACGCCGCGCTGGGTGGTCGGCCGGGTTCTGTCGGTCTACCAGACCGCCACCTTCGGCGGCATCGCGTTAGGCAGCTGGATCTGGGGTGTGGTCGCCGACGCGCATGGCGCCGAGACGGCGCTGATCGCCGCGGCCATCGCCATGCTGGCCGGCGGTGCCATCGGTCTCGTGCTGCCGCTACCACAACAGCAGGTGCTCAACCTGGACCCGCTCAACCGCTTCAAGGAGCCGCACCTCGCCCTCGACCTGAAGCCGCGCAGCGGTCCGATCGCCATCATGATCGAATATGTGATCCGGCGCGAGGACGAGGCGGAATTCCTCGCCACCATGGCCGAGCGCGGCCGCATCCGCCGCCGTGACGGCGCCCGAAACTGGACGCTGGCGCGCGATCTCGAAAATCCCTCGATCTGGATCGAGCATTACCACACGCCGACCTGGCTCGAATATGTCAGGCACAATGGTCGCATCACCCATGCCGACGCCATGGTCGGCGAACGCTTGCGGGCGCTGCACTCAGGCGACGAGCCGCCGCGCGTGCGCCGCGTCATCGAGCGTCCGACAACCGCCGGCACGGCGCTGGTGCCGGCCAAGGGACCGATCGAGCACTGACGAGTTCGGAGACCGCGGGCTCCTTACCCTTCCCCCGACAGGTCCCGGCGCGCCTTTTCGAGTTCCTCGGCATAGCGCCGCATCAAATGGCCCTCGGTCAGAAGCCCGAGCACGATGTGGTCGGCGAAGTCCTCGACCACGGCCAGTTCCTCGGCGCCGGCGCGCTGGAAGGTCTCGGCGGCGGCCTGCACGTTCATGCTGGGCACCAGGACGGCATCCTTGTACTGGGCAAGATCGCGCACCGGCACCTCGCCTCCGGAGGGATCGCTGTGCAGTTCGGCCACGATCAGCACGCCGACATACTCGTCCCCCGGGTCGACGGCGATCACGCGCTGGGCCGAACCCAGCAGGAATTCCTTGCGAAAGGCGGCCAGGGTCGTCGAGGCGTCGATGGTCTTGATGTCCTTGCGCATCATCGAGCCGACGGTCAGGCTGCGCATCCAGCCGACATCGTGGGCGCTGCGGATCGTCTCGCCGCGCAGGTGGAAGCGCCAGGTCGAGAACGAGTAGCCGAAGGTCTCACGCACCAGGATCGCCGCCATGATCGAGGCGGCCAGCACCACGCCGGTGAGCGTCAGGTCACGGGTCGATTCCAGCGCCAGGAAGGTCATGGTCAGCGGGCCGCCGACGACACCGACGGCGAGCGACGTCATGCCGACGACGGCCGCGACGGAAGGGTCGATGCCGGTCGCCGGCGAGACGAGCGCCATGACACTGGCGAACGACTTGCCGAGCAGCGCCCCAAGGAACAGCGAGGCGAAGAACAGTCCGCCGCGAAAGCCCGAGCCCAGCGAGATGGCCGACGCCGCCAGCTTCAGCACGAAGACGCTGGCCACCACCGCCAGCCCGTAATTCATGGCGAACTCGCGATGCAGCGCGCCGTGGCCGCTGGACAGGACCTGCGGCGTGATCAGGCCGAGGAGGCCGACCAGGACACCGCCGATGACGGGGCGCAGCGAGGCATCGACGGACAGCCTGTTGAACCCGCGCTCGATCAGCGTCACCAGATGCATGATGGCGATCGAGGCCGCGCCGCCAAGCAGGCCGAGCAACAGGAATGGCACATATTGGCTGGCGGTGAGTTGCGGCAACCCTGAAAGCTCGAGCGGAAACGGTACGCCGCCGAACACTTCCGCTGTCAGCGACGCCGAGATCGCGGCGGTCAAGACAGGCGCGACATTGGCGACCGAGTAGATGCCGATGACCAGCTCGAAACCGTAGAAGGCGCCGGTCAGCGGTGCATCGAAGGCGGCTGATATGGCGCCGGCGGCGCCGCAGCCGACGAGGATGCGGACATCGTTGCGGCGCAAGCGGAAGGCACGCGCCAGCCGCGAGGCGACCCCTGAGCCGATCTGCGTATAGCCGGCCTCCAGGCCGACCGAAGCGCCGAAGCCGCTGGAAATCATCGTCTGCACGACGATGATGAAGGTGTCGGTGAGCGACATGCGCCCGCCATAGAGCGCGTTGGCCTCGATCGGGTCGACCGGCGTGCGGAATTTCCGAAGCCTCAGCCAGACCACCGATATTCCAAGCAGGATGCCGCCGATCGCGGGGATCAGCGCCTGCATCGGATTGGCGAGCGAGAACATGCCGGACAGGCGTCCGCCGGGCTGGACGCCAAACAGCAGCCCGTGCAGGTCCTGCACGATCTGGCTCATCGCGGTGACCAGTATGCCCGCCATGACGCCGACAACGCCCGCCAGGATGACCACGGCGATGCCGCGCGCCTCCAGGAGAGGGACTGACCTCAGAAGCACCGCGCGCAGCCGGCGGGCGTAGACTTGGGGTTGGTTTCTGGAAAGCACCGGGACGGCTCGCCGATATCAAAGGCAACGGAAGACCCGCCTGATACGCCGGGCGGCACGTCGTGACAACCACAATGCCGACATCAAAGGCGCCAATATGGCCGCGATGCCGCCTGACCCGGCCTTTCCCGCCCTGGGCATGGAAAGCCACCGGCGCGGTGGTCAATCCGGGATCGTCAGCGGGCCGCAATCGTCGTAGGCAATAAAGGTCGCCAGCAGTTCGGCCGGCTCGGTGGTGCTGGCATTCTCGGCGACGAGATGGATCGCTCGCAAACGGGCCTGATTGCTGATCGTGTCGATGTCTCCGGGCGGATTGGTTCAGGCGGGCAAGCGGAAATCGGCGCGCCAACCGAGTTCCTCGGCCGCCTTTCGCGTCGAGGCGGCCTCATTGGGGTCGGCAATGTTGAAGATGCCGGGCACGCCCTTGTCCAGCGCAAGCCGCACGCTGTTCCATGGCCGCATCCATCATATCGAGCTCAGCGCCAGCGGACAGGCCCTGCTGCGGCGATGCCGGAACCGTGTGCATGCGATCGAGAGCGAACTGACCGCCGGCCTGTCGGCGCCGGAGGAACGAGCCGTCAGGCGGTGGCTGGTCGGCGTTGCCACCGCAGACACGGCCGAGACCTGATTGCTTGCTGGCGGCCGGCAAGGGTCCGGGCGCCGGACCGCTCAGGTCGGCATGGCTTCGCCGGCCTCGTAGAGCATGAGATTGCGCTCGCCGATGCCGAGGCCCGGCCAACTCGCGCGCCAGTCGGCGATATGCGGCGAGCGGAAATGCGCATCGAGTGCCGGCCTGTCGCGCCATGCCTCGGCGACCCGGATCAAGCCGGGATCAAGCACATCCTGCGCATAGGAATATTCAAGGCAGCCGTCCTCGGCGCGGCTGGCGCGAACCATGCGTTCCATTACCGGCCTAGCCTTCGTCGAGCCTGTTGGGCGGCAGGCGGATCGTACCGATGATCAGCAGCATGGATTGTCCTTCGCGAGAGAGTCGATCCGGCCACTCTCCCACCCTCGCGCAAGCTTGGCCAGCTACCCTCGCCGGGCTGTCGCATGCTCGGCAGCCCTGTGGTTCGAGGACGAGAATGGCGATCAGCGAAAGCATCCAGCCCGGCGTGGCGGCCAAGAACGGCCGCGACGTCTTCTTCGCGCTCGGCATCGTCATCATCCTGGCCGTGCTGTTCCTGCCGATCCCGGCCTTTCTCATCGACATCGGGCTGGCTTTCTCGATCGCGCTTTCGGTGCTGATCCTGATGGTAGCGCTGTGGATCCAGCGGCCGTTGGATTTCTCCTCGTTCCCGACCGTGCTGCTCATCGCCACCATGCTGCGCCTGTCGCTCAACATCGCCACCACGCGCATGATCCTGTCGCATGGCAATGAGGGCACGCACGCCGCCGGCTATGTCATCGCCGGCTTCTCCAAGCTGGTCATGGCCAGCGACTTCGTCATCGGCCTCATCGTCTTCATGATCCTGATCGTGGTGAACTTCATCGTCATCACCAAGGGCGCCACCCGTATCGCCGAGGTCGGCGCGCGCTTCACCCTCGACGCCATCCCCGGCAAGCAGATGTCGATCGACGCCGACCTCTCCGCCGGCATGATCGACGACAAGACCGCGCAGCTGCGCCGCCGCGAACTGGAAGAAGAATCCTCCTTCTTCGGCTCGATGGACGGCGCCTCGAAATTCGTGCGCGGCGACGCCATCGCCGGCCTCATCATCACCGCCATCAACATCGTCGGCGGCATCGCCATCGGCTACATCAGGCACGGCATGGGCATGGGCGAGGCCGCCGACGTGTTCATCAAGCTGTCTGTCGGCGACGGTCTCGTCACCCAGATTCCGGCGCTGATCGTCTCGCTGGCCGCCGGCCTGCTGGTCTCCAAGGGCGGCACGCGCGGCTCGACCAACCAGGCCGTGTTCGGCCAGCTCGGTGCCCATCCGCGCGCGCTCTACGTGGCGGCCGCACTGCTGGTGCTGCTCGGCCTGATGCCCGGCCTGCCACTGTTCCCGTTCTTCGCGCTGGCCGCCGGCATGGCCGGCCTCGGCTATGTCATTCCGATGCGCCACAACCGGGCCGTCGCCGAGGCCGAGGCGCTGAAAAGCCAGGAGAAGGCGACCAAGGCCGAGGAAGAAAAGAATTCGGTCAAGGCCTCGCTCGCCACCGCAGAGATCGAGCTCCTGATCGGCAAGCAGCTTTCGACCCGGCTCCTGGTCTCGCATCAGGAACTGGTCTTCCGCATGTCCAAGATGCGCAAGAAATTCGCCCAGCAATACGGCTTCGTCGTGCCGGAAGTCCGCGTCGCCGACGACTTCGCCATCCCGCCGAAAAGTTATCAGATCAAGGTGCACGGCACCGTGGTCGCCGAATATTCGATGCGCGTCGGCGAGATCATGGTGCTGCTCGGCAACCGCGACATCCCCGAAATCCCCGGCGAGGAGATCCGCGAGCCCGCCTTCGGCATGCGCGCCTATTCCGTCATGGAGACCTTCGCCGAGGATCTGAAGCGCGAGAACTTCACCTTCGCCGACAACATGTCGGTGCTGCTCACCCATCTCTCGGAAGTCATCCGCAACAACCTGCCGCAGCTCCTCTCCTACAAGGACATGAAGGCGCTGCTCGAACGCCAGGATCAGGAATACCGCAAGCTCGCCGACGAGATCTGCACCACCCACATCTCCTATCCCGGCCTGCAGGCCGTGCTGAAGCTTTTGCTTGCCGAACGCGTCTCGATCCGCAATCTGCATCTCATCATCGAGGCCATCGCCGAGATCGCGCCGCATGTGCGCCGCACCGAGCAGATCGTCGAGCATGTACGCATTCGCATGGCCCAGCAGATCTGCGGCGACCTCTCGGAAGGCGGCGTGCTCAAGGTGCTGCGCCTCGGCAACCGCTGGGACCTCGCCTTCCACCAGAGCCTCAAGCGCGACGCCAAGGGCGAGGTGCGCGAGTTCGACATCGATCCTCGCCAGCTCGAGGAGTTCGGCCAGGACGCCACCAAGGCGATCAAGAAACATCTGGAAGCCGGCGAGCGTTTCGTCCTCGTCACCGCGCCCGACGCGCGCCCTTATGTGCGCATGATCATCGAGCGCCTGTTCACCACGCTGCCGGTGCTCTCCCACGTCGAAATCGCCAAGGGCGTCGAGATCAGGGTGCTCGGGACCATATCGTGAGCGTTCTCTCGCAGGCCGTCCTCATCGCGGCGTTTCTCGCTTTCTGCCGCATCGGCGCCTGCTTCATGCTGATGCCGGGCCTGTCCAGCGCCCGCGTTCCGGTGCAGGTCAGGCTGTTCGTCGCGGTCGCCGCCACCGGCGGCCTGCTCGCCTTCCTGTGGGACAAGATCTTTCCCTTCGCCGATCCGCGCCCGCAGGTCCTGGTGCCGATGATCATCTCGGAGCTGCTGGTCGGCGGGCTGATCGGCGCCATGACCAGGCTCTACATGGAAGCGCTTCGCTTCATGGGCTCGGCCATCGCCATGCTGATCGGCTATGGCGGCTCCGGCGGACCGGCGATCGAGGAGCCGGAACCGCAGGCAGCCCTTGCCGCCATCATTTCGTTCTCGGCGCTGCTGATGCTGTTCGTCTTCGACTTCGACCACGAGATCGTCCGTGCCTTGGTGACGTCCTACACGGTCGCGCCGGTCAACGTCTTCTTCAACCCGCAGGCCGCACTGGTCGACATCACCGACACCGTGTCGGACACGTTCTTCCTGGTCATCCGCCTCGGCAGCCCCTTCGTCGCCTATGCCATTCTCGTCAATCTGACGATCGGCTTCGTCAACAAGCTGACCCCGCAGATCCCGATCTATTTCATCTCCCAGCCCTTCGTTATCGCAGGCGGCATGCTGATCTTCTATTTCGCCATCGGCACCATGCTGTCGCTGTTCGTCGACGGCTTCGTCGACCTCACACTGGCAAGGTGACATGAGCACGCGCAAGGACCGCTTGAGGAAACTGGTCAAGGTGCAGGAACAGCTGAAAGCCTTGCACGAAAGCCGCCACGCCGCCTTCGTCGCCGCGGCAAACGCCGCCGAGACCGAAGCCCGCGAATTGATCGGCCATTTCGACCAGGACAATTCCCTCTCCAGCCTGTTCCCCGATCTCTACCATCGCCGCATCGCCCAGGCCGTCGTGCGCCAGGAGGAAAGCCTGGAAAACGCGAGGCAGGAAGCCGGCCTCATCGCCGCGGCAAGCGCCCGCACCAACATCGTCGAGCGCGCCTACAAGGACGTGCGCAACCGCGACGAACGCGAGAGATCAGACCGCGAGCGCCTGGACCTGATCGCGCAGAAGCGGGGACAGGAATAGTGCCGAGCTTTTGGCGACCGGGAGGCATGGCGCTGGTCGACCGATTGCCCACAAACACGTGTCTCCTGTCCCAGGGAGCGCTCCAGCGCAATGCTTCGCCCCGTTCGTGTTTAACGGTCGACACCCCAAACGTCCGGATTTCGTGCGAAGTACTCGATCAGCATTTCGATGAGGACCCGGACTTTTCGCGCGGGGTGCCGACCTGGCGGTCGGACGACATAAGCGCCTGCCGAAGGTGGGGGATAGCGTGTCATCACCGGAACGAGCGCGCCGGAGGCCACATATTCGTATGTGATGCAATCGGGGAGCCAGGCGATGCCGACTCCTGCCGCGGCGGCAGCGGCAAGCGCCGTGGCGTTGTCGGCCTTGAACCTGCCCTGCGGCTGAACCGTGACAATCCTGCTGCCATCCATGAACTGCCAGGCTTCCGTTCCCTGCATGAGTGCCTGATGAGTGACAAGCTCATCTGGCGTCTGAGGTGAACCGTGCGCTTTGATATAATCCGAGCTTGCGACAAGCTTTCCATAGATCGGCCCGATGCGCTTCGCGATCAAGTTGGAGTCCTGAAGGTACCCGACCCGGATCGCGCAATCGAAACCCTCCGCGACAAGGTCGACGAAGCGATCACTGTAGGAGGTATGGATCTGGAGCTGAGGGTGCTGATGCGCCATTTCCGCAAGCACGGGAGCGAAGTGGGTCGGGCCAAAAGAAAGCGGCATGGCAACCCTCAGGCGACCGCGCAGATCACCGGTTGGGAGGATCGTTTCCCTGGCTGTGTCGATCTCGGCGCTGGCCCGGGCCGCATGATCCCTGAACGTGATTCCCGCTTCTGTAAGCGCGGCGCCCCGGGTCGTTCGTGCAAGAAGCTGGACGCCAAGCTCCGCTTCAACCCGAGCGAGCCGCCGACTGACGATTGACTTGGAAACGCCGAGCCGACGCGCGGCTGCCGATACGCCCCCTGCATCGGCCACTACGACGAATGTCTGCAAATCCTCGATGTCCAACTTGGCGTTCCTGATTTCGCGACACAGCTTGCCTGACTATGGCACTACCGCATCACCGAGCGGAACAGCAAATTGCGTCCAGGCAACGTCGCCCGCTGGCGCATGTCTCCCGTGAACCCATAGCCGTCGATGGCGGCAGAGAAAGGAAGTCTTGATGACCCCTCGCAACGGTCTTGATTCGCTTCTTCGTCCTGAAGACTCGGTCCTCGTTCTGATCGATCACCAACCTTATCAACTCGCAAACCTGAACAGCCACGATCCGCACATGGTGGTCAACAACACGACCGCGCTGGCGAAGCTAGCAAAAGCCTTCAATGTTCCGACCACTCTCACCAGCGTGATCGCGGTGCGCGGTGGACTGCTTTTTAAGCAGATCACCGACGTATTTCCGGACCAGGAAGTCATCGATCGCACCTGGGTGAACACCTGGCAGGACAAGAATGTGGTGAACGTCGTTAAGGCGACCGGCCGCAAGCAGCTGATCATCGCCGGCCTTTGGACCGAGGTCTGCGTCGCAATGCCTGTGATCCAGGCCGCCGGCGAAGGCTGGGACGTGACTGTGATCACCGACGCGTCGGGCGGGATTTCGAAGGAGTCTCACGAAGTTGCCATCCAGCGAATGATCGCAGCCGGCGCGAACGTGATGACCGTGATGGCGCTCGCTGGCGAATGGCAACGCGATTGGGCACGCACCGAGCATGTCGAGGAGCTGACCGAGATTCTCATCCAGCACTTCGGCGGCAGCGGCATCGCGTATTTGGGAGCAGCAGCTTCTCAACACGCCTGTGCCGAGCACGGTGCGCTGATTTTGGGTGGGGGTGACGAAAGTCTTGAGCGATCCGCTCCGAACAAGCTGATTGCTTATCGACCAGCGTCATCCCCTCGCAAAGGAGCAACAACGACTGGATATCATGTTCTGCTTCTGGCACTCGGCAGACCCGATTCCCGCCCCTGCGCCTCCTCGCAAGCCTGCCACAAGCTTGTTGAGGCATGGTCCTGGCTAAGGAAACCCGGCAAAAGGCGGATCTTCTTGGCGATTTCTCCACCCAGCGACATCGTGATGGATGTCGCCCGAGCTGCCGATCCGATGGATATCGAGGCTGCCCGCGCCGCGCTGACGAAGCGCGCCGGGAGCGTCGCCGGCACGTTTTCGGTCGACACCGCGTCCTCGGTCGATGCCGGCTCGATCCTGTCGCGCGCGACGGCTGACAAGGCCGCGGCGACGGCCGATCCTGCCAAGAAATTCAAGAAGTTCGAGGCGATGGTCTTGCAGACCTTCATCCAGAACATGCTGCCCAAGGACACCGAGGGCGTCTACGGCACGGGTCTCGCCGGCGACATGTGGAAATCGCAACTCGCCGAACGCGTCGCCGACGTCATGGCCGATCGCGGCGGCATCGGCATCGCCAAGTCGCTGCTCGCCGACCACTACATGGACGGCAAGCGCAAGGTACCGATCGGCCCGGTTTCGAACGGACCGGAAAAGACCGAGATCGACCAGCAGACCCGTCTGTCCACCTCGCTCGTCCAGGAATTACAGCGCAAGGCCGCCAGGTCGATGACCGGCGACGAGACAACCATAAAAACAGACATCAAGATCTAGACTGGGAAACACCATGGCCGACTCTTCCGAATTCACCGCCAACCTGCCAGCGCGAGCAACGGCGTCGGACGCACCGACCCCATTCGCTCGGCCCGGAAACCTTGCCGCCATCATCGGCCGCATCGAGGAGGTGGTCGAGGAAGAGACCGCCGGCATCCGCAGCGATACGAGCTATGACCTCAAGGCGTCGAACGCCCGCAAGAGCCGCTATCTCTACGAGCTGACCCGCGCCATGAAGGGCGGCAGCGAGGCCGAATTCCTCGAGCAGCACCGTGAGGGCCTAACCCGGCTGCGCCAGAAGCTGGCGAAGAACGAGGCCGCGATCCTGGCGCATCTGAGCGCCGTCAACGAGGTTGCCGGCCTGCTGCGCAGCGCCATCCAGCGCGCCGAAACCGACGGCACCTACTCCGCCGGTGAGTTCGGCAGGCAGAAAGGTTAGAGCGCGGCGATGCCGGGCTCGGGTTCAAAATGATCAAGGTCATCGCCATAGCGGTCTGGATCTGCGCAGCCACGCTCGGCGCGGTGTTCTATTCGTTCCAGGCCGCCGGCGAACGCGGCGTTGGCGAAAAACCCAAGCCGATGCTGGGCGGGCTGGACTACGTCAAGACCGACGTCATTTCGGTGCCGCTGATCCACGATTCAAAGATCGACGGCTATTTCCTGGCCAAGCTCGTCTATACCGTCGAGCCGGAACAGATAAAGAAGCTGTCGATCCCGGCCGAGGCGCTGATTACAGACGAGGTCTACAGTTATCTCTACGCCCACCCCCAGATCGACTTCAGCAAAAAGGCGACGGTCGACCTCGATGCCTTTCGCGTCGCCATCCGCGACACGATCAACACGCGTGTCGGCGCAACCCTGGTGCATGAGGTCCTGATCGATCAGGTCAATTTCCTGAGCAAGGACGAGATCCGCGACAACTGGCTGCGCCGGCGCCAGGATGCCAGCACCCCTGCGACCGAGACGCCTAAGCCGGTCAGCGCGCATTGAACTGGCCGCCCGGTGCCGGTGGTCCCGATAGCAGTTGGAGTCGGGGCCGATTCCTGCAATTCGCGTTGACGTAAACGTCAATCCAAAGCTATATGCGGCAGCGATCGTGATCGCCAGTGATGCCGCATGGACTTCGGCTGGACCGAAGTGCCGTTGCGCGACAGAATGCAACCAGACAGGAGAACAGCGTGAGCGTTCAGGAGATTGCCGAGAAGATCAAGTCGCGCGTGGCCAGCAGCGGGTTCGATCGTTCCGTGAAATTCGACACCGGCAGCGACGGCGTCGTCGTCATCGACGGCGCAACCGTCTCGACCACGGACGCTCCCGCCGACTGCACCATCAAGCTCTCGCTCGACGATCTGGACTCGTTGATCGCGGGCGACCTGAACCCGACCATGGCCTTCATGACCGGCAAGATAAAGGTCGAAGGCGACATGACCGTCGCCATGGCGCTGAGCCAGTTGATCGGCTGAACGGATGCGGCCGCCAGAAGCGGCTTCGAGACAACAAAACGCCGCCTTTTCAGGCGGCGTTTTGTTTGAAGTTGTGCGTAAAGCGTCACGCCGCCAGGTTCGGCGCCTGTGCCTTGAGCTTGCGGCCGGTCGCCTTCAGCGTGCCCTGGGCGCCGTCGAGCGCGCCCTCCACCAGTTCCAGCGCCAGCAGGCGGTGCCGCTCGTAAGGCCCCGGCATGGCGAGCGCACCGGTCCTGGCGGCCGAAAAACCGAAGCGGCCATAATAGGGCTCGTCGCCGACCAGCAGGATCGCCGCGTGGCCGAGGCGCGCGGCTTCCGCAATGGCATGGCGCATCAGCGCCGAACCGATGCCGGCACTCTTGAGCGACGGGTCGACGGCGAGCGGGCCAAGCAGCAGCGCCGGACCGCCCTCGCCCAGCGTGACGTCCCATAGCCGCACCGTGCCGGCCAAGCCGCCCGAGGCATCGCGCGCGACGAAGGCCAGGCCCTCCGAGGGCCGGCGGCCGCGCCGCAACTTCTCCGACGATTTGGTCTTGCGCTTCGGCCCCATGGCACGATCGAGCAAGGCTTCGCGCGCCGCCACGTCGGCAACAGTTTCGGCGACCATTGCGAAGGCCGGCGCATGAGCTACGATTTCAACTGACATTTCCATTTCCGCAATCCCTGGCGAGCGGAGATCTGTTCCACAGGCGAGCCCAAGCGGGCGACGGGCGCCCACCTGGGATGATCTAAACAGCTCTAGCGAGCCGTCAGATCACGTAGGATCGGAGAGGCTCGAAGCCGTTGAAGGCGACCGCCGAGTAGGTGGTCGTGTAGGCGCCGGTGCCTTCGATCAGCACCTCGTCGCCGATGGTCAGCGACAAAGGCAGCGGATACGGCGTCTTCTCGTACATTACGTCGGCCGAATCGCAGGTCGGGCCGGCGAGCACGCAAGGCGCGGTCTCGGTGCCGTCATGCGCGGTGACGATCGGGTAGCGGATCGCCTCGTCCATCGTCTCGGCCAGACCGCCGAACTTGCCGATGTCGAGGAACACCCAGCGCACATTGTCGTTGTCGGCCTTCTTCGAGATCAGCACGACTTCCGACTTGATGACGCCGGCATTGCCGACCATGCCGCGGCCTGGCTCGATGATCGTCTCGGGAATGGCGTTGCCGAAATGCTTGCGCAGCGCCGAGAAGATCGCCTGGCCATAGGCCTGCGCCGCCGGCACGTCACGCAAATAGCGCGTCGGGAAGCCGCCGCCCATATTGACCATCTTGAGCACGATGCCTTCTTCGGCGAGCGTCGCGAACACCTTCTTGGCGTCGGCCAGCGCACGGTCCCATGCGGTCAGGTCGGTCTGCTGCGAGCCGACATGGAACGACACGCCATGGGCGTCGAGGCCGAGACCCTTGGCATGGCGCAGCACGTCGACGGCCATCGCTGGCACGCAGCCGAACTTGCGCGACAGCGGCCATTCGGCGCCTTCGCCATCGGTCAGCACGCGGCAGAACACGCGGGCGCCTGGAGCAGCGCGGGCGATCTTCTCGACCTCCTCGACGCAGTCGACCGCGAACAGCTTGATGCCGAGCTGGTAGGCGCGTGCGATATCACGCTCCTTCTTGATGGTGTTGCCGAAGGAGATGCGGTCCGCCGGCGCACCGGCGTCCATCGCCATCTCGACTTCGGCAACGGAAGCGGTGTCGAAGGACGAGCCCATCGCAGCAAGCAGGCGCAGGATTTCCGGCGCCGGGTTTGCTTTCACCGCATAGTAGATCCTGGAATCGGGCAGAGCCTTCTCGAAGGCGCGGAAATTGTCGCGCACGACGTCGAGGTCGACGACAAGGCAGGGGCCGGACGGACGTCGGGTGGCGAGGAAGTCGAGGATGCGCTGTGTAGCCATCGGGTTTCTCCATCGCGCCTTTCGGCGCGCACAGGGGTGCGGACACGGGCTTTCGGCCTCGCGAACACGCGGTCAAACAAAGGCGGGACGGAAAATCCATGGAACCAGCCGGTGGAGACCCCGGAACCATGAAACGCCGTCTCGCGGCGATGAACCTTGGCCTTGCCCGGCTTCGGTTCGCTTTGTCTGCCTTGGCTTGGATTGGGAGAACCCCGTTCCGCACTGCCGGCAATGAAGGTGTGCCTCTTCAGTAACCCCGGTCTTTGGACAACCGGCAGAGAACCAGAAAGGCCCGCACCGTCGTTGCTTCAAGGTGTCCTCGGTCTGGCGGTTGGCCGCTAAACCGACTGGAGGGGTTGGCTCCAGTTACCTTACCGATTTCCCTCACCATTCGAGGATCGGCGGACACCCACAGGCACGTGCGACTTTGGGCAAGCGCGATATAGGGGCGAAGTATTTCACAATCAATAAAAATCGTATCCCAGGTTGTAAAATTTCTGGCATCGAACAATGTTGGCGCAACCGTATCCGGATATCGAACGATGACAGGCACGCACGGCCCCTTCAACGCCTTTCTCGATCTTCGCCAGATGCCGGTGGCGCATGCCGAGCTTGGGCCCCTGGCCGGCCTGCGGCTGGCGGTTAAGGACATTTACGATGTTGCCGGCTACCGCACCGGTTGCGGCAATTTGCGGAAATTCGCCGAGGGCCACGCCGCTTCGCGCACGGCACCCGCGGTGCAAATGATTCTCGACGCGGGCGCGTGCTTCGTCGGCAAGACCCAGACCGACGAGCTCGCCTTCGCTCTGTTCGGCCAGAACGCGCATTTACCGTTTCCGGTGAACCCCGCGGCTCCCGACCGCGTCACCGGAGGCTCGTCGTCGGGGTCGGCGGCGGCGGTGGCGGGTAGGCTGGCCGACATCGCCACGGGGTCCGACACCGGTGGTTCGATCCGTGCGCCGGCGAGTTTCTGCGGGCTGATCGGGCTCCGCACCACGCATGGCCGCATTTCCCTCGAGGGCACCATGCCGTTGGCGCCGAGTTTCGACACGTTCGGCTGGTTCGCCGACGACATCGAAACCTACGAGACAGTCGGCAAGCTGCTGCTCGGCCGCGACCCGCACCAGCATGCGCTCGACCGCCCGCTGACGCTCGGCTGGCTGGACGAAATGGTCGCCCGGCCGGCACTCGCCGAATATGCGGGAATGAAGGCGCTGGCGGGCGCGGTTTTCGGCCCGCCGGCGACGCCAGCGACGCACTTCAGCTCTCCCCCGGATGAACTCTACTGGTGCTTTCGCCGGCTGCAGGCCAAGGAGGCATGGGCGGTGCATGGCGAATGGATCACCAGCGGCGAGCGCGACCTTGGCCCCGGGGTCGAGGAACGGTTCGGCTTCGGCCGTGCCGTCGACGAACGGACGGCTCGGGCCGAAAAAGTGCGCAGGCTGACCTTTCGCGGCGAATTGAGCGCCCTGCTCGGCAAGGACGGCTTCCTTGTCCTGCCGACGGTGCCAGGCCCGGCGCCATACGTCGACAGCACACCCGAGCAGTTCCAGGCCTATCGCGAGCGCGCCTTGCATCTTCTGTGCCTGGCCGGGCTCTCCGGCTTTCCCCAAATCACCTTGCCGATCGGCTCGGTCGCCGGTGCTCCTTTCGGCCTGTCGCTGCTTGGCCCTTCCGGCAGCGACATAGCCCTGATACGGCTCGGCCGAAAACTTCTCGACGCAGCACAAAGAGCCTGAACAATGGATACACTGACCCGCATGCGCGCCTTCATCGATGTCGTCGAGGCCGAGGGCTTTTCGGCGGCGGCGCGCAAGATCGGCCGCTCCAAGGCGCTGCTGTCGAAATATGTGCGCGAGCTGGAGGACGAACTCGGTGCGCTGCTGCTCAACCGCACCACGCGCCAGTTCTCGATGACCGAGGCCGGCCACACCTACTACCGTCGCGCCTCGGAGATCGTGCGCGAGGTCGACAGCCTGGCCGACGCCGTGCGCGAGTCCTCCGGCGATGTGCGCGGTCGGATCAAGCTGTCGGCGCCGCGCACCTTCGCCGACGCGCCGATCGGCCAGTCGCTGATCGACTTCGCCAAGCAATATCCCGACATCGTGCTCGACATCCAGCTCGACGACCGCTTCGTCGATCTGGTCGAGGAAGGCTTCGACCTCGCGGTGCGCATCTCGCGGCTGGAGAATTCGTCGCTGATCGCCAGACGGCTGGCGCCGTTTTCGATCAAGCTTTGCGGCTCTCCCGAACTGATCGCCAGGCATGGCATGCCGACACGGCCTCAGGATCTCGGCCACATGCCCTGCATCGTCGACACCAATGGCCGCGGCCTGAACAACTGGCCGTTCAAGGGCGACAATGGCGATCCGGTGAGCATCGCCGTGTCGGGCCCGATCGAGGTCAACAGCCCGATGGCGGCGCGCGCCGCGGCCTTGTCGGGGCTTGGATTCTGCATCCTGCCGGATTTCATCGCCGCGCCCGACCTCAAGAGCGGCCAATTGATGGCGGTGCTCGACGACCGCATCCTGTCGGGCGGCGGCATCTTCGCCGTCTATCCACACCGCCGCTATCTGCCGGCGAAGGTGCGCGTTTTCGTCGATTTCCTGGTGCAGTGGTTCAGGACGCGCGAGAGCGCCTGACCCCGCTTCAGTGTGCGTGTCGTCGTCCCAAAACCGCTTCGCACTTTTGGGCGACACGCCTTTATTGTGTGCGTGTCGTCGTCCCAAAACCGCTTCGCACTTTTGGGCGACACGCACTGGCGGTCCCAATTTCGCCCCCTTTCTGGTAACCTTCGACAACTCTCTCCGAACGCCAAGGGAATCGCGACCGCGAATGTATTTGAAACGGCACGCAATCATGCTGGCTTCGGCCTTGGCGGCGACCTTTGCCGTGACAGGACCCGCCCAGGTGCATCCGCACGTCTTCGCCGAGGCACGCCTCGACGTGATCCTGTCCGCGGATCACCAAAGTGTGAAAGCGTTGCGCCATCTGTGGCGCTTCGACGACCTGTTTTCGAGTACGGTGATGATGGAGTTCGACAAGAACTCCGACCTGAAGCTTGACGACAAGGAGCTGAAGGAGGTCGCCGATACCGTTCATGCCTCGCTGGCCGAGTTCAATTATTTCCAGCTCGTCACGCAGAACGGCAAGGACGTGACGATGGTGCCGCCGCCGCATTTGATGGCCAATTTCGACAACGACCAGTTGATCATCCTGTTCGAGTCCGAACCCAAGGTGCCGATCAAGCTGACCGGCACGGTCGACATCGGTGTCTACGATCCGACCTTCTACACGGCGATCGACTTCACCGAAGATTCCAACATCACCGTCGAGGGCTTGCCGTCGAATTGCACGAGCAAGGTCATCCGGCCGGACCCTGACGAGGCGATCAAGGAAAACCAGAAGACCCTGACTGATGCTTTCTTCAACGATCCGACAGGCACCGATATGAGCAAGATCTTTGCCACCAAGCTCGAACTGACCTGCCAGCCAGAAGGATAGATCCGGTGAACCTGATCGGGAACTGTTCGAAACCGTCCCTGCGTTTGGCATTCGGCCTGTTGGCCATCGCTTTTGCCGTGATGCATTTCGCCAATGCCGCGCACGCCCAGAGTTCGCTCGGCATCGGCGTCAATGACGGCATGGCGCCGACCACCGGTCCGTTCGCCCATATCCTGATGTGGATCAATCTCAGGCAGCAGGAATTCTATCGCGCGCTGGCGACAGCCATGAAGGCGATGCGCCAGGACAACAGCAAGCTCTGGGTGCTCATCGGCCTGTCCTTCGCCTATGGCATTTTCCACGCCGCCGGCCCCGGCCACGGCAAGGCGGTGATCTCCTCCTACATGGTGGCAAACGAAGTGGCGCTAAAGCGCGGCATCCTGTTGTCCTTCGTCTCGGCGCTGCTGCAGGGCCTGACGGCGATCCTGGTGATGCTGCTTGCCTATTTCGTCCTGCGCGGCACCACCATCTCGATGACCGATGCGGCCTGGTTCATGGAGATCATGAGCTTTGCCCTGGTCACCCTCTTTGGCGCCTGGCTTTTGTGGCGCAAGCTCGGTCCTTCCGTCCTGCGCCTGTTTGGCAAGGGGCCGGCCTACAGCCTGTCCGCGGCTCACGCAGGTCATTCCCACGCGGGCCATTCTCATGCCGGCGGCCATTCGCATGGCGCCCACGACCATGCTGCGCACGCTCATTCCCATGCACTTCACGCGCATGACGATCACGACCATGCGCATGGCCATTCGCACGATCATCACGACCACGGCGCGCACGACCACCATCACGACCATGGCGGGCACGACCATGGCGCGCACGATCATGCGCATCACGACCACGCCAGCGGGGAGGTCTGCGAAACCTGCGGCCACTCGCATGCACCCGACCCGGCGCTGCTGTCGGGTGACCGCTTCGATTGGCGCACGGCATGGTCGGCGGTGGCGGCGGTCGGCATCCGCCCCTGCTCCGGCGCGCTGATCGTGCTGAGCTTCGCGCTTCTCAACGGGCTCTGGCTCGGCGGCCTGCTGTCGGTGCTGGCAATGTCGATTGGAACCGCCATCACCGTCTCGGCGCTGGCGACGCTGGCCGTGACAGCCAAGAACTGGGCGGTGTATTTCGCCGGCGACGGCCGCATAGGCAACCGCATCCACTCGATCGTCGAGATCGGTGGCGCGGCCTTCGTGTTCCTGTTTGGATTGTTACTGCTGTCGGCCAGCTTGGCGAGCGGCGGGTAGACCCATCCAACCCATTGGAACGGGATAGGCGCCGCAACGCCTAACCGGCGATCTTGCCGCCGAGTTCATCCTCGATATGAACGCGGATAATCTCGTCGAAGCTCTTTTCAGCGCTGAAGCCGAGCTCCCTTGACCGCCGCGCCTCGAACCGGGTCGGCCAGCCCTTGACGATCGCCCAGATCGTCTCGTCCGGCTCCTCGCGGATCAGCTTCACCGCCTTGGCGCCGGCGATGCGTTCCAGCGCCTCGATCTGCTCGCCGACGGTGACGGCGACGCCCGGCATCGTCAGGTTGCGGCGCGGCCCGACGGCGGCACCGTCGATGTCAGCCGCGTGGATCAGGAAGTTCACCGCCGAGCGCGGGCTGGCGTGGGTGTGCAGCACCGAGCGCGGCACCGGCAGGATCGCCTCCTGCCCGTTCAGCGGTTCGCGGATGATGCCGGAGAAGAAGCCGGAGGCCGCCTTGTTCGGCTTGCCCGGCCGCACGCAGATCGTCGGCAGCCGGATGCCGATGCCATCGAAGAAGCCGCGCCTTGAATAATCGGCGAGCAGCGCTTCGCTCATCTGCTTCTGCGTGCCGTAGGAGGTCAGCGGCGTCGGGTGGAATTCGTCGGGAATGACATCCGGGAACGGCGCGCCGAACACCGCGATCGACGAGGTGAAGACGACGCGCGGCGCGAACCCCGCCAGGCGGATGGCGTCGAACAGCGCGCGCGTGCCGTCGAGGTTGACGCGGTAGCCGAGTTCGAAATTCGCTTCCGCCTCACCCGACACGATGCCGGCGAGGTGGAAGACGACATCGGGCCGCGACGCAACCAAGCCTTCCGCGGCGCCTGCTTCGGCAAGGTCACCCGTGTGCGCTGCGACGCTGACGCCGTCCATGGCTGGCGCCTGCGACGGCACGATGTCGTGCAGATCGAGCGCGGTGATCTTCTTGCCGCGCAGCGTGCCGTCCTTGGCCAGCCGGGCGATGAGCTTGCGGCCGACCATGCCCGCCGCGCCAGTGATCAGAATGCGCATGTCCGATATCCCTTACTTGTCTCGATTTTTGCGCTGGCTGCGCGCGCGCAGCCAGAACACCAAGAAGAACGCCAGCACGAAGGCGGTGCCGAAGATACCCGCCAGCACGGTCGAATAGTTGCCGAGTGCCAACATCACGGTCGGCAGGTAGAAAGCGGCAATACCGAACAGAAGCATGATCCAGACCGCCGCGATGGCCGCATTGCGCGTGTCGCGGTCCATCATGCCGGACCGGAGCGGCGATCGTTCATCGGTTTGAGTTTCAAAGCTGGAGAACTCCTGAGGCAGGTCCGATCAATGATCATCGATCGGGCCTAGTGATAGTGGCCGTGATGCGGAACCGCATCGTGCCCGTGCTTATGGTCGTGGCCGTCGCCATCGTCGGCGCAGTGGCCGAACTCCGGTTCCACGGTGGCATGGCTGATGCCGTGCTCGCTGGCAAGCCGCTTCTTGATGGCGCTGACCGCCTGATGCGCATCGACGCCTTCGTTGAGGCACGCGTGCAGCGTCGCCATGCTGCTCGTGCCGTCGATCGACCAGATATGCATATGGTGCACTTCGCGCACGCCCTTGACCACGGCCTGGATATCCCTGGCGATCAGGTCGCGATCTAGGCTTGGCGGCACGCCTTCGAGCAGGACGTGGGCGGCGGCGCGCATCAGCGACCAGGCGGTGGACAGGATCAGCAGCGAGACCAGCACGGACAGGATCGGGTCGATCGGCGTCCAGCCGGTCGCCAGGATGACCAGTGCCGCCACGATCGCGGCGGCCGAGCCGAGCAGATCGCCAAGCACATGCAGGATGGCGCCGCGCATGTTGAGGTTGTCTCGATCGCCGCCATGCAGCACCAGGAAGGAGCCTATATTGACCAGCAGGCCGAGGATCGCCACCCCCAGCATCGGACCGCCCAGCACCGGCGCAGGTGTCAGCAGGCGATTCCATGCCTCGTAGACAATCCACAGCGCGATGACGAAGATGGCGATGCCGTTGGTGTAGGCCACCAGCGTCTTGATCCGGCCGAAGCCGTAGGTGAGTTGGCCGGTCGCCGGCCGGCCGGCCAGATGGAAGGCATACCAGGCCAGGCCGAGCGCAATGGCGTCGGCGAGCATGTGGCCGGCATCGGCCAGCAGCGCCAGCGACCCCGTAAACAGGCCGCCGAGCGCCTCGGCGACCATGAAGCCGGCGGTAAGGCAAGCCGCGATCAGCACGCGCTTCTTGTCGCTCGAGCCTTGCACATGGCCAGCGCCGTGATCGTGCCCGCTGTGGTCGTGGGTATGCGCCAAATGGCAAACTCCCGTTAGGCGCCGAATTCCGCGCGAAAATCCTCCAGGCGGCGCTCCTGCTGGCCATCGGCGTCGAAGTTGGCTGGATCGAGCCAGGCTTCATAAGCCTTGCACAGAGCCGGCCATTCCTTGTCGATGATCGAATACCACGCGGTGTCGCGGTTTTCACCCTTGACGATGAGATGCTGGCGGAAAATGCCCTCGAATTTGAAGCCGAACCGTTCCGCCGCGCGCTTCGACGGCTCGTTGCGGTTGTTGCACTTCCATTCGTAGCGGCGATAGCCGAGTTCGTCGAAGATGTATTTCATGAACAGGAACTGCGCTTCCGTCGCCGCCGGCTTGCGCGAGATGAGCGGTCCCCAGTAGATGTTGCCGATCTCGATGACGCCATGGGCCGGATCGATGCGCATCAGCGTCTGGCGTCCCGCGATCTTGCCGCTCGCCTTGTCGATGACCGCGAAGAACAGTGGATCCTCGCTGGCCTCCACCTTGTCCAGCCAGGGCTGGAAGGCGGCGCGGTTTTCCGGCGGATAATCGGGCAGCCAGGCGAAGCGGCCGTCGACATCGGCTACGGAAGACGCTTCATAGAGGTCGTCGCCGTGCTTCGCGGCACTCAGCGGCTCGAGCCTGACATAGCGGCCCTCCAGCACCTTGTGCTCCGGGCGCGGACGGGGTTGCCAGTCTTTGAGATTTTCCGACACCGAAAGCTCCAATCCGTTGACTTTTGCGAGCGGACGCTCACAAAAACGCTGCCGCACAGTAAGAACCACAGGGACGGGAAAAATGCTCCACACGATTTCGGCCTTCGACCGTCTCGGCGAGGAAAATGCGTTCGCGGTGCTGGCGCGAGCAACGGCACTTGCCCAACAGGGCCGCGACATCGTCAACCTCGGCATCGGCCAGCCAGACTTCAAGACGCCGCAGCACATCGTCGAGGCGGCGATCAAGGCGTTGCGTGACGGCCACCATGGCTACACGCCGGCCAACGGCCTTTTGGCGACGCGCGAGGCGGTGGTGCGCCGCACGCTGACCACCACCGGCGTCGAGGTCTCGCCAGAGGCGGTGATGGTCATGCCCGGCGGCAAGCCGACCATGTTCGCCGCCATCCTGATGTTTGGCGAACCGGGCGCCGAGATCCTCTATCCCGACCCCGGCTTTCCCATCTACCGCTCGATGATCGAATTCACCGGTGCGACCCCCATTCCCGTGCCGATGCGCGAGGAAAACGGCTTCGCCTTCTCGGCGCAAGACACGCTGGCGCTGATCACGCCGAAGACCAGGCTCCTGATCCTCAACTCGCCGGCCAACCCGACCGGTGGCGTCACGCCCCGGGCCGAGATTGAAAAACTGGTCAAGGGGCTGGAGAAGCACCCAGATGTCGCCATCCTCTCCGACGAGATCTACGATGTCATGACCTATGACGGCGAGACGCATTGCTCGCTGCTCGGCTTTCCCGAGATCCGCGACCGGCTGATCGTGCTCAACGGCTGGTCGAAGACCTGGGCGATGACCGGCTGGCGCATGGGCTGGTCGATCTGGCCGAACGGCGACAAGGGCGGCCGTCTCTACGACAAGGTACGCAAGCTGGCGGTCAATTGCTGGTCCTGCGTCAACGCGCCGAGCCAGTTCGCCGGCATCGCCGCGATCGACGGCCCGCAGGACGACGTCGACAAGATGATGCGCGCCTTCGACAACCGCCGGAAGATCGTGGTCGAAGGCCTGAACGCCCTGCCAAACGTCTCCTGCATCACGCCCAAGGGTGCGTTCTATGCCTTCCCAAATGTCTCGAAGACCGGTTGGAAGGCCAAGAAGCTCGCCTCGGCGCTGCTCGACGAGGCCGGTGTGGCGCTGATCGGCGGCCCCGATTTCGGCATTCTAGGCGAAGGCTATATCAGGCTCTCCTACGCCAATTCCGAAGAGAACATCCTGCGCGCGCTGGAGCGGATCGGGGCGTTCCTGGCGAAGTGAGCCTCATTTCGTCCTGTAGCCGTGGCACACCGGCTGCAATGACGATGTCATGATGCGTCGGGAGTCGCATGGCCAAGTCTGGGCGGGCTTGCGGAAAACGGCTACGACTTGCCCGGACCGGATCGAGATCGGGTGACCTCAGATGTTTTATGCAATCCTTGCCTATCACGTGGAAGATGCGATCAAGGCGCTGACGCCGCAGGAAGATACGGCGCTGATGGCCGAGTTGCTGAAGATAAACGCCCGGCTTCACGAGGAAGGCACGCTTGGACCGTCCGCGCGTCTGGGGGCAACTCAGGATGCCTGCACCCTGCGCGGCCCAGGCGACGGCATGATTGTCGACGGCCCCTTCGCCGAGACCAAGGAACAGTTGCTCGGCCTCTACGTCGTCGACTGCGCCACGAGAGAGGACGCCATCGCGATCGCCCGCGACCTTCGCCGCGTCAATCCTACCGCCGTTTACGAGATCAGGCCCATTTTGCTTTTCAAGCCCGGCGTGCCGCTGGCTGGCAAGTGAACTGGCGGCGAAAGCCCTGCCGGCGCAGGCTGCTCACCCACGCCCGACGAATGGCATCTTGGTCGCCATCACCGTCATGAACAGCACGTTGGCGTCGAGCGGCAGGCTGGCCATGTGCACGATCGCATCGGCGACGCGCTGGACATCCATCACCGCTTCGGCGGCGATCGAGCCATTGGCCTGCGGCACGCCCACGGTCATCGGCTGCGCCATGTCGGTCAGCGCATTGCCGATGTCGATCTGGCCGCAGGCGATATCAAAGGGGCGGCCATCCAGCGCCAGCGTCTTGGTCAACCCCGTAATGGCGTGCTTGGTCGCCGTATAAGGCACGGAGCCCGGACGGGGCGCATAAGCCGATACCGAGCCATTGTTGATGATGCGGCCGCCCATCGGCTTCTGCTTGCGCATGGCGCCGAACGCGGCGCGCGCGCACAGGAAAGATCCCGTGAGATTGACGCCGACGACATCGTTCCACACCTCGACCGGAATCTCGTCGATGGGCGTCGACTTGTAGCCCATGCCGGCATTGTTGAAGAGCAGGTCGACGCGGCCGAAAGCCTCCGCCACCGTCTCGAACAGATCGTCGACCTCGCCGGCCTTGCTGATGTCGCAGGAAACCGCCAAAGCCCTGGCGTCGGTCGGGCCGATCTCGGCGATCGCGGCATCCAGCACCGGCTTGCGACGCCCGCAGAACACCGTGTTCCAGCCTGCCTTGAGCAATGCCGTGGCGACGCTCTTGCCGATCCCGGTGCCGGCGCCGGTGACGATGGCGGTTTTTTGCTCGGTCATGGCAGTTGTCCTCCGGCAGCGCTGTGCGTGCTCGCCTGATCTACAAGTTTGGTTCGGGTGGACAAGGCATCGCAAATGATGGCGGCGATGGCAAGCGCGGCCACCGGGACATGCCCTCGAAAAGTGAAACCCGTTTCTTTGGAGGGAAGCCGGCGAGCGCCGACAAAAAGGGCGGTCATTGGCGACCGCCCTGATCTGAACCGGGCTTGGGAGGAGGAAAAGCCGATCCGACTGTGTAGAATGATGCGCTTCCTGAGTTAACGAAAGGTAAACGCCTCCAGGCCCTCTGTGCCAATCCGGGCTACCTCTGCGGATTGGGTGACGTACCCTTGGCGGCGGGCACTTTTGCCGCCGAAACCGTCGCCTCGACATGGTCGATCAGCGCATCCGGCAGGCCAAGCCGCCCGGCAAGCAGGTCGAGATAACCGCGCTCGGCGCGGGTGTCGGGGTCGATGGTGAGGCGCGACGCCGTATAGAGCTCGAGCTTCTGCGCGTCGGTCCTGGCGCCGGCCACCAGCGTGTCGAGGTCGAGCGGGCTCTCCAGCTCCGCCATCAGGAATTTTTCCGCATCGGTGCCGATCCCGGCGAGGTTGAGCTTGCCGGCGATCTTCTGGCGTTCCTCGTCGTCGACATGGCCGTCGGCCTTAGCCGCCGAGATCATCGCCCGCACGAGGGTCAGCGTGAACTCATCCTCGCCTTGCGGCGCCTGCGACGGGTGGAAGGCGGTGTCCTTGGGTGGCGGCAGCAATTCCGGCTCGCCGGCGGCGGGCGCCTGTTCCGGTGCGTTGCCGGCCTTGTAGTTCTGATAGGCCTTGTAGGCGAGACCACCGATGGCGGCCAAGCCGCCGAGCTTCACCGCGGCACCCGTCACCTGCCGGCCGGCGCCGGTCCCAAGCAGCACGGCAGCCAGCGCACCGGCGGCCAGCGGATTGTCCTTGGCCATCTGTACCGCTTGCCCGGCCTTGTCGCGGACCGTGCCGCTGGTGCCGGGAACTTGCGAGCCGAGCAGATCGTCGAGAAGCTTCTTGGGATCGAACATCAATACCTCCAGGATTTGCCCGGCCGAACGGGCAGGTTTCGACGCCGAAGACGTAGGTCCCAAAGCTTGACATTGCAATGACAGACGGCCCCGGTTTGCCCGGCCCGCGCCTCCATCAGGATCCGATATGCGGTCCCCTGCCCCGGGCTTGCGCGAGCTCGACCTGCCGCTGGCGCTCTGCGTAGCGCTCGCGGTCTTCATCCGAGCGGGCATCGAAGCAGTGCGGGCACGAAACCCCGGCGTCATATTTCGGCGACACCAGCTCGCTCTCCGTCAGCGGATGGCGGCACGCGCGGCAGAGTTCCGCGTCGCCCTCCACGAGGCCGTGCGACACCGAAACCCGCTCGTCGAAGACGAAGCACTCGCCCTCCCACAGGCTCTGCTCCGCTGGAATCTCCTCGAGGTATTTGAGAATACCGCCCCTGAGGTGGAACACATCGTCGAAGCCGAGCGACTTCACATAAGCGGTCGCCTTTTCGCAGCGTATGCCGCCTGTGCAGAACATCGCCACCTTGCGCCCTTCGAGAGCCGCCCGGTGCGCTTCCACCCAGGCCGGGAATTCGCGAAAGCTCGCCGTCGCCGGATCGACGGCGCCCTTGAAGGTGCCGATCGAGACCTCATAGGCATTGCGCGTATCGATGACGATCGTGTCGGGCTGCGAGATCAGCGCATTCCAGTCGCCCGGCTCCACATAGGTCCCCGCGCTTTTCGCCGGGTCGATGGTCTCGACACCCATGGTGACGATCTCGCGTTTCAGCCGCACCTTCATGCGATGGAACGGCATGGCCGCGGCACTGCTGTATTTGACCTCGAGGCCCGACAGGCCGTGGATCGCTTCGATGTATTCGATCAGCGCGGCGATCGCTTCCTCGCTGCCCGCGACGGTGCCGTTGATGCCCTCATGCGCCAGGAGCAGTGTGCCCTTGATCCCGCGCCCGCAGCAGAAGGCCGCAAGCGGCGCGCGCAATGCCTCGAAAGCGTCAAGCCGGGCAAAGAGGTAGAGCGCGGCGACGCGGACTGGCTGGGATGGCGCGGGCAGAGTTGTCATCGCCAGAGCAACTAGACGCTCGTAGACGCCGATTCAAGGCGAAACGGGTCGGGCTGCTCGTCATGGCCTTGTCGGGAAAGAACCTTTAAGCTCGGCGGCAATACATGACATCGCGCCGCGACCGGTTTCGTGGACAGGGCAATACCCGTCTGCTAATCGGTTGAAATGCCCCTCGATGCGGCCCTCGACAAGGAGAGACAGATGCCCAGCAAGACCGAGAAACTCCTGTTGCTCCTGAATGGCCAGCCTGTCATTCCGGTGTTGAAGATCGCCGACGTAGCCGATGCGGTGCCGCTGGCCCGTGCTCTGGCGCGCGGCGGTTTGCCCGCGATCGAGATCACGCTCAGGACCGCGGATGCACTCGAAGCGATCCGTCGCGTGGCCGGCGAGGTCGAGGGGGCCATCGTCGGCGCCGGCACCATTCTGGACAGCAAGCAGTTCGACGAGGCAGCCGGTGCCGGTTCGCGATTTATCGTCAGCCCCGGCATCACCCGCGAGCTTCTGGCCGCCGCCGCCGGCAGCGTGGTTCCGCTGCTGCCGGGCGCCATCACGCCCGGCGAGATCATGGCCGCGCGCGAAGCCGGCCTGCGCTTCCTGAAATTCTTCCCCGCCGAGCAGTCCGGCGGCATCGCTTCGCTCAAGGCCTTCGCCTCGCCGCTGGCCGACGTCAAATTCTGCCCGACCGGCGGCATCACCGGCAAGAACGCCGCCGACTATCTCGCTTTGCCCAATGTCATCTGCGTCGGCGGCTCGTGGGTGGCGCCCGACGACTTGGTCAAGGCCGGCAAGTGGGACGAGATCGAAGCGCTCGCACGCGCCGCCAGCAAACTCGCGAAATAACCTTTCCGGACGGCCCGAAAAAACCGGCCGACTGGCGTCGACCGGGTCTTTTTGACTGACTGGGGTGCGATCCGTTGCAGACCGTTGACCGTCTGCTTGGAATGTTGCCGCCAGCACGTCACCACCCTGGTGCGGCAGTGCTTCTTCATCATGTGATCCTGCGGCATCAGGCGCCACCTGCATCGCACCTCTGGACAGCAAAAAGCCGCGCGGGTCGCCCAGCGCGGCTTCAGCAATATTCCGGGCTGTTCGCTACTTCGTCTGGAAACGGGCGACCGACAGGAACTTGACGGCATTGCCGGTGAAACGGTTGGCGTCGGCCATCTGGTTGCCCGCCTGGAAGCCAGTCGTATAAACCTCGCTCGGCGGCGTATGCACGATGTTGTAGGCGTAACCCGGCGCGGTCGTCGCGCTCGAAACGGCGGCAACGTTTTCGCCGCTGGTCAGCGCCCAGCGGGCGGCCTGCGGAGCAGCGGCAACCACCACGGCCCTGGGGCCGGGTTTCTGGTCGCGGACGGTGGCCCTGGCTTCCTTGCGGGTCGTCTTCACACCAGCGCCGATCGCGGCGACCGGATCGGAACCGGCAGGACGGGCGGCAACAGCCTGGCGCGGCGAGGCCGCATCGACACCAGACGGATCGTTGAAGGCCGAACGCGGTTCTTCGGCCAACGAGGCCACCTGATATTCGTCGGCGGTGCCGACCTGGGCATTGGCCTCGTCGAGCACGGCCTTGACGGCGTCCGGCTTGGTCGGCTCGGGACGCGCTGTCGGCAGCACGGAGAACGCATCCGTCGCGGTCTTGCCCTGGTCAGCCGTTTCGGCCAGCGCCATCAGCACATCCTTGCTGGGCGGCGGTGCGAGGTCCGCCGGCAGCGAGCGCTCGGGGCGCCATGTCGGCAGTGGGATGTTGTTGAGGGCGACCTGCGCCGGATCGGCGGCCGCGGCTTCCGCGATGGCTGCCGGATCGGACTTGCCGAAAGGCATGTTCGCCGGTGCCTGAGCCGTCGCCACTGCCTGTTCGGTGGTGGCCGTCGCATCCGCCGTGGCGAAGGGAACATTCTCAGGCGGCTGCGCGCCGACATCGGCCTTCGGCCGCGGCGCGAAATCGGGCAGCGGGATTTCCTTGGCCGGCAGCGCCGCGATAATCGTCTCCGGCGTGTCCTTCTCCGGTTCCGGAGCCTGCTCGTCGGCAACCTGCGGAATGTCGGCGCGTTGGGCATTCTCGGGGGCCACGATGGCGATGCCAGGCACGTTGCTGCTCTTGGCGGCGGCGGCCGGCTTCAGATTTCTGGCCTTGGGCGCAGGTGCGGCCGAAGCGGTCTCCACGTCGGCGCTGTCGTCGGCCTCGTCGTCGCCACCGCCGCCGAACAAGGCAGAGAGGAACCCGCCGGATTTCTTGCCGCTGCCGCCGGCGCTGGCCATCTCGATATTCGGTGTGCCGGAACCCTTGCGCGATTGGTAGGAGGCCAGCGCCTGTTCATAGCCGGGCAGCGGCCGGCCGTCGCTCGGCACGTGCAGCGTCTTGCCATTGGGGAACAGGCTGACCAGTTCCTGGCGGCTGATGCCGGGCCAGTGGCGCACATTGCCGACATCCATGTGGACGAACGGCGAACCGGAGGTCGGGTAATAGCCGACGCCACCGCCCTGCATCTTGAGGCCGATGTTGCGCAGCTTCTTCAGCGGCACGCCGGGAATATAGAAATCCATCGCCTTGCCAAGCATATGCTGGCTCTTCTCGGCGACACCGCGGCTGCGGCTGCGCAGCATTGAATTGGTCGAGGGCGAGCGGTAGCCGCAGACGACCTGGATATAGTCGGTGGCGCCGCTTTCGCGATAAGCCTCCCAGACCAGATCCAGCAGACGCGGGTCCATCTTGGTCGGCTCGTTGCGGCGCCAGTCGCGCAGGATGATGTTGATCTTTCTCAGGCCCTCGGGAACGTAGCGGCCATTGCGCTTGTAGACGATCTCCGCCTTCTCGTGCGTGTGGAGGTGGTAGAGCTTTAGCGAACGAACTTCGGCTTGGGCGCCCGTGGCGGCCGCGGCAACAAAACCAAATGCGACAATCACCGCCGCCAACCATCTCGGCCAGACGCTCAAATGATAGTGCCGCCCGTTTGTGAGTCGTTCGATTCTGTTCAAATCAAAAGGCCTTGCAGGCTGCCGTTTGTCCCCGGATTTGCCCAAACGGACGTGTCGTTTTCACATCCGAATATCGATCCTAATGGTTAATCATCGCTTATTGAAGCCGAAATGCGGTAACACCGTGGCGATATCCCGTCAAAAATTGTCCGCGCGGTTTCTTGGTAAACCGCTGGTTTAGATCAGGATTCCGGCTTTGGCCGAACACGATCTGTTACCACTGGCCTCAATGCGTGAACAATACCCACATCGAGTGCCGCCTCCGACCCGCGATAGTCCGGGAAGGCACTCTGTCAGCCCACATAATGACGAGGGAAGCTGGTCCCGACCTTGCGGTTCAGGATGCAAGCCTGTCGACGCGGCCGGTTTCCGGGTCGATGCCGTATTCCTTGAGCTTGCGGTAAAGCGTCGAGCGGCCGATGCCGAGCCGGCGGGCGACCTCACTCATCTGGCCGTTGTAGTGATCGATGGCGAGCTTGATCATTTCGAGTTCGACATCGGCCAGCGCACGCACATTGCCGCGCTCGTCGAGCGCCCGCAGCGTGCCGAAGCGGGGCTGCGCCCCGGCCGGCTGCACAGTTGCCGGAGCGGTCTCGTCGGGCACGACGTCCTCGTCGCGCGGCGCCAGCGGCGGCGCAGCGCCGCTTGCTTCGAACGTGTCGTCCACCTCAAGATTGACAGTGCCTTCCACCTGCGCGCGGATCTGCGGGAAATCATCGGCGGTCAGCACATCGCCTTCGCACAGCACCGATGCGCGGAAGACGGCGTTTTCGAGCTGCCGGATGTTGCCAGGCCAATCATAGGCCTGCAGCACCGCGAGTGCCGCCGCCGAAATGCCTTTCAGCCGATGGTGCGGGTCCGCGGGCGCCACCTTTTCCATAAAATGCGTGACCAGATGGGGAATGTCGTCGCGGCGGTCGCGCAGCGGCGGCACGAAGATCGGGTAGACGTTGAGCCGGTAGAACAGATCCTCGCGGAACTTGCCGTCCTTGACCTGCTGCAGGAGGTTGCGGTGCGTCGCCGAAATCAGCCGGATGTCGACCTTGACGGTCGAGCGGCCGCCGACCGGATCGACCTCGCCCTCCTGGACGGCGCGCAGCAGCTTGACCTGGACGTCGAGCGGCAGGTCGCCGATCTCGTCGAGGAACAGCGTGCCGGAATGCGCCTCGACGAATTTGCCGGTGTGCTTGTCGGTGGCGCCGGTGAACGAGCCTTTCTCGTGGCCGAACAGGATGGATTCCACCAGATTGTCGGGGATGGCGCCGCAATTGACGGTGACGAACGGTTTCGAGCGGCGGTCGCCGCTGCCCTGGATGGCACGCGCCACCAGCTCCTTGCCGACCCCGGATTCGCCCTCGATCAGGATCGGGATGTTGGAGGCCGCCGCTTTCTGGCCGAGGCGTATCACCCTGTCCATGGCCGGACTGTGGGTGATCATGTCCCTGAAGGTCAGCAGCCCGCCGCGTTTGCGCGATGTGCGCTTGACCTCGCCCTCGACCGCCTCGACCTTGAGCGCATTGGAAATCGAGGCCTGCAGCCTGTCGGGCGAAGCCGGCTTGACGACGAAATCGAAAGCGCCGTGGCGCATCGCCGAAACCACGGTTTCGATGCCGCCCTGTGCGGTCTGCACGATGACGGGCACGCTGATGTCGCGCTCGCGCATCGCCTTCAGCACGCCGATGCCGTCGAGACCGGGCATGACAAGGTCGAGGATCACGACCGAGACATCGCGGGCGCTAGGCCCGTCGAGGACTTCGAGGCCGGCAGCACCGCCATCGGCGATGATTGCGGTATGGCCGAACCGCGTCACCGCCGCCTCGAGCAGCCGGCGCTGCACGGGATCGTCATCGACTATGAGTATGGAACCTGTCATGACTGTCTTGGTTTGCCCGAGCCCGAATTCCCCATGGATCATCTTGGCACAGGGTTCTAAATAAGGTTTCAAAAAACCCGGTGAACGAATTCCTTAGGATTTGACCGGCTTCTCCATTCCCGTTGAGTCCGGCTCGGTAATTCCGGTCACTTGATTCAAAGAAGGTATGTCGATGCGCATGATGTTTGATCGGCGGATTGCGGCGCCAGCGTCCGGTCAGGGTGCGGTGGCCGGGCTTGGCGATCTGCCGGAATGGAACCTCGGCGATCTTTATGCCGGCATGGAGGCGCCGGAACTGAAGCGCGACATTGCCAAAGGGGCCGCCGACGCCACCGCATTCGAGGCCCGCTGGAAAGGCACGCTAGCCGCCGAGGCCGGGCGCGGCAGCGCCGGCAGGCTGGGCGAGGCGCTTGCCGCCTACGAGGCACTCGAGGAACTGATCGGCCGCATCGTCTCCTATGCCGGCCTCGTCTATGCCGGCAACACCGCCGATCCGCAGCGCGCCAAGCTCTATGGCGACATCCAGGAGAAGATGACCGACGCCAGCGCGCATCTTCTGTTCTTCGCGCTCGAGCTGAACCTGATCGACGATGCGGCGATCGAAGGCGCGCTGGCCAGCGACCCCGCCTTCGGGCATTACCGCCCGTGGGTGCTCGATCTGCGCATGGACAAGCCTTATCAGCTCGAGGACCGCGTCGAGCAGCTTTTCCACGAAAAATCGATCACTGGGCGCGGCGCCTGGAACCGCCTGTTCGACGAGACGATGACCGATCTTCGCTTCGATGTCGACGGCGAGGAATTGACGCTGGAGCCGGCCCTCAACCGGCTGCAGGATGCCGATGGCGAGGTTCGCCGGCGCGCCTCGGAGGCATTGGCCACGACCTTCCGCAAGAATTTGCGCACCTTCACGCTGATCACCAACACGCTGGCCAAGGACAAGGAAATTTCGGACCGCTGGCGCGGTTTCGAGGACATCGCCGATTCACGCCACCTCGCCAACCGCGTCGAGCGCGGCGTGGTCGATGCGCTCGCCACCGCGGTGCGTGAGGCCTATCCGCGCCTGTCGCACCGCTACTACGCCATGAAGGCGCGCTGGCTCGGCATGGAGGTGATGAACCACTGGGACCGCAACGCGCCCTTGCCGGAGACGCCGCAGGCGGTGATCGGCTGGGACGAGGCCAGGAACACCGTGCTGTCGGCCTATCACCGCTTCTCGCCCGAGATGGCCGAGATCGCGCGCACCTTCTTCGACCGCAACTGGATCGACGCGCCGGTGCGTCCGGGCAAGTCTCCCGGCGCCTTTGCCCACCCGACCGTGCCATCGGCTCACCCCTATGTGCTGCTCAACTACATGGGCAAGCCGCGCGATGTGATGACGCTGGCGCATGAACTCGGGCACGGCGTGCATCAGGTGCTGGCCGCCGGCCAGGGCGCGCTGATGGCCTCGACGCCGCTGACTCTGGCGGAGACGGCGTCCGTCTTCGGTGAGATGCTGACCTTCCGCTCGCTGCTCGAGCGGACCACCGACCGGCGCGAGCGCAAAGCCATGCTCGCCCAGAAGGTCGAGGACATGATCAACACGGTGGTACGCCAGATCGCCTTCTATGAATTCGAGCGCAAGGTGCATGCCGAGCGTCGCAACGGTGAATTGACATCCGACAGGCTCGGCCAGTTCTGGCTGGAGGTGCAAGCCGAGAGCCTGGGACCGGCGATCAAGTTGCGCGAGGGTTACGAGGTGTTCTGGACCTACATCCCTCATTTCATCCACTCGCCCTTCTACGTCTATGCCTATGCATTCGGCGACTGTCTGGTGAATTCGCTCTATGCGGTCTACCAGAATGCCGAGCGCGGCTTTCAGGACAAATATTTCGAGATGCTGCGTGCCGGCGGCACCAAGCACCATTCGGAGCTTCTGGCGCCTTTCGGTCTCGACGCCACCGACCCCGCCTTCTGGCAGATCGGGCTCGCCGTGATCGGCGGCCTGATCGACGAACTGGAAACGCTGGACGATTGAGTCGCCTCTCGCCCGGCAAGAACAGTTTAGCCGGAATGCATGTTTGGGCCGCGCTATTCTTGCCCTAATATTTGTTCTTGAAGAACTCTCCGCGAACGTTTTCCCATAGCTTTCCGCAAGCTCTATGGTAGCTTTCCCTTTAAGCTCAGCCGGAGCGCATGCGGATCGGCGAGGGAAAGTCCCGGCCGGCCGTGCGCTCAGGCGAACGCGACGACGGCCGTTGGCCATGGGCAGGCAAAGCCGATCGCCGACAGCTCGAACCGAAGCCGGCTGTTCCGCGAACCGCGGAACCATCATCGAGTAGTCCTGCGCCGAAGGTCTTGACCCACGGCAGACGGATCTGACTGGAGAGAGACAATGGGCACTTTTTTCTACGTGGTCCTGGCGTTCCTGGTAGGCGTGTTGGTCGGCTGGTTCATCTGGGGGCGTCTACGCGGTGAACTCGACAGTTTGCGCGGCGACGTCGATCGCACCCGCAGCGAGCGCGACAAGCTGCGCGCCGACAGCGACCGCCTGACCGGCGAACTCAATGCATGCGGCAAGACCCGCTCCGATCTCGAGCGTCAGCTGCGCGAGGCGCAGGCCTCGTCGGGCGCCGGCGGAGCAAAGGCGTCAAGTCAGCCACCGGCAGCCCTGATGTCGACGCCTGCCGTTGGCAAATCCGCTCCGGCGACAGCCAAGCCAGCCGCCGCGAAGGCCGCCCCGGCAAAGACGGCGCCGAAGCCCGCGGCGGCCAAATCCGCAACCGCTTCGGCAGCGGCGCCCAAGGCTTCGCCGACCAAGGCTCCAGCGACCAAAACTCCGGCGAAGACCTCGGCCGCGCCCAAGGCAGCGCCCGCCGCAAAGAAGGCCGCAACAACAGCAGCCAAGCCGGCGTCGGGCAAGCCCGACAATCTGCGCCGGCTGATCGGCATCGGCCCGGTCAACGAAAAGCTGCTCAAGGCGCAAGGCGTTACCAGCTTCGCCCAGATCGCCGCCTGGACATCAGCCGACATCAAGCGGATCGAGGACGTCATGAACTTCGACGGCCGCATCGCGCGCGAACGCTGGATCGAGCAGGCCAAGCTGCTCGCCGCCGGCAACGAGGCCGAATTCGCCAAGCAGTTTCCAACGGCCGGAACCGCCAGCAACACCTGAACGATGGGTACAGGGACCATGTGGCGGCGGCGCCAAGGCGCCGCCGCCTTCTTTTTTGATGGCAAGGTGCGATGCGGCAAAGGTCGGCTTTGAGGGACAGGGTGCCGTTCCCTCGATTGCGTGCGCTCGGCCCCCCATATAGAGCGATCGTCGGCTACATCGATCCCGGTTCCCATGTCCCTGCCCGCCGCAATTTTCCGCAACGACGAAAGCGCGCGCCAGCTCGTTTTCGAGCGGCCGGCCGATGTTATCGTCGCGCATGAGGCCAAGGATTTCCCGGCCGCGTTGCAAGCAGCGCAGGCCGCACACGACGCCGGCAAATGGCTCGCCGGCTATTTCTCCTACGAGGCCGGTTACCTGCTCGAGCCGAAACTCGTTCCCCTGCTCCCGGGCCGGCGCCGGGCCCCGCTGGTCTGCCTCGGGGTCTTCGATGCTCCCGATGAAGAGGCGGTGCCGCCGCCAAGCACGCCGACCAACGGCCCGATCTTCGATGCAAGGGCGACGTGGTCGTTCGAGGACTACGAGAAGCGGTTCTCGCGGCTGCACCGGCACATCAGGCAAGGCGATTGCTACCAGGGCAACCTCACCTTTCCGGTGCACGCGCAATGGTCCGGCGATCCGCTCGCCGCCTTCGACGCGCTGACCGAACGCCAGCCGGTGAAATATGGCGCGCTGGTCGCGCTCGGCGATCCAATCGTTCTGTCGCGCTCGCCCGAACTGTTCTTCGAGATCGATGCGGCGGGGAGGATCGAGACGCACCCGATGAAGGGTACCGCACCGCGCGGCGCGACAAGGGACGAGGACGAGCGGCAGAAGAATTTCCTGCGCAACGACGAGAAGAACCAGGCCGAGAACCGGATGATCGTCGATCTCCTGCGCAACGACATATCGCTGATCAGCGAGGTCGGCACGCTGGAGGTGCCGGAACTGTTCCGCATCGAGACCTACCCGACCGTGCACCAGATGGTGAGTGACGTCAGGGCCCAGCTGCTGCCCGGCCTCTCGATACGCCAGATCTTCGCGGCGCTGTTTCCCTGCGGCTCGATCACCGGCGCGCCGAAGATCCGCGCCATGGAGATCCTGCACGATCTGGAAGGCACGCCCCGCGACGTCTATTGCGGCGCCATCGGCTGGATCGCACCCGGCGGCACGATGCGCTTTTCCGTGGCGATCCGTACCATCTCGCTCTTTGCCAGCGGCGAGGCCGTCTACAATGTCGGCGGCGGCATCGTCTTCGATTCGGTCGCGGAAGAGGAGTACCAGGAATGTCTGCTCAAAGCCCGCTTCGCGACGGGGACGTCGCCGATTTCGAGCTGATCGAGACCATGCGCTGGGAACCCGCCTCGGGTTTCCTGCGCCTCGATCGCCATCTTGCACGTCTTTATGGATCGGCGGCGGAACTGGGCTTCAGCTATGATCCGCAAAAGGTCGGCGAAGCCCTGAGCGGCGCGGTCGATCGATCACCCATCGCCATGCGCACGCGGCTCGCTCTGTCGCGCGATGGCGAGGCCAACGCCTCGGCGCAGCCCTATGAACCGCTTGCCGCCGACAAGGTGTGGGCGCTGCGGCTGGCACGGACGAGGCTCGCTTCGAGCAACATGCTGCTGCGCCACAAAACCAGCCGGCGGCAGCTCTACACCCATGCCCGCTCCGAATATCTCATCACCCAGGCCGATGAGGTGTTGCTGGCCAACGAGCGCGGCGAAATCTGCGAAGGCACGATCACCAATGTCTTCGCCGATTTCGGCGACGGCATCCTGGCGACGCCCCGGCTCGATTGCGGTCTGCTGCCTGGCGTATTGCGCGCGGTGCTTCTGGATGAAGGCCGCGCCACTGAAGCGATCTACAGCTTGGATGACCTGAAATCCGCCAAGGTGCTGTTCGTCGGCAATTCGCTGCGCGGGCTGATCCCCGCCAGGCTGGCGTGACCCAAGCCCGGAGAATGCAATGTTCGTCGTGTCACTGAATTACAAGGTGCCGCTCACCGAGATCGACCGCTTGGCGCCGGGCCATATCGAGTGGCTGGAAGCCTGCTACGCCGAAGGCATCTTCGTTGCGTCCCGGCCCAAGCGGCCAAGAACCGGCGGCGTCATCATCGCACGCTGCTCCCGCGAAGTGCTCGATGCCAGGTTGGCAGCCGATCCTTTCGCCCAGGGGGGCGCCGCCGACTACGACATCACCGAATTCACGGCGCGGATGACCGCCGCCGGTTTGGGCTCGTTCAAAGAGGCATGAGTTTCCGGCAACCTACCCACACGCCCTATGATGGCTCGTCGAAACTCTTCACCATCGGGCTGAAGCCGCTCGACCCCGCGAACTGGATCGAGGTCGACGGTCACCTGCTGCCCTATCTCGCCGAAAAGCGCCGGCTCTATGACGAAATCCCCGCGCGCGTCTTCGTCGAGGAGGACGGCACGCGCGCTGCCCAGCAAGAGGTGCTCGACTTGCTCGGCGCCTACCTGCCGGAAAGATTTCCCGACACCCACCGGCGCAGCGATGCGGGCGTTACGGTCGTGGGCACGACGACCCATCCCACCATCCCTTCCAGCCTCATCGGCGCTCCCTTGGTCGCGGCCTCGCTGCTGGTCCAGGAAGACCTGATCCTCATGCGGCGGGGCGATGACGGCTGGCGTCTGGCCGCGGGTTCGCTGTGCTTTCCTTCGTCCTGGGTGCTCACCGAAAAATTCGGCAAGCCGCTGCAGCGGATCCATCAGCCGGTGCCGGGCTTCGGCCCGGGCACAAGGCCGGCCGATCTCATCAACCGGATGTTCGATGGCCTGCAGGGCCAGTCCGTCGAGCGTTACAATTGGTCGATCCAGTCAGGCGACGCGCTCTACCATCCGCTGTCCAATGTCGAGCGCATCGACCGCGCCACCAGCCGGCCGACGCGTTTCCTCGACGGTGACGTCATGGCGCACGCCTTCATCCGCGTCGAGCGTCAGACGCTGCGCAAACTGCCGGCTTCGCGCGATGTCCTGTTTACCATCCGCATCCATCTCGACCCGCTCGCCGTGCTGGCGCGGCACCCGGAACGGGCAACGCTGGCGGTCTCCTTCGTCGACCAGCTCAATGCGCTGGACCAGACGCAGCTTGACTACAAGGGGCTGACGTCGGATCGCGATCGGCTGACTGCTGTCCTTAACCACATGGCGAAGGACGCGTAGTCGCGGGTTGGCGGTTTTCGCTGGTTTATGACAATGATCTGTGATGTAGCGCATGGCCGTTGAGCGAAAATGCCCGGTTTTTGCAAGCGGTTGTTCGGTCTTTGCACGTCGTTGCCGGGCTTTTGCACGCAGTTGAAGGAGTGCTCGATAAAATGGCGAATGAAAACTGGCCCGTTTACGGTGAGATCACCGGCCCCGTGGTGATGATCGGCTTTGGTTCGATCGGACACGGAACGCTGCCGCTCATCGAACGCCATTTCAAGTTCGACAAGTCGCGCATGACGGTCATCGATCCGCGCGATACCGATCGCAAGCTGCTCGACGAGCGCGGCATCACCTTCGTCCAGGAAGCGGTGACCGAGAAGAATTACAAGAAGCTTTTGACGCCGCTGCTGACCAATGGCGGTGGCCAGGGTTTTTGCGTCAACCTGTCGGTCGACACCGGCTCGGTGGACCTGATGCGACTCTGCCGCAAGCTCGGCGTGCTTTACATCGACACCGTCGTCGAGCCCTGGCTTGGCTTCTATTTCGACGCCAAGGCCGACAATGCCAGCCGCACCAACTATGCGTTGCGCGAGGCACTGCTCAAGGAAAAGTACGACAAGCCCGGTGGCGCCACCGCCGTCTCCACCTGCGGTGCCAATCCCGGCATGGTGTCCTGGTTCGTCAAGCAGGCGCTGGTCAATCTGGCCACCGATCTTGGCATGGAGTTCTCCGAGCCGGCGCAGGAAGACCGCGAGGGCTGGGCGAAACTGATGAAGAAGGCCGGGGTCAAGGGCATCCACATCGCCGAGCGCGACACCCAGCGCACCAAGAAGCCCAAGCCGATGGATGTGTTCTGGAACACTTGGTCGGTCGAGGGCTTCATCTCCGAGGGATTGCAGCCGGCCGAGCTCGGCTGGGGCACGCATGAGACCTGGATGCCCAAGAACGGCAAGAAGCACAAGCACGGCTCCAAGGCCGCGATCTATCTGGAGCAGCCGGGCGCCAACACCCGCGTGCGCTCCTGGTGCCCGACGCCGGGACCGCAATATGGCCTGCTGGTGACGCACAACGAGGCGATCTCGATCGCCGATTTCTTCACCGTGCACTCCAAGAAGGGCAAGGTTCAATACCGCCCGACATGCCACTACGCGTATCATCCCTGCAACGATGCCATGCTGTCGCTGGACGAGATGTTCGGTGCCGCCGGCAAGCCGCAGCCGGTGCACCACGTGCTCGACGAGAACGAACTGGTCGACGGTGTCGACGAACTCGGCGTTCTGCTCTACGGCCACGACAAGAATGCCTACTGGTACGGTTCCCAGCTGTCGCTTGCCGAGGCGCGCAAGCTGGCCCCCTATCAGAACGCCACCGGCATGCAGGTCACCTCGGCGGTTCTGGCCGGCATGGTCTGGGCGCTGGAAAATCCGGCCGCCGGCATCGTCGAGGCCGACGAGATGGACTATAAGCGCTGCCTGGACGTGCAGTCGCCCTATCTCGGACCGGTCAAGGGCTATTATACCGACTGGACGCCGCTCGACAGACGCCCGGGCCTTTTCCCGGAAGACCTCGACCGCAGCGACCCGTGGCAATTTCGCAACATCCTCGTCCGATAGCATCACCCGGACCATGTGTCATTGCCTTGCAATCGCCCGGAAATCGGGCGATTGAAGGGATGCGGCCTGGGGTGGCGATGTGCGTCCGTTGGACGCTTGAAGCATACCCCAGCACTTTGGACGTTCGCGTCGTGCTTCCCAGAAATCGGCCCGATTTTTGGACCGACGCGTTTGGAGAGGATTTCATATGACGATTGCGCGCAAAGTTCTTTCGATGGGTATGGCGGGTGCCCTTGCCTCGATGCTTGCTGCCTGTGCCACCAGCGGTCCCGACCAGCCGCCGATGGCTGCCACACCGAAAGGCGTCGAAGGTTCCTGGATCGATGCCAAGGGTACCGGCCTGTCGACCTTCACCGGCGGCGGCACCTTCACGACCGTCGCCACCGACACGGGACAGAAGCTTGCCGACGGCAGCTACACGATGACCGGCGCCACGTCGGTGCAGATCAACGGCACCTCGCTGATCCGCCAAACCCCGGTGAGCTTCAATTGTCTGATGGTGTCTACCAGCCAGCTCAACTGCACCAGCTCCGCCGGCCAGAATTTCGTGCTGACGCGGCGCACCTGAACCCGGCGAACATTCCAGTCACAAAGGACGGCGGCCGCTTGGCCGCCGTCCTTTTTTGCGCCTGGAAATACCGCCGCATTTCCGCTTGCGTCAGCCGGAACGCGATGGGAACATGATCGAAACGCTGGCTGTAATATCCCCAGTCAAGCAAGGGCGTAGACGCGTCCGATCAGCCTACCGGGAGACGAAGATGAAGAAGCTTGCCGCCATTGCCGCCCTTTCCGCGTCGACGCTTGGCCTGTCGGCCGGGGCATCCTTTGCCGACTACACACTGAACATCCTGCACATCAACGACTGGCACAGCCGCATCGAAGGCAACAACAAATATGAGTCGACCTGCTCTGCCGAGGAGGAGACCAAGGGCGAGTGCATCGGCGGCGCCGGCCGGCTGATCACCGCCCTCGCCCAGGAACGCAAGAAGCTGGAAGGCCAGAACGTGTTGCTGCTCAGCGCCGGCGACAATTTCCAAGGCTCGCTGTTCTACACGACCTACAAGGGCAAGGTCGAAGGCGAGTTCCTCAACGACATGAAGTTCGACGCCATGGCGCTCGGCAACCATGAATTCGACGATGGCGAAGCCGCCCTTGCGCCCTTCCTCGACATGATCAAATTCCCGGTGCTCGGCGCCAACGTCAAGGCAAACGCGCAGTCCAAGCTCGGCGACCGCGTCAAGCCGTCGATCGTGATCGAGGTCGGCGGCCAGAAGATCGGCATCATCGGCGCCGTCACCAACGACACGCCCGAACTCGCCTCCCCCGGCCCCAACATCACAATCGAGGACGACGTCAAGTCGATCACGGCCGAAGTCGAGAAACTCAAGGGAGAAGGCGTCAACAAGATCATCGCCGTCACCCATATAGGCTACAACAGGGAACGCGACATCATTGCCAAGATCCCCGGCATCGACGTCGTGGTCGGCGGCCACAGCCACACGCTCCTGTCCAACACCGATCCGAAGGCGGCTGGCCCCTACCCGACCATGGTCGACAACCCTGGCGGCTACAAGGTTCCGGTGGTGCAGGCGGCGTCCTATTCGAAATATCTCGGCGAGTTCAAGGTGGTGTTCGACGACAATGGCGTCGTCAAATCGGCGAGCGGCGACCCGATCTATCTCGACAAGTCGATCACGCCCGATCCCGCGGTGCTCGCCCGCATCAAGGAACTCGGCGCGCCGATCGAGGCGCTGAAGAACAAGGAAGTGGCCGAGACCACCGACGTGATCGACGGCAGCCGCGAAAGCTGCCGCGCCAAGGAGTGCGAGATGGGCAATCTCGTCTCCGACGCCATACTCGACCGCGTCAAGGGACAGGGCGTCGAGATCGTCATCTCCAACGGTGGCGGCCTGCGCGCCTCGATCGACAAGGGCACCGTCACCATGGGCGAGGTGCTGACCGTGCTGCCGTTCCAGAACACGTTGGCGACCTTCCAGATTTCCGGCAAGGATCTGGTCGCCGGGCTCGAAGGCGGTCTCAGCCAGATCGAGGACGGCGCCGGCCGCTTCCCGCAGGTCGCGGGGCTCAAATATTCCTTCGACAAGTCGGTCGCGCCCAATGCCGGCCGCGTGAAGTCGGTGGAGGTGATGGAAAACGGCGCCTGGACGCCGATCAATCCCGACAAGGATTATCTGGTCGCCACCAACAACTATGTCCGCCAGGGCGGCGACGGCTACAAGGTCTTCGCCGAAAAGGCCAGGAATGCCTATGATTACGGCCCTGGCCTCGAACAGGTCGTCGCCGACTATCTCGGCGCCCACCGGCCCTATACGCCAAAGCTCGACGGCCGTATCACCGAGATCGCCGCGACGACAGCGGCAGCTCCCGCCGCCGAGCCGGCCAAGCCTGCCGAACCAGCAAAGCCCGCGGAGACCGCACCGGCAGCGCCGGCACCGGCCGAAGCCGCCAAACCGGCCGCACCGGCGATGCCTGAACTGCCTGCCAACTCAGGCGATATCGCCAACACGCCGCCAGCCATATCGACGGAAAAAGCACCCCCGCCGCCGGCACCTGCCGAGACCGCCCCCGCGCCTGCCGCTCCCGCTTCGGCGGCGCCAGCAGAACCGACAACGCCCGCCGAAGCCGCGCCAGCCACCGGCAACCATGTCATCGTGGCCGGCGATACCTACTGGGATCTGGCAAAGAAAGCCTATGGCGATGCGACCAGGTGGAAACTCATCTACGAGGCGAACAAGGGTCAAAGGCCGCATCGGCTTGTGCCGGGCGCGACACTGACCATCCCCGCGAAGTAACCTCATTTCGCTTCCTGCGAGAACACCCGCCGGGGAAACCTGGCGGGTGTTCTTTTTCCAGACGGAAAGGCGATATGGTGCGGCCAGACGCAGCATTGAAAAGCGGCGCGCCATCGCTAGTTTCACGCCGTCTCCGGAGAACCCTTATGACGCCTACCAATGTTGTCGACCCCAAGACGGTCAAGCCGGTCGCCGCGACGGCGGGGCACGCGCCGGCCAAGGCCGGCAAGGTCGGCGTCATGCTGGTCAATCTCGGCACGCCCGACGGTACCGAATTCAAGCCTATGTGGCGATATCTCCGCGAATTTCTGTCCGACCCGCGCGTCATAGAGCTCAACAAGGCGATCTGGTATCCGATCCTCTATGGGCTGGTACTGACCACGCGGCCTAAGAAGTCGGGTGCCAACTACGCCAGGATCTGGAACCGGGAGAAGAACGAGTCGCCTTTGCGCACCTACACGCGCGCGCAATCCGAAAAGCTGACCGGGGCATTGCGCGACTTGCCCAATGTCATCGTCGACTGGGCGATGCGTTACGGCAACCCTTCGACATCAAGCGTCGCCGAAAGGCTGGTGGCGCAAGGCTGCGACCGCATCCTGAGCTTTCCGCTCTATCCGCAATATTCGGCGACGACGACCGCCACCGCCAACGACCAGTTGTTCCGGGCGTTGATGAAAATGCGCGCGGCACCTGCCGTCCGCAGTGTGCCGCCCTATTATGCCGAGCCGGTCTACATCGAAGCGCTCGCCAGTTCGATCGAACGGCATCTGGCGACGCTCGATTTCGAACCGGAGGTGGTCATCACCTCCTATCACGGCATCCCGAAACCCTATTCCGACAAGGGCGATCCCTACCGGGCGCATTGCCTGGATACCACGCGGCTGCTGCGCGAGAAACTCGGCTGGGACGAGAACAAGCTGATCACCACCTTCCAGTCGCGCTTTGGGGCGCAGGAGTGGCTGCAGCCTTACACCGACAAGACGGTCGAGAAACTGGCCAAGGACGGCATCAGATCGATCGCCATCGTCAATCCAGGCTTTTCCGTCGACTGCATCGAGACGCTGGACGAGATCGGCCGCGAAGCAGCCGAGACCTTCCATCACGCCGGTGGCGAAAACTTCGCCCATATTCCTTGTCTCAACGACAGCCCCGAGGGCATGGCGGTGATCGAAGCAATGGTGCGGCGCGAACTGTCGGGCTGGGTCTGACGTCGGAACAACACAAGCTCCGAAGCGTTGAGCAGCGCCTCCGGAGAATTCAATGCTCCGCAAACTCGACCTCAGCACTGGCCGGCCCGTCTGGTCCGCCTATCGGGCGCCCGTGGTGCCGACGGGCAGTCTGACCCGGGACGTCAAGACCGATGTGCTGATCGTCGGCATGGGCATCAGCGGCGCCATGATGGCCGAGGCGCTGACAGCGGACGGTCACTCCGTGATCTGCATCGACCGGCGGGGGCCGCTGAAAGGATCGACAGCGGCAACCACGGCGCTGGTGCAGTTCGAAATCGACCAGCCGCTTTCGGCTCTGTCGAGGATGATTGGCAAGGCCCAGGCACGGCAGGCCTGGCGACGTTCGCGGCTAGCTATTTCCAATCTCGCCGCCCGCATCGCCGAACTCGGCATCAAATGCGGCATGAGCCGCACCCAATCGCTCTATTTGGCCGGTACCGCGCTCGGCCCCTCGGAACTCCGGGACGAAACCGAGGCGCGGCAGATGGCCGGCATCGGCGCGACCTATCTCACACCGGCGCCATTGGCCGAAGCATTCGGCATCGATCGCGCTGGCGCCATCCTAAGCCATGGCAACATCGCGCTCGACCCGCGCAAGCTGACGGCCGGATTGCTACTCAAGGCTCAGGAGCGCAAGGCACGTCTCTATACGCCGGTCGAAGCGGCGGCGATCAAGGACAGTGCCGACGAGGTGATCGTGACGACCAGGGATGGCCCCGCCATCACGGCACGGCATGTTGTCCTGGCCACGGGCTACGAACTGGTCGACATGGTACCGGCGGCTGCTCACCGGGTCATATCGACATGGGCGATTGCAACCCGCCCGCAAACGCGAAAGCTCTGGCCGGGTGCGGCGTTTATCTGGGAAGCTTCCGATCCCTATCTCTACGTCAGGGCAAGGTCGACGGCAGGGTCATCTGCGGCGGCGAGGACGAGGATTTCATCGACGAGACGCGGCGCGATGAACTGATCGGCGACAAGAGCGCACGCATCGCCGCAAAGCTAGGCCTGATATTTCCGCATCTCGACGTCAGGCCCGAATTTGCCTGGGCCGGCTCCTTCGGCATCACGACGTCAGGCCTGCCCTATATCGGCGCCATTCCCAGGCACCCACGCATCCACGCCGTGTTGGGTTACGGCGGCAATGGCATCACCTTCTCGCGGATCGCCGCGGAGATCGTCTCGGCGTCGATCGACGGGCTTGAAGACACGGATGCAAGCCTGTTTGCCTTCAACCGCTGAGTGTATACTCGCAAACAATCCCTCATCACCTGATTGTAACGTTCTTGAAACACACTTAAGTCTTTGGTGAAGTTGGCTGCGCGGGAATGGCTTGCGTGGCCTGCCTCTGAGGGAGAGCCAAATGGATTTCAGTGGTTTCGATATTGCGATCGTTGTTCTTGTCGCGCTTGTCGTTCTGGTGCTGTTCAAGGGCATCAAGACAATTCCGCAGGGATACAACTATACCGTCGAACGCTTTGGTCGTTATACCAAGACACTGAGCCCCGGCCTCAACCTCATCACGCCGTTCGTCGACCGCATCGGCGCCAAGATGAACATGATGGAACAGGTGCTCGACGTTCCGAGCCAGGAGATCATCACCCGGGACAACGCCATCGTCGGTGTCGACGGCATCGCTTTCTACCAGATCCTCAATGCGGCACAGGCCGCCTATCAGGTTGCCGGCCTGCAGAACGCCATCCTCAACCTGACGATGACCAACATCCGTACCGTCATGGGTTCGATGGACCTCGATGAGCTGTTGTCCAACCGCGACGCCATCAACGAGCGCCTGCTGCGCGTCGTCGACGAGGCGGCGCACCCGTGGGGCATCAAGATCACCCGCGTCGAGATCAAGGACATCAACCCGCCTGCCAACCTCATCGAATCGATGGGCCGCCAGATGACCGCCGAGCGCAACAAGCGCGCGCAGATCCTGGCCGCCGAGGGCCTCAAGCAGTCGCAGATCCTCGAAGCCGAGGGCCGCAAGGAAGCCGCCTTCCGCGACGCCGAGGCGCGCGAACGCTCCGCCGAAGCCGAAGCCCGCGCTACCCAGGTCGTGTCGGAAGCGATTTCCAAGGGTGACGTGCAGGCGCTGAACTACTTCGTCGCCCAGAAATACACCGAGGCGCTGGGCAAGATCGGCACCGCCACCAACAGCAAGATCGTGCTGATGCCCTTCGAGGCGTCGTCTCTGATCGGCTCGCTTGGCGGCATCGGCGAAATCGCCAAGGAGGTCTTCCGCAGCGAAGGCACGACCGGTGCGCAAAGGCAGGCAGCCCGCCCGCCGGTGGTCCGCCCGAGCGAGAATTGAGATAGGCCACTCTCATGATCGACCGCATCGTTTCTGAACTCGGCCCGTGGAACTGGATGGTCCTGGGCTTCGTGCTGCTGGTTGTAGAGGTCATCGCGCCGGGCTTCTTCATGCTTTGGATCGGCATCGCCGCCCTGATCGTCGGCGCGGTGTCGCTGCTGATCTGGGATGCCGCCATCTGGACATGGCAGGTCCAGGTGCTGCTATTCCTCGTGCTGTCGCTGGTTTCAGCCTTTGCCGGCAAGAAACTTATGGGCGGACACGACCAGCCGAGCGACCAGCCGCTGCTCAACCGCCGTGGTGCGCAGATGATCGGCAGGATGGCGACGCTTGCCGAGCCGATCCGCGACGGCCGCGGCCGCATCAAACTCGGCGACACGCTGTGGCGGGTTTCCGGCCCGGATTTGCCCGCCGGCACACAGGTGCGCGTCACCGCCGCTGCCGACACCGACCTGGAACTGACGGTGGAGCGGGTCTGAGTTTCCGGCCCCCAATACCTGAATAGCACCGGCACAAGGTGTGTTGAGATTCAGGTCAGGCCGAGCGGAGAATGGTGGCCTCCGAGAACCGGAGCGGAGCGGGCATTAAGTCCGTGAGCTCAGTTCTACTGCGACGCAGTAGAACGGGGAAGCGCAGGAGGCTGCCGTCTGCAGGCCGGCCTGACCTGAATACCGACACGCCTTAGGCAGCGCCGATGCGCAGCAGGTCATGGAAATGCACCACGCCCAGCGGCATGTTGTTCCTGGTCACCACCAGCGCGCCGATATTATGCTCGTTGAGCAGCGCGATGGCCGTGCCTGCAAGCGTCTGCGGGTCGACCGTCTTGGGCGTGCGGGTCATCACTTCGTCGACGATGACGTCGGCCAGGTTACGGTGCAGGTTGCGCGCGACATCGCCGTCGGTGATGATCCCGGCCAGTTGGCCATTCGCGTCGACGATCAGAACGCAGCCGACCTTCTTCTGCGACAATGTCATCACAGCTTCCGGCATTTTGGTGCCGAGCGAAGCCAGCGGCATCTGGTCGCCGGCCCGCATGATCTCGGAGACCATGGTCAGGTTGGCGCCGAGCTGGCCGCCGGGATGGAAGGTGCGGAAATGGTCAGGCGTGAAGCCGCGCGCCTCGAGCAGCGCGATCGCCAGCGCGTCACCGATGACAAGTTGCAGCAGCGTCGATGTCGTCGGCGCCAGGCCATGCGGGCATGCCTCGGGGGTGCGTGGCAAAAGCAGCACCACGTCGGCCGCGCGCGCCAGCGCCGACGTCTCTCCGGAGGTCACGGCGATGAGCGGGATGGAGAAACGCCTGGAATAGGCGACGATGCCCATCATCTCCTTGCTCTCGCCCGACCACGAAATGGCGATGATGGCATCGTCCTTGGCGATCATGCCGAGATCGCCATGATTGGCCTCGACGGGATGGACGAAGAAGGCCGGCGTGCCGGTCGAGGCCAGCGTCGCCGCGACTTTCGAACCGATATGGCCGCTTTTACCGATACCGGTGACGATGAGCCGGCCCTCGATCTTCGAGATCATCTCGACGGCCTGGGCAAAGGGTGCTGCCAGTCCGTTCTCGAGTGCCTCGGCAAGGGCCGCGATCCCGGCCTGTTCAGTTGCCACCGTTCTCAGCGCCGATTCGATCGACGCTTGCCTGTCCAGAGGCTTCTTATCGAGAGGTCTCGCATGCATGGATGATGCGATTAGCGCTTTGCCGCCCGCCTGTCCAACGGAAATGGCCCTCCGGCATCAAGGTCGAGTGTGCGGCGGTTGGAGCAAGGACAAGGATCAAAACAGAGGGCACGACCCGGACCCGCATTGTCGCCCGCGAAAATCGCGTTTGAGCCGGGGGTGATGCATGCCGCCTCAACCCTCCATTAACCATCCCCATTTACGGTTCGGTAACTATGGCGCGCATGCGCCGCGCAAGCAGTGGTGGCGATGTCCGGGGTCCAGCCAGAAAAATTGAGAGGACGACGGGACAAGGCGGCCTGCGCCTTGCTGCTGGCGACCAGCATCCTTGCCTTGCTGCGCCCTGCGCCCCTCCATGCCCAGGAAACGGAACTGCGTGGAGAAGTATCCGAATCGGCGATCCTGTCCGACCAGCAGCGCAAGGCGGGAAGCCTGGTTCTCACCCAGCAAACGGCGGCCAACGCTGACGCGCGGGACAATGCGCCGGCGCGCACCTATTTGCCGGCCAGCGCCGACGCCGTGCCTGACGACACGGACGCCGCGAACTCGACCACCAGCGTCTTCGACCCGCCCCAGGCTAGCGACGATACCTCCGCTGATGCGCCCACGCCGCCCAAGCCGAGCCGCACTTCGACCGCCAGGCAGAATGCGGCCGACAAGGCAAAGGACAGGGCGACCGACAAGTCGAAGAAGAAAAAGAGCACTACGGCGGCTACGGATCCAACCACCACTGCCACGACGGCCACAACGGACGACACCGACAGCATCGCAGCGGACCAGGACGCGGCCAACCGCCGTGTACTCACCATCGACAGTGCGGACAGGCAGAAACTCGACGCTGGCGCCGGGCGCACCACTGCGATCGAGGGCCGGAACAAGAAACCCGAGGACGATCCGTTTGCCGCCACCGGCGTCAGATGGGGCTCCTTCGTCATCCGGCCGACCATCGAACAGGGGCTGACGGCCACGACGAACGGCGACTCGAGCAGTGCCGGCACATCGGCGCTGCTGTCCGAGACGGCGCTGCGCTTTACCGCCGCTTCCGACTGGCGTGAAAACTCCGCGACCATTGATGGCTACGGCATTTTCCGCGAAACGGTGTCGGGCTACCGGGTTCACGATGCGCAGGGCCGCATCGAAGGCCAGCTCAATGTCGACCTCGACAAGGAAATGCGCGCCATCGCCAAGCTCGGCTACGAAGCCGTGCCGGAATCCGCGTCTTCGCCCGATGCCATCGCCGGCGTCAGCACCCAGCCCCTGCGGCAGTCGATCGACGGCAGCATCGGCGTCGAGAAGACGGTCGGCAAGATGCAGTACACATTGACCGGGGCGATCTCACACGACTTCTATGGCGACGCCAAGCTCTCGGACGGCACCTCGCTGTCGCAGAAAGACCAGGACAACACGCTCTACACAGCGACCTTGCGCACCGGCTACGAGATTTCCCCGGCGCTCACGCCCTTCACCGAAATCGAGGTCGGCCGCCGGGCCTACGACCAGCGCATCGACAATGAAGGCTTCGAGCGCTCCTCGACGCGGCTTGGCGCCCGCGCGGGCCTGCAACTCGACATGGGCGAGAAGCTGTCGGGTGAATTCTCGGCCGGCTGGCTCAGGGAAGCGGTCGACGACAAGAGCCTGGAAGCGATTTCTGGGGCCACCGTCAACGCGGATGTCAAATGGTCGCCGCAACGCGGCACCATGATCGGCTTGACCGGCAAGACAACTGTCGAGACCACGACCACGTCAGGCGAAAGCGGCGATATCCTCTACTCCGGACGCCTGACGGGCGAACGTGTGATCCGATCCAATCTTACCGCGAATGCGGCTCTGGGCCTGGACTGGCGCGACTATGTCGGCATCGACGGCCATGACAGGATCTTGAGCGCGGAGGCCGGACTGACCTGGTGGCTGAACCGGTATGCCGGCCTCACCACCCGGGTGAGAACCGAGAAGCTGACCAGCAACCTGCCCGGCCGCGACTACACCGCCAACAGCATCTACCTCGGCGTGAAAGTGCAGCGCTGAAGGCGTATAAGCTTCGTCATCCTGGGGTCTCCGCGACGTCGCTACGCTCCTGCTTTGCCCGAGGATGACGAAAGTGCGGTGACTAAAACGCGGCCCCGCGGCGCTCGGATGGGCTCACCTCGTCGAGAAGCGTGCGGATGACGCCGGCCATGTTCTCATTCATGTCGCTGCGCCACAGCGCGAAGGCGACATTGGCCTCGACAAAACCTTCCGGCGAACCGCAATCGAAGGTGCGGCCCTGATAGTGGTAGCCGTAGAAGGCCTGCTGCTTCTCCAGCTTCAGCATCGCGTCGGTGAGCTGGATCTCGTTGCCGGCGCCCTTCTCCTGCCCTTCCAGAATCCCAAAGATTTCCGGCTGCAGGATGTAGCGGCCGTTGATGTAGAGATTGGACGGCGCCGTGCCGGTCTTCGGCTTTTCCACCATTTCGGTGATGCGGAACCCGTGATGCGTGTCTTCGCCGCGCCCGACAATGCCGTATTTATGCGCCTCCGCCGGATCGCATTCCTGCACGGCGATGATGTTGTTGCCGGTTTCCTCATAGAGCTCGACCATTGCCTTCGTGCAGCTCTTCTCCGACTGCATGATCATGTCCGGCAACAACAGGGCGAACGGCTCGTCGCCGACCAGTTCGCGCGCGCACCAGACGGCATGGCCGAGACCCATCGGCACCTGCTGGCGGGTGAAGCTGGTCTGCCCCGGCGCCGGCTGCAGCCGTTGCAGGCGGGCAAGCTGCTCGTCCTTGCCGCGCTGTGCCAGCGTGTCATAGAGCTCGAACTGGATATCGAAATGGTCCTCGATGACCGCCTTGTTGCGGCCGGTGACGAAGATGAAATGCTCGATGCCCGCCTCGCGCGCCTCATCGACGACATACTGGATGACCGGCCTGTCGACGACGGTCAGCATCTCCTTGGGAACAGCCTTGGTGGCCGGGAGAAACCGCGTGCCGAGACCGGCGACCGGGAAAACTGCCTTGCGAACTCTCTTCATGCTTTCAATTATCCGTTTGCTGGCCAGCTCCGCAATCCCCGTCTCGCGACATTTTCACGCCGGAATTGAAGATTACTGGGGCAACTGAGGGAGCACCCAGGTGTCTTTTTCGTTCCAGGCGACGCCTATGGTAAACTAATTCCTAACCCGGTTCGGCGATGAATGGTCTTTCCTGAGACAGAGAAGGAGGAAAAGATGTCCGTTCGCAATGCCGCAAAACGTTTCGCCAGCGTCATGACGGCGGCCAGCCTCTCGCTTGCTTTGCTGATGCCGACCGGGCCGGCTTTCGCCGACGCCGGTTTCCGGCAATGGGTCGCCGGGTTCCGCGCCACCGCCGTCGCGGGCGGCGTTTCCGGCTCCGTCTACGACCAGGCTTTCAGGGCTATCAACGAGCCCGATCCGGTGGTGTTGGAAAAGGCCCGAACGCAGCCCGAATTCACCGCCCCCGCCTGGGATTATTTCGACAACCGCGTCCATGATCAGTCCGTCGCCGTCGGGCAGCAAATGGCGAAAAAGTGGAAGCCTTGGCTGGACAGGATCGAGGCAAGGTTCGGCGTCGACCGCTACGTTCTCCTGGCCATCTGGTCGATGGAATCGAACTATGGCGAGATCCTCAAGCGCGACGACATCATGCGCAACGTCATCCGTTCGCTGGCGACTTTGGGTTACGGCGACGCGAAACGTTCGAAATATGCTCGCACCCAGTTGGTCGCGGCGCTGAAGATACTGCAAACCGGCGATATCGACGAGAGCCACCTGATGGGCTCCTGGGCGGGCGCCATGGGCCAGACCCAGTTCATCCCGACCAGCTACCAGCATTATGCCGTCGACATGGACGGCAACGGCAAGCGCGACATCTGGAATTCCATTCCCGATGCGCTGGCGACATCAGCCAACCTGCTCAAGAAGAATGGCTGGCAGGCCGGAAAGACCTGGGGCTACGAAGTCACGTTACCGGCAGGCAAATTGCCGGGCGGATCGAAGACGCTGGCACAATGGCAGGCGCTCGGCGTCGTCAGGGCCAGCGGCAAGCCGTTCAAGAACCTCACCGACAAGGCGACGCTGAAAGTGCCGGACGGGCGTGGCGGACCAGCCTTCCTGATGGTCAGGAATTTTTCGGTCATCAAGGCCTACAACAATGCCGACAAATACGCGCTGGCCGTTGGTCTGCTTGCCGATGAGATCGCCGGCGGCAGCGGCCTAGTCCAGGATTGGAACCGGCCTTTCACCAAGCTCAGCTTCGAGGAACGGCAGGAGTTGCAGAAGCGACTTTCCCAGCATGGTCTTTATGATGGCAAATTCGACGGCAAGATCGGCGACGGCTCGAAGACGGCCATCATGGCCTACCAGGCAAAGGTCGGCTTGACCCAGGATGGCTATCCGAGCTTGGAAGTGCTGAAATGGCTCAGGCAGAAATAGAGCCTGACGAAGTTGAGTAGGGAGGGAGCGATTGGTTTGGCCTGCGCGCATCGGCACGTTCGTTCGTCGCATGCCGGTGCTGATCCTGGCCTTCGCCGTGCTCGCCATTGCCGTGGCCGGCGCCCCTGCCATGGCGCAGGAGCAGCCGCAGCAGAGCCGAGGCTGGTCGTTGCGCGACCTTCTGTTTCCGCGCCGCAGCGAGCGGATCGAGCCGCCGCCGGACATCCAGCAGGCGAGGCCTAAGCCGAAGAAGAAACCTCGTGCGCCTCGTCCACCCGAGGAGCCGGCAATGCCCGTGGTCGAAAAGGCGCCGGACGCCCGCACCGTCCTGGTGGTCGGCGACTTCATGGCGACGGGCCTCGCCGAGGGTCTGGACGAAGCCTTCGCCGAGAATACCGGTGTCAGGATCGTTGTCCGCGGCAATGGCTCGTCAGGCTTCGTGCGCGATGATTTCTACAATTGGCCCGAACAGATCAAATCGCTGATCGAAACCGAAAAACCCGCCGCGGTGGTCGTCATGCTGGGGTCTAACGACCGCCAGCAGATGAAGGTCGGCGACGTGCGCGAGCAGCCTCGCTCCGAAAACTGGACCAAGGAATACGAACGCCGTACCGATGAGTTCGGCAAGGCAATCGCCACCGCCAAGGTGCCTTTCCTGTGGGTCGGCATGCCGGCCTTCCGGGTGCCGAAGATGACCTCGGACATGCTAGCCTTCAACGACATCTACCACAAGGCGGCCGAAAGCCACGGCGGCGAATTCGTCGATGTCTGGGACGGCTTCGTCGACGAGAACGGCGCCTTCATCACCAGCGGCCCCGACATGAACGGCCAGCCCGTGCGGCTACGCGCCGATGACGGCATCAACGTGTCCAAGGCAGGCAAGCGCAAGCTCGCTTTCTACACCGAAAAGCCGCTGCTGAAGATCCTTGGACTGGCAGCGCCGGGAAGCGTAGCACCGGCGGCAGCGCCAGCGGGCGCACCCGTCGAAGCACCGGCTCCGGCGGCCGCGCCCATCGTCATCGATCGCACCCAACCCATGCTGCTCAGCGATCCCGCGCTCGACGGCGGCACCGAATTGCTCGGCGCTGCCCCGCCGCCGAAGGCCAATCCAGCTCTTCCCGGGGAAAGGCTGGTGATCGAGGGCAAGGCACCGGAGGCCTCCCCAGGTCGCGCTGATGATTTCTCGTGGCCGCCGAAGGCAAGTCCAGCAGCTGCGGCGGCCGCAAGCGACACCACGACGGCGATCAGCCCTTAGCGCGGCAGGACGGTCGTCCCCATCAGCGCCTCGTCGATCGAGCGTGCCGCCTGGCGGCCTTCGCGGATCGCCCAGACGACCAGCGACTGGCCACGGCGCACATCGCCCGCCGCGTAGAGCCGGTCGACGCTGGTCCTGTAGTCGCGGTCGTTGGCCTCGACATT